>CAMDFL010000019.1 GCA_945897475.1 Bordetella parapertussis
GGGCGGACGAGCGCAGCCATCCCACCATGACCGCGATCGCGAAATCGCTGTCGGATAAAGATATAGAGGATCTGGCCGCGTACTATGGCAGAGGCAAGTAAGCTATGAATAGGACCCAACTGGTGATGAAAAAACGGACAGCAGCAAGACCAATGATGCCAAGCTTTTTGGCAACGATATTTGTCGCAACCCTCGGAGTGGCTTCAACTTGCGCACTTGCCGATATAGCCGCGGGGCAGGCCAAGGCGAAGCAGGTATGTGCCGTTTGTCATGGCGAGAACGGCGACAAGCCCTTGCAACCCGATTATGCGATTATTGCCGGCCAGCATCGTGATTATCTGGCCAAGGCCTTGAACGACTACAAAACCGGCGTTCGCAAAAATGCCATCATGGGCGCGCAGGCGCAGAACCTGAGCCGGCAGGAAATTCTGGATGTGGCGCAGTGGTTCGCATCGCGTCCCGGACCCCTGGCGATCAAGCACTGACCCGCTTGCGCGAAAAAAACGGTGGCTGAGGCCACCTTTTTTTTGGGGTGCGCTCGGCAGGGCGGACTTACTTTGGCGTTGAAAGTCCTCTACTAACTTTTTTTACGCACTCCAGATACGCCTCGGCATCCGGGGGGCGATTCTCGCGCTGCGAACGCCATACGGTCTCGCCTAGGCATTCGAGAACGGCATGCGCAGCCTGATGCCTGTCGCTAAATTTCGCCATGAGCCGGTCGAATTCACGCCGCAATCCAGCTGGTTGGTCGATAGACAACTGTTCCTCGATCGCCAGATGCAGGCTCATATGCAGGAAAGGGTTGGTGCCACCTTGCTCGAGTGTGAATTCGTCCTGCGTCGTGCCTTTTGCCGAGGCCAGCATCGATTGATACTCAGGGTGCATAAAAATGATGTCCAGCGCCATGCCCTCCAGCGGCGTGAGCGGCGCACGTTCGCCTTGCTTTCGCCAAGTCTGTATAAAAAAATCTCTAACTTCGTCGCGGCTGGGTGAAAACATGTCGAGAGTTTCAGTCGGTGGTGGTGTCGAACGGCGTTCGCTAAAGGGCCCGGGGTGTTTTGGGCTTTGGCGCGGACGCCTTGGTTTTGCCCCGATATTCACACCATTCATCAATGGTGCATGCAGGACACTCTGGTTTTCGAGCCTTGCAAACGTAGCGCCCGTGCAGGATAAGCCAGTGATGCGCATCCAGCTTGAAATCATCGGCCACGAATTTGAGTAGCCGTTGTTCAACCTGCAATACGTTTTTGCCAGGCGCTATGCCGGTGCGGTTGGCAACGCGAAAAATGTGAGTGTCGACCGCGATGGTGGGTTCGCCAAATGCGGTATTGAGGATGACATTCGCGGTTTTTCGACCGACACCCGGCAGCGCTTCGAGAGATTCCCGGTCGCGCGGCACTTCGCCATGATGTAAATCGACCAGTATGCGACATGTCTCGATCAGATGCCGTGCCTTGGAGCGGTACAGGCCTATGGTTTTTATGTAGTCACACAGTCGTTCGACACCCAGAGAATGCATCAACTGCGGCGTACCGGCATCGCGAAATAGCGCAGGTGTCGCGCGATTGACGCCTCGGTCGGTGGCTTGCGCCGAGAGCACTACGGCAACCAGCAGTTCGAACGGCGAGCGATGCAGGAGTTCGGTGCGTGGGGCCGGATTAGCCTGTCGAAGTCGTTCGAAAATCGCACGTCGCTTGTCGGCGTTCATGGTTTTTCCACCTTGCCGGGTCCAGCGACCTTGTCTCGCCTTGCGTCGATTGCTCGCAGACGATGTTCGATTTCAGCGGAAAGGTTCTCGGTGTTTTTGGGTTTGATTGAGCTTTGCATTGCCTTGGCACGCTCCATTGCCGCGCGTACCAGCGCCTGCCTTGCCTTGGCCCCATCGTCATTGGCGCCGTCATCTGACTTGCCTGGCTTGGCAAAGCCTTGTGCTTCATCCCTGGCAAGGCGGGTCGTTCTCGATTGGTAAGCTCGGCGAGCGTCATTCGCACGCGCGTCGGTCCATAGGGCGAGCGCATTGGATTCCGCAATCATCGCGATGCAGTCAACCGGACAAGGTGCAACGCACAGCTCACATCCGGTACATAGTTCAGCGATCACGGTGTGCATTTGTTTAGCGGCGCCGATGATGGCATCGACCGGGCAGGCTTGAATACAAAGCGTGCAGCCGATGCACGCCGCCTCATCGATAAAGGCCAGTTTTAAGGGGCCTTCGACGCCATTTGCTGTATTCAGCGCAAGGGGCTTTCTGCCAAGTAATGTCGCCAGCTTGATGATTCCCAATTGCCCGCCTGGCGGACATTGATTGAAGTCCGCCTCGCCTTTGGCAATAGCCTCGGCATAGGGCCGGCATGCCGGATAGCCGCAGCGTGTGCATTGCGTCTGTGGAAGAACCTTGTCGATCGCCTCGACAAGTGCGTCGATAGATGGATTTGTTGCCGCGCTCATGCGCGTGATCGGGCGAGGCCGGTCAGGATACGACTGATCAATCGGGGGCCTTCATACACCAGCGAACTGTATAGCTGGACTAAATTTGCGCCTGCATGCAGTTTTTCTATTGCGTCGGCTGCGCTGGAGACCCCGCCCACGCCGATGATAGGCACACGTCCTTGCAGCACCTGAGCCAGGCGCGCGATAACTTCGGTGGAGCGCGCCCGCAACGGTTCACCGGACAATCCACCGGCCTCGCGGCTGGCCTGCAAGTGCTCGACGCCGGCGCGAGAAAGCGTCGTATTTGTGGCTATCACCGCGTCAAGTCCGTGCGCGATCACCTTTTCAGCGATGGCGTCGATGGCGCGCTCATCCAGGTCCGGCGCGATTTTTACCGCGATCGGAACATGGCGACCAGTGGATTGACTCAACTCGCCACGGGCTCGGGCAAGCTCACCCAGCAGATGGTTCATTAGCTCGTCATGTTGCAGCTCGCGTAGACCCGAGGTATTTGGCGAGGAGACATTGGCGGTTACAAACGACGCATAGGGATAGACCTTGCGAAGGCATTGCACGTAATCTTCGGCGGCGCGTTCGATCGGTGTATCAAAATTCTTTCCAATGTTAACCCCGACGATTCCTTTATGCGTTTGACGACGAAGGTTTTCGACCAGATGATCAACGCCCAGGTTGTTGAATCCCATGCGATTGATGATCGCGCGTGAGCTGGTGAGACGAAAAATCCGCGGCCTTGGATTGCCTGGTTGTGGGCGCGGGGTGACCGCACCTATTTCAATGAAGCCAAATCCTAATCCCAACAGCGCATCAATGTGGTCGCCGTTCTTGTCCAATCCCGCAGCAAGTCCGACTGGATTGGGGAAATCCAATCCCATTGTTCGAACCGGGATAGCTTGAGCGGGACCGGCAACCAGGCGCAACAGGCCTGCAGAATGCAGCGTATCCAATAGCCGTAGTCCCGCACCATGTGCGGATTCAGGATCCAGACAAAAAAGGATTGGCCTCGCCAGACGATAAAGCATGAAGGTAGTCTACCAGCGCATACGCGCTAAAAATCGCGCGCTTCGAGTCGGCGCCAGTTCCCGTCAATAAAGCCTTCTATGGGACGAAAGCGCGCTTTATAGGACATTTTCTGAGAATCGCGAATCCAGTAACCCAGATACAAATAGGGCAATTTCAAACTGCGGCATTGCTCGATCTGCCAAAGGATGTTGTAGGTCCCGTAGCTGGCGTGCGCGTCGTCGGGGTCGAAGAATGTGTAGACAGAGGACAGGCCATCGTTTAATTGATCCAAAATCGAGGCCATTACCAACTTGCCATCGCGTCGAAATTCGGCGAGCTTGGTGTTAGCCCTGCTTTGCAACAGAAAATGCGAATACTGATCGCGGCTGTCCTGATCCATGCCCCCGCCGGCATGGCGCCTTGCCTGATAGCGCAGGTACAGGGAGTAGTGCTCGACGCGAAAGTGCAATCCGGCGATGCTGGAATCAAGGTCTTGGTGCCCTGACCAGGCGCGGCGCTGGCTTCGGCTCATTGAAAAATCGGCGACAGGAACGCGCACCGGTACGCAGGCACGGCACGCATCGCAATAAGGGCGATAAGTGAAAATTCCGCTTCTTCTGAATCCCAATCTGACCAAATCCCCGTACAGGTCGTTGCCGATCAAATGACTGGGAGTGGCGACTTGCGAGCGCGCCATTTTTCCTTGCAGGTAGCTGCAGGGATACGGCGCCGTTACGTAGAACTGCAGGACGGCATGCGGCAGGTCGTTGAGTTGAGACATGAATTCAGAGGCCTGCGGGTTCGTTGCGAACGACGGCGTAATTCCAGTGACCGACTTGGCGCGGATTGTGAACCCATTCGCGCACCTGTCGCAAGAAATCTGCGCGAGCAATCGGGCGCGCTCCAAGGGATTCAAGATGTTCCGTATGAAACTGGCAATCGATTAGGCGAACGCGTTGATCGATAAACCAGTTGACCATGGTGGCCAAGGCTATTTTCGATGCGTCGCGTGTGCGGCTAAACATCGATTCGCCGAAGAAAATGTCTCCGATTGCGACGCCGTAGAGGCCGCCCGCTAACTCGCCGTCGACCCAGGTTTCAACCGAATGGGCATGCCCCAAGCGATGTAATTCAAGGTAGGCCGCCCGCATCTGCGGGGTAATCCAGGTGCCCGGCTGCTCATCTCGAGGCGCGGCGCATGCGTCCATCACCAGGCTGTAAGCCGTGTCAAAGCGAACCTCGTATTCGCTGTTGCGAAGGCGTTTTCCCAGCGACCGGGATACACGGAACTCGCTTGGGTACAAAACCATGCGCGGATCGGGTGACCACCAAAGGATAGGATCACTGTGTGAAAACCAGGGAAATATGCCTTGGCGATAGGCGCTAAGTAATCGTTCTGGCGAGAGATCGCCGCCCATCGCAAGTAGACCGTTAGGTTCCGCAAGGGCGTGCTCGGGAGGTGGAAATTGCGTTGCGGCGCTATCCAGTATGCGAATCAACAGCGCCCCCTGAATTTGTACCGCCGTCGCGCGATATATGTCTATGCACTATTTGGGTTCTCTTTATTCTTGCCCAGCTGGATAAATCCCCTACAATTCAACATTATTTACCTTTCCCAAAAACGTGACAGGCTCGCAAGAGCCACGTTGTTGTCATGAATTGAGAAATTGTTGACAATTGGCCGCATTGTCAAAAAAAGAATAATTGCTTGCACGCTTTGGATTCACCGTTACCCCTTCATGGGGAATGCTGGCGTTCAGCGGTTGAAGATTTAAAAAAATTGGCATCTTGCGTCGTTAAAGGGGAAGGCATGGAAAATTTAAAAGCAAGCGCGGATGTGCTGTTCATTTTGCTTGGCGGCATCATGGTTCTGGCAATGCATTCTGGATTCGCATTCCTTGAACTGGGCACTGTTCGCCACAAGAACCAGGTTAATGCCTTGGTCAAGATTCTTTGCGATTTCTCAATATCAACCATAGCGTATTTTTTCGTTGGCTACGCGGTGGCGTATGGCGTTAGTTTCTTTTCCGGCGCGGAGATCCTGGCTGAGAAAAGCGGCTATGACATGGTTAAATTCTTCTTCCTGCTCACGTTTGCCGCCGCGGTTCCAGCAATTGTTTCTGGAGGTATCGCTGAGCGGGCAAAGTTTTACCCGCAGCTCGCGGCCTCAGCCCTGGTTGTCGCGTTGGTATATCCCTTTTTTGAAGGGATAGCCTGGAACCAGCAATTTGGCATTCAGGCGTGGATGAAAGCCAGCTTCGGCGAGGAGTTCCACGACTTCGCTGGTTCAGTGGTGGTCCATGCCGTCGGTGGCTGGATTGGTTTGACTGCGGTACTTTTTCTTGGCGCCCGCACCGGGCGCTATTCCAAGGACGGCAAAGTGCTTAGCGCCCATCCCCCGTCAAGCATTCCGTTTCTGGCGCTGGGCGCATGGATACTCGCGGTCGGTTGGTTCGGATTTAACGTCATGTCGGCGCAAACGCTGGATAAGGTCAGCGGCCTGGTCGCGATTAATTCGCTGATGGCAATGGTTGGCGGTACCTTGGCTGCTTTGCTGGCTGGCAAGAACGACCCAGGGTTCGTTCACAACGGACCATTGGCAGGTCTGGTCGCCGTGTGCGCGGGTTCGGATGTCATGCATCCGATCGGATCGCTGGTGGTAGGTGCGATCGCCGGTTTCATCTTTGTTTATATGTTTACGATTACCCAAAACCGCTGGAAAATCGACGATGTATTGGGCGTGTGGCCCCTGCATGGTTTGTGCGGCGCGTGGGGTGGCATAGCTGCGGGCATATTCGGATCCAAGGCCATGGGCGGGATGGGTGGCGTGTCCTTTATGTCGCAATTGACAGGCACTGTTCTTGGCATCACCGTTGCCTTGGTGGGAGGCGCGCTGATTTATGGCATTCTCAAAGCCACGGTGGGCTTACGCATGGATCAAGAAGAAGAGTTCATCGGGGCAGATCTGTCGATCCACAAAATTTCGTCAACGCCTTAGCTGATATCAAATCGCGATATCAAATCAGAGTGTTTTCGATAGGGCCTGGTTATCGCAGGCCTTATCGCTTTCCGGGGGTACGCTTCGGGTGAACCTCGAATGCCCTTTGGTCAACCCTGCGCGGATAACTTGCCTGAACGGAATCGATAGTCGCCAGTGCCGCGGTCGGCCAGAAAATGTTGAAGTGTCGTGGTAACAGTACGAAACGCAATCTCTTTCCAAGGGATATCGGATTCGTCGAATAGTTCGACCTCGAGGCTTTCCGATCCCGCGGAAAAATTCAAATCCAGAAGGCGGGCGCGGTAAAAAAGATGCACCTGATCGACATGGGGCACCGACAACATCGTCAAAAGCTCATGCAATTCGACGCGCGCATTGGCCTCCTCAAGCGTTTCCCGGATTGCCGCCTGCTCCGTGGTTTCGCCCAACTCCATAAAACCCGCCGGTAAGGTCCAGAAACCTCGGCGCGGTTCGATGGCGCGTCGGCAGAGCAATATTTGCTTGTTCCATTCGGGCAATGCGCCGATGACCAGTTTCGGATTGACGTAATGGATGGTGCCGCACCCGTCGCACAGGTGGCGTGCCAGGTTATCGCCTTCAGGTATGCGGAAGGCGAGTTTGTCGCCACAGTGAGAGCAGAATTTCAATGGATGGTTGCCTTGACCGGTAAGATCTTTGAATGGGATGGGATGCTATTTTATAAGTCTTTGAAAATTAAAACTATCTTACCTTATATCCTTGCGCCTTGCGCCGCAATCTGACGCGAGAACCAACACGCTTTCTAGACCAGCGCACACGCCAACTTCAGTGATTGGGCTGGAGGGTAGTGCTGCCTAGATTTAAAACGCTCCCAGTGCGGAATGTCCGGAAATCAGAGCCGCAGAAGATTTGAGCGCCCGAGACACGCTGACTATGCCAGCCTAATCTACAATCCTATAAATAGAAATAATTGGGAGAATTCATGGGGCTGCAAAGCAACAAGCTGAATTATCGGGTCCTGCTGGTGTTCGCTCCCCTACTGATTCTGGTCGGGATAGCGGGATTCATCATGCCCACGCCACTGAGCAGCAATGCGCCTGCTTACAACATTTTTCACCTATTTTTCGGCGTGGTGGGATTGGCATTCGTGCTGATGAAGAACGACAAATTGATATCCACATTCAACATTGGATTCGGTGTGATCGATCTCTATCAGGCTGCCGCAAGTTTTCTGCATCTGTTCCCTGAGAGTTACTTTCGCTGGACCACAGGCGACGATATTCTGCATATCGTCATAGGAGTTGCACTGGTATGGGTCGGAATTAGTTCCAATAAGGTGCCTGCAACCGGCGCATAGGCGCTCTGCCCGAGGGCGGAATAGACACGGTCATGCAGATTGAGCCTATTTGATCGCCGGCTAGGAGCTAGAACGCGCGAGTGATGTTGAGATTGTGGACTATCACTGAGGAGCAGAAATGACGATTGACAGAAAAGTCATCGCGGGCATGGATTTTTCGGACGTGAGCACGGCGCGGAAGTTGAAGCCATCGTGCTGCCTCGGCTTTACTATTGAAGGACTTTGCGACTGGACGCAATCCCCGATGCCGAAACTGCACCTGCCATTTGCCGCTTCAAAGTACCCTGATATTCGCCATTTCCACGCTCCGTTGTGATGGGCGTGTGATGGCAAGGAAGCCGGAGCAGATCAATGGCACCTAACCCATTGAATGTATGGTGCCCCGAAGACGAATCGAACGTCCGACCTACCCCTTAGGAGGGGGTTGCTCTATCCACTGAGCTACCGGGGCTGCGGTGTGGCTGTTGGCGCCGGTTTGCACCGGTTCAGGTGGGGGGAATTATAGGCTGTGGTCACTGAAGACTCCAGCTTTCATAGCCGTGCTTTCAATTCCTGACTTTTCATTCGTGGTGAGGTGGTGAATAATCTGCGGTGTAATATTGTTTCGAATTTTTTGACGAGGCCTTGTCTTGGATTTTTCTGAGATTCTGGATTTCTGGTTTTGTGCGCCCTCCATGCGTCAGCGCGGACGTCATCGTATGGAATGGTTTCGCAAGAACGCGTCATTCGATGATGATATTCGCAGGCGATTTCTGGAGGAGCACGAAGCCGCGCTGATGGGTTTGCGCAGCGATTGGGAAGCAACGCCGCATGCCGCCTTGGCCCTGGTCGTCATGCTGGATCAGTTTCCAAGAAACATGTATCGCGACAGTCCAAGGGCGTTTGTGGCCGACTCTGCGGCACTGGGGGTGTCGCGGCGTATGGTGGAGAAGGGTTTTGATCGCTTGCTTTCGCCCATCGAGCGTTGTTTCGTCTACCTGCCGTTCGAGCATTGTGAGGATCTATCGGCGCAACGTCGTTCGCTCGCCCTGTTTGAGGGCCTGCGTTTTTCCAGCGATTGTGGCTCTAACATCGATTACGCCTACCGCCATTACGAGGTCATCGTGCGCTTTGGACGTTTTCCACATAGAAATGCTGCGCTTGGACGAGCATCTACATCCGAGGAAATCGAGTACATCGACCGGCCGGGGTCCGGGTTTTGAGCACAGCAGTTCCCCAGAATGTGGGCCACGGCGGCGATTTGGCCCCGTCGGAATGGGTAGGGCGTTGCGCCAGGCTAATTGCCCCGGGAGGTCGCGTACTGGACCTGGCCTGTGGAAGCGGGCGACATGCGCGTTTATTGCGTGACTTGGGCCACTTTGTAATTGCGGTTGATCGCGATGAGTCGGCGCTCATGCATCTGAAAACAGAATCCCATATTGAGACCTTATGTGCGGACCTTGAATCTGAGGCATGGCCTTTCCCGCCGGACTCCTTCGACGCGCTGATTGTTACCAACTATCTGTATAGGCCTTTGTTCGCAGGAATTCGAGAAGCGCTGCGTATCGGCGGCATATTGATCTATGAAACCTTTGCGGCAGGCAACCAGCGCTATGGGCGACCCAGCAATCCGGAGTTTTTACTTCGTCGCAACGAACTATTGAGTCTTGTTGCTCCGTTGCAAGTGCTTGCTTTTGAACAAGGAATTATTCAGTCACCCAAAACGGCCGTGATTCAGCGAATTTGCGCGGTAAATGCCGCCCAGTTTGATGATTTGAATTCCCCCATACCGGTCGCCGGGCTAGGTGCTTTGCGATAAAATGACGAATTACAATGTGCATTACACCGCTCGGATGCGCCATTACAACGATAGGCTCCCAAGACCATGATTTCCGGCAGCATTGTTGCGATCCTGACCCCCATGCATGAGGATGGGTCTCTCGATTTCAACCGGTTTCGCTCACTGATTGATTTTCACATTGCCGAGGGCACCAATGGCATTGTCGTGGTGGGTACCACGGGCGAGTCGCCCACCGTCAATTTCGACGAACATAAGGAATTGATTCGCGTCGCAGTCGAACATTCCGCGGGGCGCATTCCTATCATTGCCGGCACCGGCGCCAATTCAACAGTCGAGGCCATGGAGTTGTCCGAATCCGCCAGAAAAGCGGGCGCGACGGCTTCCCTTTCGGTGGCACCGTATTACAACAAGCCCACGCAAGAGGGCCTGTACCGGCATTTTCGCGCTATTGCCGAGCATGTCGATATCCCGCAAATTCTCTATAACGTACCCAGCCGAACCGTCGCCGACATCAGTAACGATACGGTATTGCGCTTGGCACAGATCCCGAACATCGTCGGCATCAAGGATGCCACCGGTAATATGGAGCGCTGTTCGGATTTGATGTGGCGCGCAGCGAAGGAATTTCTCGTCTATAGCGGCGATGACGCGTCCTGTCTTGCGCTGATGCTGCTCGGCGGGCAGGGGGTGATTTCGGTGACGGCCAACGTGGCGCCGCGCCTGATGCATGACATGTGTGCCGCAGCGTTGGCCGGAGATTTGAGTAAAGCGCGAACGCTTAATAATCAATTGATTGCCCTGCATCAGAAGCTTTTTGTTGAAGCCAATCCCATTCCGGTTAAATGGGCGGCCGCGCAAATGGGTCTGGTCGGCATGGGTATTCGCTTGCCGCTCACGCCGCTCGCGTCGCAGTATCATGAAATCGTAAGCGAAGCACTGCGGGTAGCCGACATTAAAATTTCCAGCGGCTTGCGCGTCATTGAAGGGAAGACCGGATGAACCTCAAGTCTCCATGTAAGGCGATGGGAGTTGGCTTGGCAGTGCTGCTGCTTGGCGCCTGCGGCAGCTTGGACATACTCGAGCCTCAGCGCATCGAATACAAATCGGCGGGCAAGCTGCCTCCACTCGAAATTCCCCCTGATTTGACCGCGCCCTCGCGCGACGACAGATTTTCTGTTCCCGACATTGCTTCTGGCAGTTCGGCGACGCTGTCGACCTATAACGCCGAGCGCTCCGGCGCTCCGAGAGCATCCTCGGGCATTGAGGTGCTGCCAAACGTAGGTAAGGTTCGTGTCGAGCGTTCGGGCAATCAGCGCTGGCTGGTGGTGCCGGAGGCGCCCGATAAGGTTTGGCCAACGGTCAAGGATTTTTGGCAAGAGGTCGGTTTCCTGGTGAAATTGGAATTGCCTGAAGCGGGTGTCATGGAAACAGACTGGGCGGAAAACCGCGCGAAGATCCCACAGGATTTTCTGCGTAATACGCTCGGACGATTTATTGATCAGATTTATTCCACTGCCGAACGCGATAAATTCCGAACGCGGCTGGAACCTACCGCGGACGGTGGCACCGAGATATACATCAGTCATCGCGGCGTGGTTGAAACCTTCACCAGCACGAGCAAGGACCAGACAGTATGGCAGCCGAGGTCCTCTGACCCAGAGCTCGAAGCGGAGTTCCTGCGCCGTCTGATGGTTCGGTTTGGCGTTGAGGAAGTGCGCGCCAAGGCGCAAATAAACAATGCCCCGGTGGCTGAGCGCGCCAAGCTGCAAAATCCGCGCGAGGGGGCGGGAATGCTCGATCTTGACGAACCCTTTGATCGTGCGTGGCGGCGTGTGGGTTTGGCCCTGGATCGGGTAGGTTTCACGGTCGAGGATCGCGACCGCTCCAAAGGCTACTACTTTGTGCGCTACGTCGATCCCAAGGATGACGCGCAAGATACCGCCAAGAAGGATACCGGGGTACTGTCTCGTCTGATTTTCTGGAAGCCGGGCAAATCCGACGTCAAAGCGGAGCAATACCGCGTACTGGTGCGCGACAACCGCGAGGCAAGCCAAGTGCAGGTGCAAGACAAGGACGGCAAGCTAGATACATCTGAGACCGGGCGCAAGATACTCACGCTACTGCACCAGCAATTAAAATGATGAGAGGCGACACCCCGTCTCTTCTGGGTCGCTAAGCCTTGCGCTTCTCGTCCTTGGGCAGCGGCAGTGAAGGCAACGGCCTCGTCGTCGAATCCGGGCAAACCAGACTGCTATTGGATTGCGGCTTCTCGGTTCGAGAAACGCAATCGCGGCTTGCGCGAATAGGACTTCTTCCGGACCAGTTGAGCGCCATTCTGGTGACCCATGAGCACGACGACCATATTGGAGGGGTGTTTGGCTTCGCGCGCAAACACGCTATTCCCGTCTATCTGAGTCACGGTACGCTTGAGGCTAGGCGCGAGTCAGTCCCTGGCGCGGACGCAGGTTTGAAGATCGAATTGCTGCACGCCGAAGATTCGACCGAGATCGGCGAACTCAATATTCTCCCGTTTACCGTACCGCACGACGCGCGCGAACCGCTGCATTTTGTATTCTCCGATGGCGCCCGGCGCCTGGGTGTTTTAACTGATACCGGTTGTTCTACCCCGCATATTGAAAAAACCCTATCGGGCCTGGATGCCTTGGTGTTGGAGACCAACCACGACCTGAATATGCTCTGGAATTGCGACTATCCGCAATCCTTGAAAGCGCGAATCTCCGGCAGATTGGGGCATCTGGATAACGATTCCTCAGGCGCGATGTTGGCTGCGATCGACCAATCTCGCCTCAAGCACGTGATTGCCGCGCATTTATCGAAAAGAAATAACACGCCGTCTTTGGCGCGCGATGCCCTGGCCAATGCCTTGAAATGCGAACCGAATTGGGTCACCGTCGCCGATCAGGAGCAGGGCTTCGACTGGCGGGAAATATGAAAGTCTACAATCCGCTGGTGTTGGCCGATACACCCGGTTCCGAACTCTCCCAGATCTGATCGAAGCGATCGCGCGTTTTTGCGCCTTCGATCAAATCGTCGGTGAGAACCACGCCACGCGGTTGCGCGGCCACGGGCCGTCGCACCAGGTGTGTTTCGTCACACAAAATGAAACAGTCCTGCACTCGCGCTGCGTCCCCCTGAGTGCGTTGAATAAAAATATTCGCCGCGAACAAGCCCAGGAGATTGAGGATGCGGGGCGCGCGCTGTTCGATAAATTCGGTTTTGTGAACAGCTATATACAAACGGTTGTTTCGCCCGCGCGAGAGAAATTCGCGCAAGCGCGTGATGCGCTCGGGCAGGTGCAGCCGCAGGTCCGACAGATCTGGGTCGAACACCCGCAGTTCTCGCTGCGCCATGGGCAAAAGTAGGTCGATTGCCTCTTGATACTCGGCGCGGGTGGTAATCAGCCTGCGTTGCGGGCTGGGTTCATCGTCTGTCATGTCCATGTTCGGCGATCCTCGTTGGAGGGCTGAAGCGCGGCGCCTAGCTTGCTATTCCCGGTAATCGTTTTTACGGGCAGCGCTGTTTCCCGGATGCAACCAGCCGTCGGCATACCAACGATAGAGGATTTCGTGTGCCGCGCGTGAGATTGTCACTCCAGGCGGGATTTGGCGCTGGTCCGAGAGCTTGCGAAGAAGATTGGTATCCGGGCGATCGATGGATTGAATCTCTCCATTGATGTAGAAAGCTCCCCGAAGGTACAAAAACTGAGTACGACGATCCAGGCGCAATCCAATAGCGTAGAGGCGCGCACCGAATGTGCGTTTGGACATGACGGGATCGGGCGCATCAAAGGAAACGATCGGTTTGGGTTCCGAGAGGCACTGGCCCAGTGCCGTTTCAATGTGCGTATCGGTGAGACTGAGCAGGCGTGCGACCCCTCTGGCGTAGTCGAACATGGCGAGCGGAATCCTGCCTGTGTTGGTGCTTGGCTTGAGGCCACGATCTTGATACCGCGCGGGAACCGACTTTGCGTGGAGTATTTGGTCGAGGCGATCCAGCAAAGCGATCCCGAGTTCTCGCATTCCCGGCGCGCGAAAACCGATCGACCAAGTGGAGCATGCATCCAGCGCCACTCCTTCATGGGCGACATTGGGGGGAAGGTAGAGCATGTCACCTGGATTGAGGATCCATTCCTCCTCCGGCGCAAACTTCGCCAATACCGCCAGAGACGAGGTTTCCAGCAGGCTATGATCTTTCTGCCGGCTGATGCGCCAGCGCCGTCGCCCCTTTCCCTGCAACAGAAATACATCATAGGAGTCGACATGCGGGCCCACGCCGCCGCCTGGCGCCGCATAACTGACCATCAGGTCGTCCAGTCGCGCTGCGGGTAGAAACGCGAAGCGACGCAAAAGGGCGTCGGCTGCATCGGATTGCAGGTTGACACCCTGCACCAGCACCGTCCAGTTTTTTGCTGCCATGCGGGCAATTCGCGCCGCAGGCACGGGGCCGTGTTCCAGGCGCCATTTTTCACGACTCCGCCAAACCAATCTCGATTCGACCTCGGCGCGGCCCGCTAGGCGCAAAATTTCCCATGTTGTCAACGGATCTTGGAATCCGGGAATAGCTCCTCGCACCAGCAATGGCTGCTTTTGCCAGTGGCTCTTAAGGAATTGCGCCGCCGTCAGGCCGCCGAGCAGTTGCAATTTCATCGTTGGAATTATAGTCTGCGGCAGGTTTGATGTTTGATTCATGCCCGCCTGATTTATGTCGCTTAGATGCGAGCGTAGACGATTTTCCAAGAGGCGAGCAGAGAAAATGGAAAGATAAAATGAGTGAGCAAGTGCAATCCTTGAATCCGCTGGTGCGGTTGCGTGAATTCGGCCAGAGTCCTTGGTACGACTACATCCGCAAAGGTCTGATCACCTCGGGTGAGTTGCAGGCCTTGATCGACAATGACGCCCTGATGGGCATCACCTCCAATCCCTCTATTTTCGAGAAGGCCATCGGCGGCAGTTCGGACTACAACCAGGCGCTCATGCCTTTGGCCGCCGCCGTTACTGGCATCAAGGAAATCTACGAAGCACTCGCCATTGGAGACATCCAGGATGCCACCGACCTGATGTATCCGGTGTACCTTCAGAGTAAGTCACGCGATGGCTACGTCAGCCTCGAAGTGTCTCCAGACCTGGCGTTCAACACGGAAGGCACCATCGAGGAGGCTGTGCGCCTGCATCAGGCGGTCGGGCGCGAAAACGTCATGATTAAAGTCCCCGCCACGCCCGAAGGCCTGCCGGCGATCGAGCACTTGTTGTCCTTGGGGATCAATGTGAATGTGACCCTGCTGTTTGGCGTCGATGTGTACGAGCAGGTGGCCTGGACTTATGTGTCGGGGCTGGAGAAACTCAGCGCTAATGGCGGCGACGTGAGGAAAATCGCCTCAGTCGCCAGTTTCTTCATCAGCCGCATCGATACGCTGGTCGATAGCATGTTGGAGGCGAAGCTGAAGGAGGCGACTGCTCCCATGGACCGGGCCGCGCTGCAAAGCGTGATGGGAAAAGTGGCCATCGCCAACGCCAAGATCGCCTACGTGAAATTCCAGGAGATTTTCGCAAGCGCCCGATTCCAGGCCCTTAAGTCAAAGGGCGCGAAGGTGCAGCGCCTGCTCTGGGCGAGTACGGGTACCAAAAATCCGAAATACCCCGACACCTATTACGTGGACGAGTTGATCGGCCCAGACACGGTGAATACCCTGCCGGCCGCCACCTACAACGCGTTCCGCGACCACGGCAAGCCGCGCGCGAGCCTGCTCGAAGGCCTCGCCGATGCCCGCGCCACAATGGACCGCCTGGCCGATTGCAAGATCGACATCAATGAAGTGTCAAAGAAGCTGCTCGCCGATGGCGCGAAGTTGTTCCTCGATTCCTTCGATCAGTTGATGGTTGTGATCAGCCAGAAGAGGAAGGCGTTGCTTGGCGCCAAGCTGAGCCAGCAGACATATACGCTGGGCGAGCACGATGCGTGCGTGCAGGCGAAGTTAAAGGAAATGCGGCAGTCGGGTTTCGTGCGCCGGCTCTGGGCGAGGGATTTCAGCCTTTGGCACAAGGACCCTGTGCATCAAAAAATCATTGCCAATGCGCTTGGCTGGATGCACGTCTCCGAGCGGCAGGTGCACCACCTTAGGCGCATCCGCGAGGTGGCCGAATCGGTGCGTGCGGCGGGCTTCAAGCATGCGCTGCTGCTTGGCATGGGCGGAAGTAGCCTGTGTCCTGAAGTGTTCCGCATGACTTTCGGCTTGGTGCAAGGCTTTCCGGAGTTACATGTACTGGACAGCACCGTGCCCGAACAGGTGCGAAATATCGAAAAGCGCGTGGATCTCGAAAAGACCTTGTGCATCGTATCGAGCAAATCCGGATCGACCACCGAGCCGCTGGTGTTCTACCAGTATTTCTTCGAGCAGATGCGAAAGTTAAAGGGCGACAAGGCTGGCGAGAATTTCATCGCTATCACTGACCCAGGCTCATTGCTTGATGTATTGGCGAAGGAGAGCCGGTTCCGCGACATCCTGCCGGGCGTGCCGGATATCGGCGGTCGTTATTCGGCGCTGTCCAACTTCGGCGTCGTTCCAGCAGCGATCATGGGCGTAGACGTCGAGCACCTGCTCTACCAGGCCGAGCGAATGCGTCATAGCTGTGACTCCTGCGTTCCCCCGGAGGAGAATCCAGGCGTAATACTCGGCGTGGCGATGGCCGAGCTGGCAGTCCAGGGCCGCGATAAGATCACCTTCATCACATCGCCTGCTATCGGCAATCTGGGAGCCTGGATGGAACAGCTTATCGCAGAGAGCACCGGCAAAGAAGGAAAAGGCATCGTTCCCATCGACGACGAGCCGCTCGGTGAGCCAGGGGCATACGGCGCTGATCGCTTCTTTGTCTACATCCGCTATTCCGGTGGCGCCGATGCGGCACAGGATGCGAAGGTCGCGGCGTTTGAGAAAGCCGGGCATCCGGTGGTGCGCATCGAACTCTCAGCTCTGATTAACTTGGGCGAAGAGTTTTTCCTTTGGGAACTGGCGACCGCAGTGGCCGGCGCGCTCATGGGTATTAACCCCTTCGACCAGCCGAATGTTCAGGAGAGCAAGGACGTCACAAAAAATTTCCTCGACGAATACAAGAAAAACGGCTGCCTGCCCGAGGAAGCGCCGATCCTCAGTATGGGAGGCGTGAAGGTATTCGGCGACGCCGCCTGCCGTGCGGCGCTCACAGGAGCGACCACCTTGGAGGCAGCGCTCAAGGCGCACCTGGCGCGCGTCAAGTCGGGTGACTACGTGGCGTTCAACGCATATGTGGAGCGCACCGATGCCTCGCACCAGGCGTTGCAGGGCATGCGCGTAGGCGTGCGCGATAAGATGAAAGTGGCCACCACGCTGGGGTACGGGCCGCGCTTCCTGCACTCGACCGGACAGTTGCACAAGGGTGGGCCAAATTCGGGGGTGTTCCTGCAGATCACCTCGGACGATAGGGCCGACCTCGCTATCCCGGGCGAATCTTATACGTTCGGAGTGCTCAAGGCAGCGCAGGCGCGTGGGGATTTCGTGTGCCTGGGCAAACATGATCGCCGCGCACTGCGCGTGCATCTGGGAGCGGACGTGAATGCCGGGTTGGCGACACTGCGAGATGCTTGGGCGAATGCGCTGGGATAAGAGGATCAGCAGGCTCGATGTTGGCGTCACTGTATTAGGAAATGCCCCCAAGCGGCTGGACTGCAGCGACGTTCTGGTCATGGCGAGTGTTTTAGCGGCTCGTCCCGCTTGCCGCTGGATTGGATGGGTGCAAGCCGTTACACTGGGTAGGCATGCCTCGTACATGAATGCGAAAAATATTTTTCCGGATTGTTCCCTATGCATGTCCTCAAGAACCGCGTGATATCTCTTGATGTCGAGTTATTCGATATCTGGGGCAATTTAATCGAGCATCCACCCGAGCCGGTGCAGTACCTGCACGGGGAATACGGCGATATTTTTCCAGTGGTCGAGGCCGCTCTTGATGGCAAGTCCGCGAAGGACCGAGTCGACCTGCGCCTTGAGCCGGAGGACGCCTACGGCGATTACAACGCGGACCTGCTTCATGTGGAATCTCTTGCGACGTTTCCGCAGGGGCTCGAAGTGGGTATGCGTGTTGAAAGAGTGGTGGAGAGCCGGATCGATGTCGATGCGGAAGCAGATGCGATGACGGAAGCAGAGACGATGACGGAAGCGGAGCCCAAGACGGAGGCGAGGACTGCTTTATATACCATTACCGATATAGCTGATGGCAAGGTGGTGCTTGATGGCAACCATCCACTGGCTGGCATGGCGCTGCGCTTTCTGGCCACTATCGTGGATGTGCGTCCGGCCACGCTGGATGAAATCGAAAACGGCGCAGCTGACGATCCATCCTCCGTGGTGATGCGTGCATTGCCATGAGTATCCACTCAAGTCGCATGCGAGAATAAAGACCAAGAGGAAAGGGATTGATCATGTCGGAACTATTCGTCGTGCTCGAGGCCCATTTTGGAACCATCGTAGGGCTCGTCGTGGTGGTCACGCTGTCGGTTTGGTATGTGCAGGACGTGACGCAGACCAAGCACACGGTGCGGCGCAACTATCCGGTGATAGGGCGCCTGCGCTACTATTTCGAGGAGTTGGGCGAGTACTTACGGCAGTACTTGTTCATGAGCGACCGAGAAGAATTGCCCTTCAACCGCGCCACACGCGGCTGGGTGTACCGCCTGGCCAAGAACGACGCCGGCGTCATCGGATTCGGTTCCACCAACGATCAGAACGAAGCAGGATCAATTATTTTCGTTAACGCGCCTTATCCGGTTCTGGAAGAGGACCGCCTGCCCACGCCGCCCTTGGTGATCGGTGATGGCTATTGCAAGCACCCCTTCGAGGCGCGCTCGGTGGTAAATATAAGCGGTATGAGTTTCGGCGCGATCTCCGAGCCGGCGGTGCGCGCCTTGTCGCGCGGCGCGGCCATGGCGGGGTGCTGGATGGACACCGGTGAAGGCGGATTGTCGCCATTTCATCTGGAGGGCGGCTGCGATGTGATGATGCAGATCGGCACTGCCAATTACGGAATTCGCGGGAGCGATGGTCAATTTTCGTCAGAACGTGCCCGTGAAATTGCCGCCTATCCCAACGTAAAGGCTTTCGAGATCAAGCTCTCGCAGGGCGCCAAGCCCGGCAAGGGAGGGGTATTGCCAGCGGCCAAGGTGAATGAGCAAATCGCGAAAATTCGCGGCATTCCGGCAAATGCCGATTCGATCAGTCCGAATCGTCATCGCGACATCGCCAATGTCGATCAGTTGCTGGACAAGATTGCTCTGGTGCGCGAAATCACCGGCAAGCCGGTGGGCATTAAAACCGCGATAGGCGGCTGGCAATTCGTCAACGAACTCGCGGAGGCGATCCATAGACGCGGCATGGAGTACGCGCCGGATTTCATTGCCATTGATGGCGGTGAGGGCGGTTCGGGTGCGGCGCCTCAGGCGTTAATGGATCATATGGCGCTGTCCATTGTGGAGGCTTTGCCGCGCGTGGTTGACGCGTTGATTGAAACCGGCCTTCGCCCGCGAATACGCATCATCGCCGCCGGGCGTCTGGTGACTTCGGCCCGCGCTGCCTGGGCATTGTGCGCGGGTGCGGATTTTGTCAACTCCGCGCGCGGTTTCATGTTCGCCTTAGGCTGCATACAGTCCTTGCATTGCCACCGCAATACCTGCCCTACGGGCGTGACCACGCACAATAAACGCCTGCAGCGCGGCCTGGTGGTGGAGGAGAAATACCTTCGCGTGGCGAACTATGCCGCCAATATGAACAAGGAGATCGACATGATCGCCCATTCTTGCGGCTGCCGGCACTCGCGCGAACTGCGCCGGGAACACGTTCGCATCATTCAAAGCCCGGGGCAGAGCGTGGCGTTGAATGTTCTGTATCCCTACCCGGTGCCGGGTTCAAAGATCCGCAAGGCGGCCTGACGCGAGGCGTAATTGTCGTTCATGAAAGCGTCTCACCGCGGGGTTGTGCGCGATGCTGATGATCGCCGTCTGGGGCAAGCGCTCGTGCAGCACGCTGTAGAGTAACGCCTCGGTTTCTTCGTCCAGCGACGCAGTGGCTTCGTCCAGAAACAGATAATCCGGCCGGTGCAAAAGCGCACGCGCAAAAGCAAGGCGTTGCTGCTCTCCGCCGCTCATCAGTTGCTGCCAATGCGCGTTTTCATCCAGACGCCCCGTAAACAATTCCAGGCGGCAGTCGCACAGTGCGTCGCGAATGACCTGGTCGCTAAAGGTTCCGGGGGGCGCCGGGAAAGATACCGCTTCGCGTAGCGTGCCGATAGGGATATAAGGCTTTTGCGGCAGAAAGAGAAGTTTTGCACCCCGGGGGATCGTGATGCGGCCTCTGCCATAAGGCCAAATGCCTGCTATGGCGCGAAACAGGGTGCTTTTTCCGCTGCCCGAAGAGCCGCTCAAGAGCGTGCGCTCTCCAGGAGCGAATTGGAAGTTGGCCCCTGAGACCAGGACCCGGTCGCCGGGCACTCCAAGCTCGATCTCGGCGCCAGCCAGCTCCTGTGTATCGCCTTGTACAGATTGAACGCCGTCGTTCCGCATCGATTCGACGCTAGCCTGATCAAGCGCGGATTTAAA
Source organism: Bordetella parapertussis (assembly GCA_945897475.1). GTDB lineage: Bacteria > Pseudomonadota > Gammaproteobacteria > Burkholderiales > SG8-39 > 2-02-FULL-62-17. Next base: position 20,206 of record CAMDFL010000019.1, read on the forward strand.
AGTGAGCAGGCGATCAACGCTTGCCTTCCAGTTGGCGAGCGTACCGTAGCTGTTGACGAACCATGAAAGTGACGATTGCACCTGTCCGAATGCGCTGGCAATTTGCATTAGCCCGCCCAAAGGCATGGAGCCCGTGAAGAAGCGTGGTGCCGCGACGATGTAGGGGAAGATTATCGCCGCCTGGGAATATCCCGCGGTAAATCCCGTCAGTCTCTTGGTGATGGTCATTAAGGACCACCAGTTCGCGCGGATGAGCTCAAAACGCGTGAGCAACACGTCGTTCTCAGAACGCTCGCCCCGATACAAGGCTATCCCTTCGGCGTTTTCGCGCAATCGCACCAGGTTGAAACGGAAGTCTGCTTCTAAGCGTTCCTGCTGAAAATTAAGCGGAATCAATTGCCGGCCGACGTAGTGAGTCAGCACACTGCCTAGTATTGCGTAGATCAATGCCGCCCATACCATGTAGCCGGGAATGTTTACCCCGAATATTTCAATCGCTCCTGATACCGACCAGAGTATCACCACGAACGAAGCCAGCGTCACCACGGCTTGCAGCAGTCCCAGGGATAATGAAAGTGAGCCATCGGTGAACAGGCGCAGGTCCTCGGCAATGCGCTGGTCGGGATTGTCGGTGCCGTGAGAATCCAATTGCAAACGGTAATAGACCTGGCGCTCTAGCCATTCGGCCAAATATTGCCTGGTGAGCCAGGCGCGCCAGCGCATGGTCAGCATCTGGGTGAGATAGAGCTTGTAGATCGAGGCGGCAATGAAAACGACGGCGAGAAAAGCGAAATACAACAGGAGATCCGTAAAATCCGCCTGGTTCTTTTGTTCCAGCGAGTTATAAAACTCCCGATACCAGTCATTGAACAGCACCTCGACATACACCAGCCCCAGGGTCAGGGCGATGATGGCGATGAGCAAGCCCCAGGCGCGGGTGCGCTCCTCGGATTTCCAGTAGGGCCGCGCCAGCGCCCATACCTTGCCAAGAAAGAACGAGGCATTGATAAAAAGACGTGAGGTCATAAAGTGCTCCTAGAAGCGTGCGTGTTGGCGATGAATTAGATCGCTCTGACACTTAATATGAGTGGGCGCGCCTGCTAGCGCACGGCGTACAGATGGCGATTCAGAATCAGCCTTGCCTGGGCGCCCATGTCGTCCGCCAGGGTGCCCAGCGGTCCACCGTGGCGTACCGCGAGTGCATCACCGGCGGCGCCGTGCAGCCAGACCGCCGCGCACAGACCGGCGATAGGCTCCGCGCCCTGGGCGATGAGGCTTGCTGCCATGCCGGTAAGCACATCGCCCATGCCGGCGCTCGCCATGCCGGAATGGCCGCTTGAATTGATCCACCAACGACCGTCCGGCGCCGCGATCACGGTGCCGTTACCCTTCAGGGCTACGGTCGCTTTGTAGCGACGCGCAATTTGGAGCGCGGCCTCGACGCGGTTGGTCTGAACCTCGCGCGTGCTGGTGGCGAGTAAGCGTCCAGCCTCCGCGGGGTGTGGGGTGAGAAGCGTCGTGCTCGATCGCGCAGCGACCGCTTGTGAGAGCTTCCCATGTGCGGCAATCATGTTGAGAGCATCGGCATCGAGAATCAACGCGGCTTCTACGCCGATAGCGGTGGTCAGTAATGCATGAGCGATCTCGTCGCTTCCCATGCCGGGGCCGGCCGCAACAACTGTTGCATCACGCGGAAGGTCCTGCGCGCTTCGCAGCATCAATTCCGGTCGCGAGGGATCGACACGAGGCGCCGATTCGTCGAGCAGCCCCACATGAACTCGACCCGCGCCGCATAGCAAAGCCGCGCGCCCCGCGAGCAGGGCCGCGCCAACCATGCCTCGAGCACCGCCAAGAATGGCGACATCGCCGGCATTGCCTTTGTGAAAATTCATGGGTCGCCGCGACAAGGCGTTGTCCAGAATGCTGTCATCGAGCAGATGGCCGCGCGATGCCCGCATCCCCTCGACATTCAGCGATAGCGACTCAATCGAAATATCCCCGCAATAATCGGGCCCCTCGAAGGTGGCAAGACCGGGTTTCATCGCGATAAATGTCAGTGTGCGTTTGGCACGCACCGCGCATCCCATAACCGCGCCTGTGTCGCTATTGATGCCGGACGGAATATCCAGCGCCAATACCGGCCGTGTGGATTGGTTAATAGCGTCGATCCAGCTCGCATAGCGGCCCTCCAGCGCTCGGCTAAGGCCAATGCCGAATAAGCCATCGACCACCAGATCGTAATCGCGGGCGATGAGCGCCGCATCGGGGTGTTTTGATAATTCAAGGCCCCCGGCATCGCGCCATTTATGAAGGCCAAGCGTGGCATCACTGGATAATTTTTCAGCGTTGCCAAGAAATGCAACATCGACCCGGTAGAACCCATTCTTTAAATGTGCCGCGACCTCGAATGCATCTCCACCGTTGTTTCCCGGCCCTGCCACCACCAACACCCTCCTGCCTCGATCGCCAAGCATGTCCCGAGCTGCCTTGGTCGCGGCTAGTCCCGCCCGCTCCATCAGCCGTAGGCCATTGGGTGAGATGCGCACGCTTTCCTCAATGGCTCGAATTTCGACGTTGAAATAAATTGGGCTCAGATTCATGTGTCAATCATACCGATTGGAGGCAGATAGGCGTTATGCGGTCGCCGGCTCGAATGCCTTGTGGCGCGAGTAATATCGTTCTAGACCCAATTGCGCCAAACCGCAAAGACCGATGGATGCCGCAAGCGGCTGGGTAGTGCCGTTGAACGCAAGCGACAAGATAAGGGCGAGGGTGATGCCGCCGGTCAGATGGATGATTGATTGCAGTGAAGAGCCCAGGCCAGCAAGCGTGGGAAACGGCGATAGGGCTGCCGCGGTGGTACTCGGTATAAGGATGCCGTTGCCGAACATGAATATCGCCATGGGAATGGCGATCGCGGCGCCAGTCTGGATATCGGCTAGGGCCAGGGCTGCCATTGAGAGACCTCCCGCGGCGGCGGCGAATGAACCGAGAGTCAGCATGCGGGGGATGCCGGCGCGCATGACTTTTCGCGCGCCAACACGCGCGCCGGATATGTATCCGATCATCACCAGCGAGAACATCAGCCCGTATTCCTGTGGCGTGAACCCCAATACGGGTATGGCAACCAGAGCGGAATTGGTGACAAAAGCGGTCACACCCATCTGCGAGCAAACAGCCAAAGCGGTCGGGGCTCGGTATTTTTTCTGTCCGAGCAGAAAAAAATAGTCGCGCAGGACTCGACCCAGAGCAATGCCGCGCCGATTGGCCGGCGCGGTTTCGGGCAGCCAAGCCACGACTGCTGCGAGAAGCGCCAGGGCCATCAGGGTATGCATCCAGAAAATGGCCCGCCAACCTGCCCAGGTCACCAGCAACCCGGCCAGCGAGGGCATTAGAATCGGCAGGATCGCGAATGCCATGGTGACCCGGCCCATCAGGCGTGCCGCGGCTTCGTTGGCATGCAGATCGCGCACGATGGCTCTCACCAGTACCGGCCCGAATACCGCCGCGCAACCTTGAGCGAAGCGCGCAGTGCATAAAATCCAAAGCGTCTCCGACATCGCGCATGCAATCGACGCTGCTAAATACACGCTTAGTGAGGCGATTAGCATGGGCCGGCGTCCGAATCGATCGGCAAGCGGTCCGGCTGCGATCTGGCCGGTGATGAAGCCCAACATGATTCCGCCCAGAACCATCTGAACTTCGCCGGCGCTGGCGGAAAAACTTTCCTGAATCGCGGGAAGCGCCGGCAGGGTGCTATCCATCGAAATCGCGATCATTCCCATCAACATGCCCAGAAGCAGCGTAGTCGCGAGGGATTCGGTATTGATTTTCAATGGTGGAATGGGGGCACACGAGAGGAAAGCGGCGGGCGCGGCGCAGTCTAACATGCGACTTTTGCGTCACTGCCAATGCCAGGGGGCGCGCTTCGCAAGGCCGCATTCGAGGAGACCGCTGCGTATTTATCTTGAGGCGGTTCCGCCTATAATAATATGGTCGCTTGGTTGGCTGGCGTGGCGCTCTGCATCGAAATTCAATCCTCGCAAATCTACAGAACAAGTCCATGGACCGTCACAGCGTTTGCAGCAAGACCACCAAAGGCCTGCAGGAGGCACTCGGAAAAACCAGTCTACTGTCGCGTGAATTGCGCACCATCCTTAAGGAAGTCGATGGCAAGCTGAGCGTCGACCAATTGAAAAAGACGCTGGAGAAATATCCCGACGCCAAATTGATCGAATTCATGAAGACGCTCGAGCGCGAAGGTTTTGTGCGTGTCTTGGCCAGTGAATCCGCGACGGCGCCATCGCGGCCCGTTGCCGCGCCAACGCCTGCCTCCTCGAACGATGATGACGATGAACTCGATTTCACCTCGCTCGCGGCCAAACCCCTGCCCAAATCGGACGATGGTGCGGAGCAGAAAATAGAAGCTGCGCTAAAAGCCAAGCTGGAGGTTGAGGCCAAGATCAAAGCAGAAGTTGCCGCGAAGTCGCTGGTCGCGGCCAGAGCTAAATTGGAGGTGGAGGCAAAAGCCCAAGCGGTGGAAAAGGCCGCCAAAGCGAAGGCTGAAGCTGAAGCCAATGCCAAAGTTGCTGCTCAGGCGGCGGCCAAAGCCAGGTTTGAAGCTGAGGTAGAGGCGAAAGTCATTGCTGAAGCGGCAGAGAAAGCCAAGGCGGAAGCGAAGGCAGTTGCTGAAGCAAAGGTTCAAGCCGAATTGGAAGCAAAAGAAAAAGCGAAAGCAGTCGCCGAAGCAATGGCCAAAGCCGAAGCGGACGCGCGCGCCAAGGCAGAGGAAGAAGCAAGAGCCAAGGCAGAGGAAGAAGCAAGAGCCAAGGCTGATGCAAAAGCGAAAGCCGAGGAAGATGCTCGAGTAAAGGAGAAAGCCCGCCTCGAAGCCGAAGTTCGCGCGAAGGAAGCCGAAGCGTTACGGCAAAAGCTCAAGGATGAACGCGATGCTGCTGAGCAACTTGCTCGGGAAAGCAAGGAAAGGGCGAGAAAAGCGGTAGAAGAGAAGGCGCGTCTTGAGGCCGAAGAAAAGGCCCGCAGGGAAACCGAAGAGAATGCGAGAAAAGAGGCCGAAGAAAAGACCCGCAGGGAAACCGAAGAGCAGGCGCGTCTTGAGGCCGAAGAAAAGGTGCGCAAAGAAGTTGGCGAAAAAGCCAAGCGCGAGTCCGATGAGAAGGCCCGTAAAGACGTCGAGGATGCTGCGTCGCTGGCGCGCACCGAGGCCGAGGCGGCAGCGCTAGCGCGCAAGCAAGCTCGCGCCAAGGAGCGTGCTCAGGCGGATGCGCGCCTGGCAGAACAGAAGGCGGCCGCCATACAGGAAGCGCCGCGCCCTGCCTATATGTATAAGAGAAAACGCTCTCTCGGTCGCCCGGTCGCCATTGGGCTGTTTGTACTGCTGCTTGGCGCCCTGGTGGTCCTCCATCTCATGCCATTGGATACAAAATCCTTCGAGAAGGCTGCAGAAAATAGCCTGGGGCAAGCGGTCAAGATCGGCTCCATCCACCTGTCTTTGATTCCTTCCCCTCAATTGAAAATGGAGAAAATCACTATTGGTGAGGGTGTTGCTGCCCAGATCGCGTCGGTAAAAGCATCACCGCAATTGGGTTCCATCTGGGATGCCAAGAAGATTTTCAGCAAGATTGAGCTCGATGGCGTCGTTGTGCCGCAGCAATGGTTGGGCGCGGTGTTGTGGGGCAAACGCGACGATCAGTCCCTTCAAATTGAGCGGCTCATTGTGAAAGGATTCAAGCCTGCGATCGAGGGTTTGACGCTTCCGCCCATGGATATCGATGCCATGTTCGCCAAGGACGGTTCGCTGGAAAAAGCGGTCGCGATCAATTCGGAAAAAACCGTGACCCTCAAATTTGCGATCGCCGATGGAAAGACGCAAGTTGAATTGACTGGTAAGCCTTACAAACTGCCTTTCGGCGGAGAATTGGAATTCCAGAGTTTTTCGGGGGCCGGTAGCTTGAGCGCGACCGAACTGGTGTTCAGTGAATACGACGCGAGCGTCGCCGGGGGAAACATCGGCGGGAATGCAAGACTGCGCTGGGGCACGAATTGGAGCCTGGATGGCGAAATCAATGCGCGTGGCATTGATGCGGGTAAAGTGGCGAGTCTATTGGTATCGAGCGGGCGGCTTGACGGCAAGGGAGGGTTCGCCATGCGCGCGCCAAGCGCCGATAAGTTGGAGAGTTCCCTTCGGATAGAAGGCAATTTCTCGGTGCAAAAAGGAACTTTAGGTGGCGTGGATTTGACTCGCGTCCTGCAAGGTGATGCATCCTCGGGTGGGAGCACCTTGTTCTCTGAGATGAGCGGTAACCTGCTCTATGAATCGGGCCGGGCGCAGGTTAAGCAGGTGCGTGTTTCCGCAGGATTTCTCAATGCCGCGGGCAACATCAATATGGATTCGCAGAAGAATCTAAACGGCAGCTTGCAGTTGGAATTGAGGGCAACTGCCAATCAAATACGCGCCAATCTCACCTTGGGTGGCACGCTGGCGGCGCCGGTGTTTAAACGCTGATACGTGTCAGAGCGATCTGGTATCAGAGCGATCTAATAGGCATCAGAGCGGTTTAATAGGCATCAGAGCGGTCTAATTACGTTTGGGAGGGGCTTGGCCAGTTGATATCGGCGTGCGTCCGCTATAATTCTACTTTAGACCGCTCTGATACTTGTTTAACGATGTCGCGCCAATGTCGCATTTTCTAACGCTGAGCGGGGGGCAAGCCCTCTCTGAGTTTCGGCTCGCAAAACTCAACTCACGGATAAGTGAGTTTGACCGCGCCACGCGCATCACAGGTGCGCAGTACTGGCATTTTGCTCAAGCTGATTCAGAGCCAGCCCAGGCTTCTATGCAAGTTTTGCATCGGCTGCTTCAGTATGGCGACGCGTCCACAACCGCAAAACAAAATGGCGATATGCTGCTGGTGGTGCCGCGCATCGGCACTATTTCTCCTTGGTCATCCAAGGCCACCGACATCCTGCACCAGTGTGGCTTGGGCGCGGTGAGGAGAGTTGAGCGGGGCATCGCGTATTACCTTGGCGGCACGGGCGGCTTGGGCAGCACGCAGCGCGCCGGCATCATGGCGCTGCTGCACGATCGCATGACTGAAACTATTTTAAATGCCCTTGATGACGCGCAGGCGCTGTTTCGCCACGTTGAACCGAGGAAGTTGGGCAGCATTGCCTTGAAAAAAGATGGCGTAGGGGCGCTGCAACAGGCCAACGCAGAGATGGGCTTGGCGCTGTCGCCCGACGAAATCGACTATCTGCGAGATCTTTTTCAGGGCGAGGGCCGCGATCCGACCGATGTCGAACTCACCATGTTTGCTCAGGCCAATTCCGAGCATTGCCGGCACAAGATATTCAATGCCTCGTGGATAGTCGATGGTATTGCGCAGGAAAATTCACTTTTCGGAATGATCCGCCACACGCACCAGCAGCATCCCAAGGGAACAGTGGTTGCGTATTCCGACAATGCCGCGGTGATGGAAGGTTGTGGTGTCGAGCGTTTCGCCCCCGACACCGCCGGCAGATATCGGTACGAGCAGCAACTAACTCATACATTGATGAAGTGCGAGACGCACAATCATCCGACTGCGATATCTCCTTATCCTGGTGCGGCCACCGGTTCGGGTGGCGAAATCCGTGATGAAGGCGCCACCGGACGAGGCGCCAAGCCCAAGGCGGGTTTGTGTGGGTTTTCGGTGTCGAACCTGCGTATTCCAGGCTTTGAGCAAGCCTGGGAAATCACCGAGGGCAGACCTGCTCGGATTTCATCTGCATTGCAGATCATGCTGGATGGTCCGGTCGGTGCAGCCTCTTTCAATAACGAATTCGGACGCCCCAATCTCAACGGATATTTTCGCTGCTTTGAGGCGCGTATCGACGGCGCGGTGCGCGGCTATCACAAGCCTATTATGGTCGCGGGCGGCATAGGCAATATCGACGCGCGCCATTCGTTCAAGGCGGAGGTGCCTGTAGGCTCATTGTTCATTCAACTGGGCGGGCCTGGCATGCTGATCGGAATGGGCGGCGGCGCGGCCTCCAGCATGGATACCGGCGCCAATACCGAAGATCTTGATTTCGATTCGGTGCAACGCGGCAATGCCGAAATACAGCGTCGCGCCCAGGAGATTATCGATCGCTGCTGGCAAATGGGCGCGAGCAACCCGGTGCTTTCTATCCATGATGTGGGAGCGGGCGGCATATCCAATGCGCTGCCGGAAATCGCGCACGGGGCCGGGCGCGGAGCGCGCATCAATCTACGTGCGCCGCCCAACGAGGAGTCGGGCATGAGTCCGCGCGAGATCTGGAGCAACGAGGCGCAGGAGCGCTACATGCTTGCGATCGCGCCGGAGTCGCTCGATGAGTTCGATGCCATGTGTCGGCGTGAGCGCTGCCCCTATGCGGTGGTGGGGCAGGCGACCGGAGATGACAGGTTGCGCGTTGAGGACCCGCATTTTGGCAATGTGCCGGTGGATATGAGTCTTGCGGCGCTTCTGGGCAAGGCGCCGCGCATGACTCGCGATGTCACTACTCGCGTTCGTCAACTTGTGCCTCTGTCGCTTGATCGAATGGATTTGCAGGAGGCCTGCCACCGCGTGCTTCGCTCGGCCACCGTGGCTAACAAGAACTTTCTCATCACAATAGGTGATCGCACCGTAGGCGGCTTGTGTTCGCGCGACCAGTGTGTCGGTCCCTGGCAGGCGCCGGTGGCTGATTGCGCCGCGACTTTGATGAGCTTTCAGGGCTATTCCGGCGAGGCCTATGCCATGGGCGAGCGCACGCCTCTGGCGCTGATCGATGCGCCTGCCTCCGGTCGCATGGCGGTGGGCGAGGCGCTCACCAATATCGCCGCCGCTCCGATTGGCGATCTTGGCCGCGTCAAGCTCTCCGCTAACTGGATGGCCGCTGCCGGTTACCCCGGCGAGGACGCGGCGCTCTATGAAACGGTGCGCGCTGTGGGTCTGGAGTTATGTCCGAAGCTGGGCGTATCGATTCCTGTGGGCAAGGATTCCTTGTCGATGCGCACCACCTGGAACGAGGGCGGCACGCCGCGAGAAGTAGTCTCGCCGGTGTCCCTGATTGTGTCGGCTTTCGCGCCCTGCGAGGACGTTCGGCGCGTGTTGACGCCGCAACTGGTGACCGACGCGGGGACCACCGATCTCATCCTCATCGACCTGGGGCGAGGCCGCAACCGGCTTGGCGGATCGATGCTGGCGCAGGTATTCAATCAGTTCGGCGATGTAGCGCCCGATCTCGATGATCCGGAAGAATTCAAAGCCTTTTTCGGCGCGATCCAGATCTTGGCAGGCGAGGACGTGATACTCGCCTATCACGACCGCTCCGATGGAGGTTTGTTCGCAAGCGTATGTGAAATGGCGTTCGCCGGACACCAGGGGGTCACACTTAACCTGGACCTGCTGGCCTACGATGCCGAGGCGCACGACGTCGATGGCAACGAGCGCAAACCCTCGCTGATGTATGGGCGCGACCAGGATCGCGTGCTTGCGGCATTGTTCGCCGAAGAACTGGGCGCGGTGATTCAGGTGCGCAGCGTGGATCGCAACAGGATTCTTGGGCGATTGCGTGAGGCGGGTTTGTTCGCCTTTTGGGTCGGATCGCCTAATAACGAGGACGAGATTCGCCTGGTTCGAAACGCGAAGCCGGTGTTTGCCGAATCGCGCACGGCCCTGCAGGGCATTTGGTCGGAGGTCAGTTATCGGATGCAGGCTCTGCGCGACAACCCGGAGACCGCGCTTGAGGAATTCGAGTGCATCGCCGAGCGAACCGAAATCGGCTTGCATTCAAAGCTCAGCTTTGACCAGAACGAAGATATTGCGGCAGCGTTTATCGGCGTGCATTTAATTGGAAATGCGCGTCCAAAAATTGCGATTCTGCGCGAGCAAGGTGTCAATGGTCAGCTTGAGATGGCCGCGGCATTCGACCGCGCCGGGTTTGAAGCGCACGACGTGCATATGAGCGATATCATCGAAGGGCGTTTATCGCTGGCTGATTTCAAAGGTTTCGCCGCCTGCGGCGGGTTTTCGTTTGGCGATGTATTGGGTGGTGGCGCCGGCTGGGCGAAATCAATTTTGTTCAATGAACGGGCACGCGCCGAGTTTGAAACGTTTTTTGCGCGCGCCGACAGCTTCGCCTTGGGCGTCTGCAACGGCTGCCAGATGATGAGTCAATTGCGCGAAATGATTCCTGGAGGTGCGCATTGGCCGCGCTTCGTGCGCAACCGCTCCGAGCAGTTCGAAGCGCGCCTGGTGATGGTGGAAGTCGCGGAAAATCCCTCGCTGTTTTTCTCCGGCATGGCCGGCAGCCGCATGCCCATCGCGACCGCACATGGCGAGGGACGCGCATTGTTCGATGTGAAAGGCGCGCGCGAAAAAGCAGTAGTTACCATGCGCTACGTCGATGGCGCGGGCAAGGCCGCCGACAAATACCCCGCCAATCCCAATGGATCACCGGATGGCATCACTGGCCTCACTACCGCCGATGGGCGTTTCACCATAGTCATGCCGCATCCCGAGCGCGTATTCCGGACGGTTCAGCTTTCATGGCATCCGCGCGAGTGGCTTGAGGACAGCCCCTGGATGAGGATGTTCCGCAATGCACGTAAGTGGGTGGGGTAGCGGGACGCAGCCTCGGTTAATAAATTCTCCGGCACGCGCAATCAGTGATGGAACGCCTTGGCCACGCCAACTGTCCACCACGCGCTACGCTTCGACACGATCTTTAGTTCTGTTGCAATCCCAGGCGCTTGACCAGTGCCTAATTGCGCACGCGTTCACTGCTCACCAATTTCTCGAATGCTTCGGGCATGACCGGCGCCGTTTCATTTTGCCATGTTAGTCTCTTGTCCAGAATGAGACCCGCGTCGGATAAATCTATCGCCGCTTGTTAAATGCAGCTCGGCGATTTTGTCGCCGGGCGGTCCAAATCAAGGAACCCCACGTGCAAGCCTGGCTATCCGCGCGACTACCGCGACTGGTCAATGTGCGCCCCGATGAAGTTGGAGCGCTGGTCTGGGCATTTCTGTATTTCTTTTGCCTCTTGTCTTCGTACTATATCTTGCGGCCATTGCGAGATGAGATGGGCGTTGCCGCCGGTGTTTCTCAATTGCAGTGGCTATTTACCGCGACTTTCGTCGTGATGCTTGCCGCGGTGCCGGTGTTTGGCATGCTGGTGGCTCGTTTCCCTCGGCGGCGCTTCGTTCCCTGGGTGTACTGGTTTTTTATTGCCTGCATCCTGTCGTTTTTTGGTCTGTTGCAAATCGAGGAATGGCGGGTTCCCGTTGCTCGTGCTTTTTTCATATGGGTGAGCATTTTTAATTTGTTCGTGGTCACGGTGTTCTGGGGGTTTCTGGCCGATCTGTTCAGTTACGAGCAAGGTAAGAGACTATTTGGATTTGTCGCTGCGGGGGGGACGGCGGGTGCATTGCTCGGGCCTTCGATCACGGCAGCTTTGGCCTTGCCTTTGGGTCCAACGAACCTGTTGCTCATTTCGGCTTTGTTTCTTGTGGGTGCGACGCAATGCGTGCACGGGCTGCTGCGCACCAGTCAGGGCCGGGCGAGCGATGCCGATGCGAAACTCTCAGGCGGATCAGGCGCGGGAGAGGTGATTGGCGGCGGACTGATGGCCGGTTTTACCGAAGTGATGCGTTCACCGTTTTTGCTTTTGATCTGCGCGCACGTGCTGTTGCTCGCGCTCACTAATACGTTTCTGTATTTTCAGCAGGCCTCGATTGTCGCCGGAGCATTCGACAGCCCGGCTGAACGCACACGCGTGTTTGCCTTGATCGATCTTTCGGTGGGCGTGGTCACGCTCGTGGTCCAGTTGACACTCACTGGGCGGATATTGTTGCGCTATGGCGCCGGGCCGGCTTTGGCTTTGTTGGCGCTGGTGACCATGGCCGGGTTTGCTGCGCTGGCATTGGCGCCGGTGCTTGTCGCGGTCATCGCGTTTCAAGCCGTAAAGCGCGCGACCGAATTCGCGGTCGCCAATCCGGCAAGGGAAACGCTTTTTACTGTGGTCAGCCGTGAGCAGAAATACAAAGCTAAAAGCTTCATCGATACCGTAGTGTTTCGCGGCGGCGATGCCTCAAGCGGCTGGCTCTATACCGGATTGCGGGGGCTGGGCATGGAACTGGCCAGCATTGCCTGGCTGACGGTGCCGATAGCGGCGCTCTGGGCGGTTTTACTATTGCATTTGGGAAAGATGCAGGTAAAACTTGCGGAACAAAGAATTGCAGGACAGGAAAATAAACAGGGGAAGGTACATGAAGCGTAGCGATGAATTGAACACGGTCCGGACCATGACGCGCAAGGAATTCCTCCGGCTATCGGCTGGCGCCGCGGGCGCGCTTGTCGCGGGCAGCTTGCTCGGGCAGGCAGGCCTGGCTCTGGCGGCCGAGCGTCCGGTGTTGCGGCGGCCCATTCCTTCGACGGGCGAGATGCTGCCGGTGATCGGCGTCGGCACGGCGGTGGTTTATGAAATTGAATCCTCGGATGCGAAGTTTCCGTTGCTGGTGGATTCGGTAAAAACCTTTTTAGAGAACGGTGGCACTCTGATCGACACCTCGCCCACCTATGGCCGGGCGGAGAAGAATCTGGGCGAAATTTTTCGCAGAACCGGACTTCGCAAGCAGGCGTTCCTTGCCACCAAGATCAGCACCACCGGCGAGCAAGCGGGCATCAATCAGGTGGACACGGCGATGCGCGACATGGGCACCGATCGCTTCGATCTTCTGCAGGTGCATAACATCCGCGACACCACTACGCATTTGCGCACCATCCGGCGACTGAAGGACGAGGGCAAGACGCGCTACGTCGGCATAACCACCTCGTTCGACAAGGACTATGAGCAGTTCGAGCAGATTATGCGCAGGGAACGCTTAGATTTCATTCAGATCGACTATGCCCTGGACAATCGCAATGCCGAGGATCGCATCCTGCCGCTGGCTCGTGATCGCGGCATGGCGGTGATGATCAATCTTCCCTTCGGACGTGGGCGGCTTTTCAAGGTCTCGCAAGGCAAGGCCCTGCCGTCTTTTGCCGCCGAGATCGATTGCACCAGCTGGGCGCAGTTTTTTATCAAATTTCTTCTGGCCAATCCCGCGGTGAATGGCGTCATTCCGGGCACTGACCGTCCTGAATTCGCCATCGACAATCTGAATGCGGCGCGGGGACGCATACCAGATGCGAAGATGCGCGAGCAGATGATCAAATTCTGGGAAACCATTTAGCCACTTACGGGCTAAGTGTTGACAGTTCTGGCGAAGAACCAGGGTGGACGTGGCCGAAAGCATGGCTCTGCGGCAGATTCCAATGACGATGCAGGATTGGCAGTCTCGCTTGAACCGGTTCGTCGAAGCGACAGACCGGAAAGTTCTACAAGATGCCGGTAAGATGGGTGCCGAGATCGCCAAGAGCTTTTGCCGAAAGCGAGTTCGAGAAATATCGCATCATGCAAGACCGGTTGTTTGAGAGCGATTTCGGCAAGGTGATCAAACGCATCGAGGCTGAACACAAGCCTGGCTTCGATGGGAAGTAAGGAATGGCCGATCTGAATACGCCATTCTCACCACTGAAATCTCTCGCGCCACCTTTTAGGTGGCCGACAGCGGTACGCCGCCACTACTCAAAGCTCGCAGGAAATATTAAAATCCTGTTACATCCACATGGAGAAAGTCATGTCCCAAACCACGCCTCCTGGCGTCGACAATTACTGGAATGAATACGCCGCCGACGAGTGGTCGGACGCGCTGGTGGCCTCGATGAAGCTGGGCGGCATCGACCAGCTCTTTTTTGTCTCTGGCTCCGAGTCCGCGTTCCTGCAGGAAGCCACGGCCAAGGCTGCCGTGAAGGGCACACCTGCGCCCAAGCTCATCACCATGATTCACGAATCGGTGGCATTGAACGCGGCGCTGGGCGCCTCAATGGTGACCGGTAAGCCCACGGCGACTTCCTCGCACGTTGATGTCGGTACTTTGCACTACGGTGGCGCTATTCATACCGCGTGGCGCGGCGGTTATCCAGTGCTGATTACGGGTGGAACCGGCCCGCGTGCCTTTCCTGGCTCCATGCGCGGATCGCGCGGTTCGCCGGTGCAATGGCAGCAGGAGCCGCGCGATCAGGCGGAGATCGTGCGCCAGTTCACCAAGACCGACCATCGCTTGGAGCACATCGACAATCCGGGGCTGATTGTCAGCCGCTTGTTGCAGGTCGCGATGAGTGAGCCGCGTGGCCCGGTGTACCTGACTATGCCGCGTGAAACGGCGATGTTGCCGCTGCCGGGAAAGATTCGTTTTCCGACGGTGCAGCAGTTGGGTGTTGCGCGTCCCATCTCGCCTGACCAGGACGATGCAAAGGCAATTGCGCAGTGGCTAGTCAAGGCGCAGAACCCAATATTGTTTACGGAACGCGTCGCCCACGATCCTGAGGCGATGGCGGAGCTCATCAAACTTTGCGAGTTGCTCGCCATCCCTGTATCTGAGTCCTCCAACTCCGACCGAATGAATTTTCCGACCACTCATGCTCTGTACGGCACCGGGCCGAAATCCAGTGAAGCCGACGTGGTGTTGGTGTTCGAGAGCGCTGCGCCGTGGATACCCGGCGTGGGTTCACCGCCGGCGGATGCCAAGATCGCCTGGGTTTCGATCGATCCGGTTTATTCGCGTCTGAAGACTCAGGAGTTCCGCGCGGATCTTTGGATACCGGCGACCGCGTCACGCACCGCCCGCGCCCTATTCGAAGCCGCGACCTCGATACTGGACAAATCAGACATGTCGCGCATCGCCGAGCGTCGCAAGCGTCTGGAGGACAAAAAGCGTCAGATGATCGCGAAAGCCGAGGAGCTGGCGATAGAAGCGGGTAAGTCAGGCAAACCCACAGGACGTTGGGCAGCCTACCAATTGGGCAAGCTGCTCGAACCCGATGCCATCGTATTGAACGACGGCATTTCCAACGGTGGATTCGTGCACACGTATTCTCGGCGCACCCAGCCCGGAACCTATTTCCGCAGCGGCAGCAGCACTGGAGGTTGGGGTTCCGGCGCGGCGTTCGGTATAAAACTCTCGCGTCCGGATCAGGACGTGGTGCTGGCAACCGGGGACGGCTACTACTCGTTTGGCACTCCGATGGCGGCATTGTGGGCCGCGCGCCATCACAAGTCGCCATTCCTCACCATGGTGTTCGTCAATGGCAGCTACAGCACCGGCACCACCGAACTGCGCCAAGCCTATCCCGATGGTTACGCGGTGAAGCATGGCGACTATGCTGGTGGCAGCTTTGATCCACCGCCGAATTTCGCCAAGTATGCCGAGGCGGTTGACGGTTACGGTGAATATGTGACCGACGTCGAGCGTGTAGGCCCTGCCTTGCAGCGGGGTTTGGAAGCGGTGCGTAGAGGTTCGCCGGCTGTGGTGGCTGTGCGCGTGCCTGGTCCCTTGCAGGAAGGCATGGCGAACCCATCCGCGAAGTAGGCGGGAAACCTACAGAGATTGTCGTTGCCTGGTATGGGTACAATTTACCAACGGGGCACGTCACCGACAGGGCACAATTTGCCTTCGGCCCGGAGGCGGCTTTCCCTTAGAATCACGCCCTCATTCGAGCCAGATCTACGCGAGTTACGACTCATAGCCAACAATGGAGTTAAGCGCATGCAAAGAAGCACCAAGCGAATTTTGACCTCTCACGTCGGCAGTCTTATTCGTCCGCCTGAAGTGCTGGCCCATCTTCGCGCCAAACAGACCGGCAAGGCGTTTGACCGGGCGGCGTTTTCCCGAACGTTGAAAACCACAGTTGGCAAGGTGGTCAAGCAGCAGGCCGAGGTCGGCATCGATATTCCCAGTGACGGTGAGTTCGGCAAGGGCATCAGTTGGTCGCAGTACGCGCTGGAGCGTCTGTCCGGATTCGAGCGCAGGAAAGTGAAACCGGGCACCCCCGATCCCTTCGCGCGTGGAGTGGATCGCGAGCGCTTCGCCGAGTTCTATGCGGAGTTGGATGCTCGCGACGGGCGTGCCACGGTGAGCGATTCGGTGTGTGTGGGCCCGATCACCTATACCGGCATGAATGAATTGCAGCGCGATATCAGGAATTTCAAGGCGGCGCTCGCAAAGCAAGGTGTGAAGGAAGGATTTCTGCCGGTGGCGGCGCCATCGAGCGTGATCCCCGATCGCAAGAACGAGTACTACTCAAGCGACGAGAAATGCCTGGAGGCGATCGCCGATGCGATGCGCGTCGAATACAAGGCCATCGTTGATGCCGGTTTGATCGTGCAATTGGATGATGCGCGCGCTGCGGTCACCTATGACCGGATGGTGCCCCCCGGTACCCTGAAGGATTTCCGTAGGTGGGTGGGCATGCATGTCGAGGTATTGAATCACGCCTTGAGAGGCATTCCCGCGGACCGGGTGCGTTACCACGTGTGCTGGGGAAGCTGGCCCGGCCCGCACGTGACCGACGTGCCCCTGAAGGACATCGTTGATCTGATCCTGAAGGTCAATGCCGGGGCCTATGTGATTGAAGGCGCAAACCCGCGCCACGAGCACGAGTGGCATGTGTGGGAGGGCGCGAAGATGCCCGAGGACAAAATCCTCCTGCCTGGGGTCATCAGTCACGTCACCAATGTGGTTGAGCATCCGGAGCTTGTCGCCGAGCGCATTACGCGTTTGGCGAAGATTCTCGGTCGCGAACGAGTCATAGCCAGCACCGACTGCGGCTTCGCGCAAGGACCGTTCCATCGTCGCGTGCATCCCAGCGTGATGTGGGCCAAATTCGAGGCCTTGACCGCAGGCGCGAAGATAGCCAGCAAGGCCTTGTGGAGCGCGCCGCGCAGGACGAAGGCCACCACGGCTTCGAAGGTTCAATCGGTGAAAAAGCGGAATTAAACAACCGATTTAAGTGACAATTTAAGCTTGCAAAAAACAGGAAGTCAGTTCATGAATTCTCATGTGGTTCGATGGCCCCGAATTAGTGGTCTGGCGGTACTTGCGGGCGTAGCACTGGTCGCTGGCGCGCTGTGGAGCTCCAGTTCCACGGCGCAGACCTATCCCATCAAGCTGATCCGCGTGATCATGCCGACGGCGCCGGGTAGCCCGCCGGATTACGCCTTGCGTGTACTGACCACCAAGATGAGCGAGGGCATCGGCCAGCCCATGATTGTTGAAAACCGGGGAGGCGCGGCCGGCACTCTGGGTGCGGCAGCGGCAGCCAAGGCCGCGCCCGACGGCTACACCCTCATGATGGGCAGCATCACCTCGCTATCTATCGGTCCGGCGCTGTATCCCAGCGCCGGGATCGATCCGGTGAAAATGTTCGCCCCTATCAGCCAGGTGGCCGTCGCTCCCAGCGTGATCGCGGTAAGCATCTCGCTGCAGGCAAACACAATGGGGCAATTCATCGATCTGATTAAAGCCAATCCCGGTAAATACAACTACGGTTCGCCCCCGCCCGGCAGCCCGCCGCATGTCTCAGGTGCCCTCTTTTTGCGGACTGCCGGCATCGACATGGTCCACGTGCCTTACGGCGATCCGGCCAAAGTTATTGCCGCGGTGATAAGCGGCGATGTGCACATGTTCATCGAGACCGTCGGTTCCATCGGCCCGCAGGTGAAGGCCGGCAAGATGCGCCTTTTGGCAGTAGCGGCGAACAAGCGCAGCCCGTTCGCACCCGATGTGCCCACCGTGGCCGAAACCGGTCTGCCGGCGTTCGAGTCGGGGAGTTGGTCGGGATTGCTTGCGCCCGCCGGGACGCCGGGTGCCATTATTGCCCGCCTCAATGCGGAGACGCATCGCGGCGCCAATACTAAGGAAATGCGCGAGGTCATGGCGACACAAGGCGGCGAGGTGGTCTGGGGTACGCCTGAACAATTTGGCAAGCTGATCGCCGATGAGGCGGTGAAATGGGCCAAGGCGGTGGCGCTTTCCGGCGCGAAAACGCAATAGCAATCGCAAGAATATATATGAGGATATCGACATGAAGATCGCTGCAGCCATCGTTGCGGGAGTGTGCGCGGCGCTTTGTTTCGCTGTGCAAGCGCAAACGTTTCCGTCCAAACCCATACGCTGGATCATGCCTTTCCCTCCCGGCGGTCCCGCCGACGCAGCGGGCCGCGTGATTGCACCCAAATTCAGTGAGCGCATGGGCCAGCCAGTGATCATCGAAACGCGCGCCGGCGCTTCAGGCAACCTCGGCGCTGAAGTCGTGCTGAAATCCGCGCCCGACGGGTATACATTGTTTTATGCGATCTCCGGAATGGTGACCAACCCGGCCTTTGTCATAGGCAGCCCCGATCCCAGGGATTTCACCGCCATCGGCCTGTTCATGACCAGTCCGTGGGTGATTCTGACGAGCAATGCATTCACGTCCACAACGCTCGGTGATGTGCTCGCCGCAATCAAGGCCAAGCCCGGGTCGGTTAGTTGCGGCTCCTCGGGCGCCTTGCCCACAGTAGGCTGCGAACTGCTGCGTTATCACGCCAAAGCGGACATGATCATGGTGCTCTACAAGGGCAATGGCCCGGCCATGAACGCGCTGATGGGTGGAGAGGTGAATATTCTGTTCGACGCGGTCGCCACAGCGGTCAACCAGGTGAAGGGGGGGAAGGTGAGAGCGGTGGCGACACTCAACCCGAAACGCGGCGGAATGGGCTTCCCGGAACTGCCCATTGCGGCAGAAACGATACCGAATTTTATTTTCGAAGGCTGGCATGGCGTACTTGGACCGGGGGGCATGCCGCGCGACATCGTGTTGCGCATGAACCGCGAATTCAACGCGGTAATGGCCTCGCCCGAGGTGCAAAAGATTTTCATCCCGCAGGCTTTCCAGATCGTCAGCGGGCCGCCTGAGATGTTCTCGGATCGAATTCGTAATGAGATGGCCATGTTTGGCAAGATCGCCAGCGACACCGGCATCAAACCGCAGTAGCGAAATGCTGTTGCGTGACGCTTGCCTACACGGGCATCAAGCGGGAAAAAATCAGTGGCAAGACAGTGGCGCAGGAATTTCGCCTGCGCCATTTTTTTCGTACAGTAATTATCAGGAGGCAGTGTGAGCACAGGCAGTTTTCCGGAGAGTCCGCTCGAGATCGGGATGTTCGATTGGGTCGAAGTCACGGGCGCGCCGCCCGCCGAGATTTTCGAACATAAGCTGCAACTGGCAGCGGCCGCGGACAAGGCGGGCTTCTATGCCTGGCAGCTTGCCGAGCACCAGGGAACGCCGCTGTCCATCGATGCATCTCCCTCGATATTGATCGCGGCAGCGATTCAGCGTACCAAACAAATTCGCCTGGGCGCCTTAACCTGGTGCCTGCCCTGGTACAACCCCTACCGCTTTTATCACGAGATGTGCATGCTCGACCAGATGAGCGGCGGACGGATCGATCTGGGTGTTGGGCGCGGCATATCACCTATCGAAGGGGCCTACCTTGGCATCGCCAATATTGAGGAGTCGCGTGAAAGATATCGTGAATTTCTGGACATATTCATTGCCGCGAGCCAGACCGACAATCTCAATTTCAGTGGCAAGTACTACAACTACAAGGACGTGGAGCTGCACAACCACCTGGTGCAGAAACCTTATCCGCCATTGTGGTTTCCGAGCAGCGACAAGAACTCCATCGATTTCACGGCGAAACACGGCTATCACACCGTGCTCAATACCAGCCACCCCGAAACCAAAGCCCTGTACGCGCAGTACCGCGAAACCTGGGTGAAGCACCAGAGCGATGCTGGCAGGCACAACGCGCATGTCACGCATCCGCGCCTGGGTAAGAGCCAGCTGATTGTGGTGGCCGATACCGACGCCGAAGCCGAGAAAATTGGCTTGGACGCTTTTTCGGTGTGGCTCTCGCACATCAATCACCTGACCGGCAAGCATGGCAGGCCGCCACTATTGCCGCGCCTAGATCCCAAGGACAAGGACTCGGTCACGCGCCTGGTGGTGGGGTCGCCCAAGACCGTGCTCGATATATTGGTCGAGTCGGTGCAGGAGACCACCATCAACTATCTCTTGCTGGTGTTCTCTTTCGGCAATCTGCGCCCCGAACATGCGATGAGATCCATGGAACTATTTTCCACGGACGTCATGCCCAAGCTGAAAGCCGCCGTTAAATAAACCTAAACTCGGAAAGCTTCAGAACAGGGAAAGAGCGGGGTTCCCTTTTTTCCCCTTGCCCCTATCGCCCCGTTCCCTATTTCAAGAGAACGCACCAGTTTTCCGGTTCTATTTAAGGGAACGCTGCACGAATCGAACAGGCTCGGCGCTTAGGCCGGGAAGCCTGCCTTCACCCGACCAAAAAATGCGTCGCGTGAAGCGCTTGCCCAGCGGCGCAAGTCGACGAGATTCACGCCTACCAGTTGGCCGTTCCACTTCTTGATCTGCCCGGCGA
>CAMDFL010000020.1 GCA_945897475.1 Bordetella parapertussis
GAGCGGTGCATGCCCCGCTTTGAGGGAGACTTCTTGTTCTGCTGTACTGCCATGGTGGCACTCCTTCAGGTCTTTAACTTATCAATATGCGCGATGAATTATCGATCATCGCGTTTTTTTAATGATGCCAGCACGCCAAAAGGGGAAGCCTTTCGCGGCTGCGCAAGCAATTTTTCAACGCCACAACTCTTATGTCTGGGTATCTGGGGTAGAACCAGGATCAATTCGTCTTCTACCAGGCCCGATACACTCATTTCCGATTCAGCAAGCACACGATCAACCTCATCCTCAGCCCCGGCGATAACGTCAAGATCTGCGCACAACTCAAGGTTCACATCCACATCCACTTCAAATACGATCGGTTCCAGGCAACGCTGGCAAACCAACTCCAGACTGCCTGTAACCTTGACCTCAATACTAGCCTTGCCGGCCGGATTCAAACCGCCACGAAGAAAATAGCTGAATCCTGAGGTTTTACAAGGCGTCTGTGCAAGACGCGGAAGCAGATCCAAACCGAGCGTTCCGCGCAATTCGCCGCCAACGCGCGCGAAATGGAGACCGTCGATAACCCCCGCTAGCAACATAGGGCGCGCATGATATTATGTTCGGCTCTAACTGTCAAAAGAAATTCCAAGCTGTTCAGGGTGTTACCTCACTTTTTCACACTCGAAACCGCGACCGATTCCAACTCGTGAAACTCATTCTCGCATCCACCTCGCGCTATCGCAAAGAGCTGTTATCCCGCCTGGGCATCCCCTTCGAAACGGCCGCACCGGATGTCGACGAAACGCCGCATCCAGGAGAACTGCCAGACGCTCTGGCGCTTCGACTCGCACGCGCCAAAACCTTGAAAGTTGCCGCGAATTATACCGATGCCTTGGTGATCGGCTCGGACCAGGTCGCCAGTTGCGGGTCTGAGTTGCTTGGCAAACCCGGGAACCATGAAAATGCCACGCGCCAACTTCTCCTGCTCTCGGGGCGCGAGGCTGTTTTTCATACGGCCTTGTGCGTGCATAGCACCGCTACACATCGAACCCTGGTTCGATGTGTGAGCAACGCTGTTGTGTTTCGCTCGCTCACTCCAGATCAAATCGATCGCTATTTGCACCAGGAAAAACCTTATGACTGCGCCGGCAGCGCCAAATCCGAAGGATTGGGTATCGCGTTGATTCAAAAACTGGGCGGCGACGATCCCAACGCTCTAATTGGTTTGCCGCTGATTGCCCTGGTCGATTTACTCCTGGAGCACGGATTGGAGGTGCCCTAGTGACCGCGGGAACCTTGTGGTTGCTACCCACGACCCTGGGTGGAGACCAAGTTGCCGAAGTTATTCCCGAAGCGATCCTCGATCGCATCCGCCAATTGCGTTGCTTTCTTGCCGAGGCCCCAAAATCCGCACGCGCGTTTTTGAAGCTTGCAAGGCATCCGGGCCCAATTGCGTCATTGAGAATTGAATGTCTCACCAACGACACAAAACCTGAAGAACTTGCCGCGATGATCGATATCCTGCGTGGCGGCATCGACGCGGGTGTTCTCTCCGAAGCAGGTTGTCCCGCGATTGCCGATCCTGGCGCAACATTGGTTCGACTCGCACACGCCGCCGGCATTCGCGTGGCTCCACTGACCGGGCCTTCGTCCATTACCCTTGCGCTGATGGCCTCTGGGCTTGAAACGCAAAGATTCGCGTTTCATGGATATCTACCAATCAAGGAACCGGCACGCGGCCGCGCCATCAAAAATTATGAGGCGCGCTCCCAGAGCGAACGCGAAACGCAAATTTTTATTGAAACACCTTATAGAAACAACGCATTGCTCGCGGCCTTGATCAACAACTGCCACGCTGGCACTTTACTATGCCTCGCCTGCGATTTAACGCTGCCAACGGAGATGATCGCGACCTTAAGTGTCGCTGCGTGGCGCGAACGAACCGTTGATCTCGACGGCAGGCCCTGTGTGTTTCTCCTGTTATCGCAAGCCGAACTGGCTCGAAACCAGCACGCCAGATAGAGATTCGGCGAGCACCGCGCCGAATCGCCTCGCGAATCGCTCAGCGAGATTCTGTTTTTCCGTGAAATCAACAATCTGTTCGGCCTTTACAACCTCGCGCGCGACCCACTCCAGACTGCCCAGGCCATCCGCCAAACCCACTTCGACGCTTGTGGCACCCGTCCATATCAGGCCAGAGAACATATCTGGCGTTTCCTTCAGGCGCGTACCGCGGCCCTTGCGAACCACGTCGATGAACTGAGCGTGGATATCCGCAAGTAAGGTCTGAGCGTGCTTTTTGTGGTTCTCCTCCAAGGGAGAAAACGGGTCGAGGAAGGCCTTGTTCTCACCCGCCGCAAGCACCCGCCGCTCCACACCCAATTTCTGCATCACCCCGGTAAATCCCCAACCATCCATGATGACGCCTATGGATCCGACAATGCTCGCCTTATCGACATAAATTCGGTCGGCGGCGGCGGCGATGTAATACCCGCCAGAGGCGCAGATATCCTCGACCACCGCGTACATCGGAATGCTCGGATTAGCCAAGCGCAATCGGCGTATTTCGTCGTAGATGATTCCGGCCTGAACCGGACTGCCTCCCGGCGAATTGATTCGCAAGATCACACCCTGCGTATTCTTGTCCTTGAACGCGGCTTGCAAAGCCGAAGTCACCCGCTCCGCGCTGGCATCGCCGCGCGCGGCGATCACACCGGCAATGTCCACCAGCGCCGTGTGCTTGCCGCTGGACATGGGATCTCCATCCACTCGCCAGCCCATGGCCATCACCAGCACCACAGCAAGGTAGGCAAACGTGAGTAGCTTGAAAAATATCCCCCACCGCCTGCCGCGGCGCTGCTCCTTGAGAGCCTCTGTGGCCAATTTTTCGATCACACCGCGCTCCCAGTTTTCACCGTTCTCAGCCATTTTGCATTCCTATTTAGTATTCCCAAAAACCATGTCCGCCTTTAGTGAGGCGTGTATTGGGGATGATTTATGAATTTCTCGATCGTGAATCCATCATTCCCTCAGAAACACCGCACCCTCGAGTTCCTCGACAGGCAGCTTGGTCAGCCCCTGATAGCAAGGCCCGCCCACGCATTGCCCGGTCGAGGCGTCGTAGCTGGCGCCGTGTACCGAGCATATCAAAACAAGTCCCTCACTATCGAAGAACTTGCCCGGACTCCAGTCAAGTTCATAAGGTATGTGCATGCAACGATTGATATAGGCATGTACTTCACCCATAAAGCGCACCACGAAAGCGGGTTCGCGATGTCCACCATGATCAATTTCAAAGCGCACGCCATCGCCGCATTCAAGCAGCTCAGCACCACGACAGATCAGGCGTTTTGATTCAGCCACAGTGATAGTTCTTCTGTCCCCGAGACGCAGGCAAGCGGTCGCATCGCTTCCAATGTTTCGCGTGGATGAGCGCCGTGACAGATCGCCAGCGCTGCTACCCCAGCATTCGCCGCCATTTGCAAATCATGGGTGGTGTCACCGATCATCAACATTCTGGCCACGTCGACATCGAATTCATCCCTTAATTCGGTCAACATTTCCGGTGCAGGTTTGGGCGCGCATTGATCGGCACAGCGCCAAGCCGAAAAATACCTCGCTATTCCCAAATCCGCCAATGACCGTTCAAGCCCACGATGGCTTTTACCGGTGGCTATTGCCAGTCTATGACCACGCTCGATCAGTTCAATCAACAAGGCTTCAGTACCTGGATACAGGGCGGTGGTTTGTTTTAGATAATGCACACGATATCGATCAGCGAGTCGCCCGTAGTCGCCGCGTGCAAGACCCGGCGCGATGAAAGCCAGGCTATCCTCCAGACCCAGTCCGATGACGTACCGCGCCCGTTCCGGGTCTGGTACCGGCAAATTCAAATCAACGCACGCTTGCTGCAGGCATGCAACGATAGCCCCGGTCGAATCAGAGAGCGTGCCGTCCCAATCGAATACCAGAAGTTCAAATCGGCGCAGGATCATCGGCCACCGAATCCAGGCGCGCGACAAACGCCGACAACGCCTCGGGAAGAGGCGAATCCAGCGTCAATTTAGTTCCCAGAGTTGGATGCTCAAAACTTAAGCGCGCGGCATGCAAAAACATTCGCTTCAGTCCTTGTTTTGCCAGTTCCCTGTTCCAATCAAAGTCACCGTATTTGGTATCTCCTGCAACCGGAAACCCCAAATGCGCGAGGTGCACTCTTATCTGGTGCGTCCGCCCGGTTCGCAATTCCGCAGAAAGCAGCGTGTAGGGACCGGTGGCACGCTGCTTGCGAAAAATGGTGATGGACTCCTTGCCTTCGGCCTCAACACTCACTCGCCGTTCACCCGCGCCATTAACGTATTTGTGCAGGGGCAGATTGACGGTCCGCTTGACGTCGCTCCACTTGCCATTGACCAGGGTCGTGTAATGCTTTTCGGTTTTCCCTTCGCGAAGCAGCGCATGCAGGGCGGTCAGCGCCGATCGCTTTTTGGCGAGCAGCAAGACACCCGAAGTCTCACGGTCAAGACGATGCACCAATTCCAGAAACGCCAGTTCCGGGTGGCTGGCGCGCAGTCGCTCGATGACACCAAAGGAGATGCCGCTGCCGCCGTGAACCGCAATCCCGGAGGGTTTGTCAACCGCCAGGAATTGCGCATCTTCGTACAATATGGGCAGCTTCAATTCCGGTGCCGGCGCACGAACGGAGGCTTGCGCGGTTCGAATCGGTGGAACCCGTACCTTGTCCCCTGCTTTGACCCGGTAGGTGGCGTCGACGCGGCGGCTGTTTACCCGCACCTCACCGGTTCGCAATATTCGATAGATGTGGCTGCGCGGCACCCCCTTACAGTGGCGCATCAGAAAGTTGTCGATTCGCTGTTCGCCCGAGTCCAGATCCACCTCGAGCGCCGCTACTTTGCTTAAATCATTCATTTTGCTTATAATTAGTCGTTGCCCGCACTTTCGGGCAGTTTGACGGTCCGTTATTTATCGAAGCTTAATGGTACGTCACTGCCCTGCCACGGCCCCACGCCGCGATTCAAAAATCCGTATTCTGGATATTTAAACTGAATAACTGAGGTGGAAAACCGAGATCTAGGCCGGCAACGGGTGGGTCAAATAATGACCCGACGTCTCGATGATACAAGCGCGCCGAAAAATTAGAGGCAGAATTTAAGGCTCCGGTAAAAACCTAGGCCTCCAAACAAGTCAGAACCCATCGTCCATGAAAACTTTATATACGATGTCGTAAGCCCCAAAAAAGCTAGGACTTGTGCTGCCCGCGCGCGCGGGAGAATAAAACAATGAAGCGCATGTTATTCAATGCAACCCAGGCCGAAGAACTCCGGGTTGCCATTGTCGATGGACAGAAATTACTTGACCTCGACATTGAATCGGCCGGTAAAGAGCAGAAAAAAAGTAATATTTACAAAGGCATCGTCACTAGGGTTGAACCCAGTCTCGAAGCTGCCTTCATCGAATACGGCACTGACCGTCACGGCTTTCTTCCGTTCAAGGAAATTGCCCGCGCATATTTTAAGCCCGGCGTTGATGTCGGTCGTGCGCGCATCCAGGACGCGATCTTCGAAGGCCAGGAACTGATTGTCCAGGTCGAAAAGGACGAACGCGGCAACAAAGGCGCGGCGCTGACCACGTTTATCAGCCTCGCCGGGCGTTATCTGGTGTTAATGCCGAATAATCCCCGAGGTGGCGGCGTATCGCGTCGCGTCGAAGGCGAAGATCGTCATGAACTTCGCGAGACCATGGATAAGCTGGAATTCCCCCAGGGCATGAGCATCATTGCCCGCACTGCCGGCATCGGCCGAGGCCTAGAGGAACTCCAGTGGGACCTGAACTACCTGCTCAAAGTCTGGGAGGCCATCGAGGGGGCCGCTCAAACACAGCGCGATGATGCCGGCAAGATCCAGAATCCCGCGCCCTACCTGATCTATCTCGAGTCGAATCTGGTGGTGCGTGCCATACGCGACTATTTCCACGACGAAATCGGTGAAATTCTCATCGATACCGAGGATATCTATGAGCAGGCTTGCGCGTTCATGTCCGCGGTCATGCCCAACAAGGTGCAACTGGTCAAGCACTACAAGGACAATGTGCCCTTGTTCTCGCGCTTCCAGATCGAACATCAGATAGAGACAGCCTATTCACGCCAGGTTTCGCTTCCCTCCGGCGGAGCAGTAGTGATCGACCATACCGAAGCATTGGTTGCAATAGATGTCAACTCCGCACGCTCCACGCGCGGCAGCGATATCGAGGAAACCGCATTTCGGACCAATATGGAGGCCGCAGAAGAAGCAGCGCGCCAACTGCGCCTGCGCGATCTCGGCGGTCTGATCGTCATCGACTTTATCGACATGGAAAACCAGCGCAATCAGCGCGATGTCGAAAACTGTCTGCGCGAATCCATGCGCCACGACCGCGCCCGGGTTCAACTGGGCAAGATCTCGCGCTTTGGTTTGATGGAGTTGTCAAGGCAACGGCTGCGACCATCGCTGGGTGAAACTGCCCACCAACCCTGCCCGCGCTGCAGCGGTACGGGCTTCATCCGCGGCACCGAATCCACGGCGCTACACGTTCTGCGCATCATCCAGGAAGAGGCGATGAAGGAGAATAGCGCCACTATCCACGTCCAAGTGCCTGTGGATGTCGCTACCTTTCTGCTGAATGAAAAGCGAGTGGATATTGCATCGGTGGAATCGCGCCTGAAGGTCAATGTGATTCTGATTCCGAACATTCATCTGGAAACGCCAAATTACACGATTACCCGCCTGCGTCATGACGATCTGAATCACGAAGGCATCCAGCCGGCATCCTATAACATGGTAAATGTGCCTGCGGATGCGGAACATGCGCCGACGTCTCAGGAAGCCAAACCCGCGAAACCACAGGCAGCGGTTCAGAATGTCACACCTGAGATGCCCGCGCCGGCGCCGCTGGAAAAAACGAAACCTGCGCCAGTACAACCACCGGGCGCTGCCTCGGCGAGCGATGGCGCTGGAATCATCGGCCGAATACTGGGGTGGTTCCGCGCCCCACCGTCACCCAAGGCAGTCAATACGGAGGCTGCCACGACCCATGCGCCACACCCGAATCGCGAGCGAGAAAATAGCGAAGGACGTGGCCGCGGCCAGCAACGTGGTGCTCGCGGTGGCGAGCGCCAGGATCGCGGCGAAGGCCGCGGAGGACAACGAGGCGACCGAAATCGTCAAGGTCAGCCTCGTGGAGATCGCCCGGATCGCGGCGACCGCAATGCGCCGCGCCAAGGGGAGAAAGCACGTGAAGACCGCGGAGAGAAATCGCGTGAAGACCGTCCGGATCGTGGCCAGCCTCAGGAAAACTTGCAGAATGGCGCGCCACGGCAGGAAGGACGCACCGAAGGCCGTCGCGATGGTCGCAGCGGTCGTCGCCGCGACGCAGAGCCACGCGAGCACAACAATGGCGAACAGCAAAATGCCGAAAACCAGCTCCAACTGGAACATGGACAGGCACTGGCTGATGCTGAACGCTCAAGCGATACACCCCAGACCGGTGACCAACAATCGCCTAGGCCTGAAGGTGAACGCGGTGAGCGCGGTGGCCGTCGGCGCGGGGGACGCAATCGCAATCGCGATGGTCGCCCGGCTATCGATCGAGCCGCGAATACCGAAGACACCAACCAGCCAACATCGACCCTGCCGCCTCCCATAACCATTGCGCAAGCCATGGCGCCGGTAGCCGAACGGGTCGAATCTGTTGCCGCGATTGCTAAGGAGGCCACCGCGACGGTTGAACCGCAAGAAAGCAAGCTTGCGTCGATGCCAACGTCGAGCGTGAACATATCATCCGAAGCACAGGTAAGCGTGAACAATGCGGCCACTGTCGAAGTCTCAGTGGCGCCTGTCATTAAAAAGCTTGAAGTCGCACCTGCCCCAGTCATTGAAAAAATCGATCTTGGTAAATCGCTGCAAGCCAGCGGACTGCAATTGGTGGAAACCCGAATCAAGGCGGAGATAGTCATCGAGCCCGAATTCGTTCCAGCCAAGCGCGAACGTCGCCCGCCACCTTCGTCGATGAGCGAGCCGCTGCAACAGGTCGAGACTGGCGTCAAGGACGCGGCGTAACCACCCGTCTGATACGGATGGTGTCGATCGGAGCGCCGTGGGCTTTGTTCCACTTGCTCCGATCGTTTGAAATTCTCCGACAATCTCGACGGAATGGATTTCTTGCTTAGTGCGTTAGCCCGCTGCAAGGGATACTATGCCTGCGGGTACACGACTAAGCTCAAAAGAGGAATGGCAATGAAAAACCTTGGCCTCGGTCTGATAGTCGGATTGCTGGTGTGCGTGAGCGGCACGGCGCTGGCGCAAAAAGTCATCAACATCAGAGGGACTGTGACCGCCTTTGACGGCAAAACCATATCGGTCAATTCCCGTGAAGGTGGCCAGGTGCAGGTCGAATTGCCTGATAACGTCAATGTGGCGGGAACTAAGGGCATCACCCTGGCCGACGTGAAACCCGGCATGCCACTTGGCGTGACCACCATCAAGCGCGCCGACGGCGAGATCGTTGCGATCGACGTGCGTCCGATCCCCCCCACCGCTCCACAAGGACTTTCCCCATACGACCTGCAGCCAGGATCGACCATGACCAACGCGGTGCTTGAAGGCCAGGTTCAGTCCGCTGGAGGTTCCGAACTAATCCTGAACTACAAAACAGGAATGGTGAAAGTGTTGGTACCACCAGGCACGCCGATGTCGGCAACCATTCCCGGCAATCGTTCAGATATCAAGCCAGGTGAAACCGTTTCCATATCGACCCGGGTCGGCGCGGACGGTAAATTCGTCGCGACGAGGATTCAGGTAAGCACGGGCGGCGTCAAGCCAACCTGGTAATTGCGCTTTCTGGCAATCCGATTAAAGGGGCCGCGCGGCCCCTTTTTCATGTCGAAGCGCGCTTTGGCATTTCGTGGTCCGGCGAGGCGCCAAAGAAATTTTTCCTCAAAGTCGCCAAACGATCGCGCGCCTGCGCAGCCTTCTCGAACTCCAGATTGCGTGCGTGCTCGAGCATTTGCTTCTCCAGTTTCCGAATTTCCCGCGCCATGTCCTTTTCCGACATGATGTCGTAACGCGCCTGGTCTTGGGCAGCGCGCAGTTCCAACTGTGCCTGTTGTGGGTCGTAGACGCCACCGATCATGTCGCGCACCTGTTTGATAATGCCTTTGGGCGTGATGCCGTTTTGTGTGTTGAACTCGACCTGGCGGCTGCGACGCCTGTTGGTTTCGCCGATGGCTTTTTTCATCGATTCGGTCATGCGATCAGCGTACAGAATGGCCTTGCCATTGATATGCCGCGCGGCGCGGCCTATGGTTTGGATCAGCGAGCGCTCCGAACGCAGGAAACCTTCCTTATCCGCGTCAAGAATGGCCACCAGCGATACCTCAGGCAAGTCCAGTCCCTCGCGCAGCAGGTTAATGCCGACCAGAACGTCGAATACCCCAAGGCGCAGATCGCGAATAATTTCCACGCGTTCAACGGTGTCCACTTCAGAATGAAGATAACGAACTTTCATTCCGTGCTCGGATAGATACTCGGTCAATTCCTCGGCCATGCGTTTGGTCAGTGTGGTCACCAGCACCCGCTCTTTGAGCGCGACGCGCAAGCTAATCTCCGACATCAAGTCATCCACCTGCGTGGACGCGGGGCGCACCTCCAGTTCCGGATCGATCAAACCGGTCGGCCGCACCAGTTGCTCCACCACCTGTCCGGCATGTTGCTGCTCGTAATTCGCAGGTGTCGCCGAGGTAAATATCGTCTGGCGCATCACTTTTTCGAACTCCTCGAAGCGAAGCGGCCGGTTATCCAAGGCCGAAGGCAGGCGAAAACCAAAGTTGACCAGATTTTCCTTGCGTGATCGGTCGCCCTTGTACATCCCGCCCAGTTGCCCGATGGTGACGTGACTCTCGTCGATGATCATCAGCGCATTGGCGGGCAGATAATCGATCAGGGTAGGCGGCGGTTCTCCCGGCTGCCTGCCTGACAAATGCCGCGAATAGTTTTCGATTCCCTTGCAGAATCCCAGCTCCACCATCATTTCTAGATCGAAGCGCGTGCGCTGCTCTATGCGTTGCGCCTCCACCAACTGGCCGGCTTCCTGGAAACTTTTGATGCGTTCAGCCAGTTCTATTTTAATTGCCTCGATAGCGCGCAAGGTAGTTTCACGCGGCGTGACGTAGTGGCTCGAAGGATAGACGGTAAATCGCGGCACGCGTTGATGCGCATGCCCGGTCAATGGATCGAACAGGGTGAGACTCTCCACCTCGTCGTCGAACAGTTCCAGGCGCAAGGCGATCTCGGAGCTTTCCGCCGGAAACACATCGATGACATCGCCGCGCACACGAAACGTGCCGCGCCGGAAATCCATGTCGTTGCGATCGTATTGCATCGCCACCAAACGGGCGATCACATCGCGTTGCGAAAATTTCTCCTTCTCGCGCAGGTGCAGGATCATGCCGTGGTAATCCACCGGATCGCCGATGCCATAAATGCACGAGACCGTCGCGACAATGATCGAGTCCTCGCGCTCCAGTAGTGACTTGGTGGCCGACAGCCGCATCTGCTCGATATGCTCGTTGATAGAGGAGTCTTTTTCGATAAAAAGATCCCGCGACGGCACGTAGGCTTCCGGCTGGTAGTAGTCGTAATAGGAGACGAAATACTCGACCGCGTTTTCCGGGAAAAATTCGCGGAACTCCCCGTACAACTGCGCCGCCAGCGTCTTATTGGGCGCGAGCACCATGGCCGGCCGCCCCAAACGCGCAATCACGTTGGCTATGGTAAATGTCTTGCCAGAGCCGGTTACGCCGAGCAGGGTCTGATAGGACAAACCGTCGTTAATTCCCTCTATCAGTTTTTCTATGGCCTGAGGCTGATCGCCAGCCGGCTTGAAATTCTGGTGGAGCTTGTATGGGCTGTTGGGGAAAGTGATAGGCAAGGGTACAATGTGCAGTGCAACAAACCTCGCATCCTAACACTATGAACGCAGCACGCTCGCCCTCCCCCCTTGCCGCCGTGCCGATGGCGCCAAAAGACCCCATTCTTGGCGTCACTGAAACTTACAACAGCGATCCCAATCCCCAAAAAGTCAATCTGGGCGTGGGTATTTATTACGATGACAACGGAAAAGTGCCGGTGCTGGAGTGCGTACGCCGGGCCGAGCGCCAATTGGTGGAAACCGCCGCACCTCGCGCCTACCTGCCCATAGACGGGCTGGCCGCTTACGACTCTGCGGTGCAATCGCTGGTATTCGGCGCAGATTGTCCCGCCATCCAGGAAAAGCGCATCATCACCGTACAGGCTTTGGGCGGGACGGGTGGCCTTAAACTGGGGGCGGATTTTCTTCGGCGCATCGCACCGAATGCCCAAGTGTGGATCAGCGACCCTAGCTGGGAGAACCACAAGGCACTATTCGAAGCCGCGGGCTTCGTCGTCAACAGCTACCCTTATTACGATGCCGCCAGCCACGGGCTGAATTTCACGGCAATGATCGCGTCTCTGCGGTCCCTGCCTGCGGGTTCCATCGTGGTATTGCATGTTTGCTGCCACAACCCTACCGGAGCTGATATCACCCCTGCACATTGGCCAGAGGTAATCGATGCGGTGCGCTCGCGTGGTCTACTGCCGTTTCTCGATATCGCCTACCAGGGCTTTGCCGACGGCATCCAGGAAGACAACCTGGGCGTGCGCCTGTTCACGCAATCGGGCGGTCCTACATTTGTGTCCAGTTCGTTTTCAAAATCTCTGTCTTTATATGGAGAACGCGTCGGCGCCTTGTCCATTGTCGCGGAAAGCACCGATGAGGCCGCGCGCGCCCTGTCGCAACTGAAGAGGGTGGTACGTACTAATTATTCCAACCCACCGACGCATGGTTCCAAGACCGTGGCGGCGATCTTGGGATCACCAGAGCTGCGTACATTGTGGGAAACCGAGTTGAGCGGCATGCGCGAACGAATCCGCGAAGTGCGCGGCCAATTCGTCGCCAAACTAAAAGAACGTTTGCCCGGATTGGATTTCAGCTTCGTGATCAATCAACGTGGCATGTTTTCATACTCAGGACTGAACAAAGACCAGGTCGATCAATTGCGCGACAAATACTCGGTATATACCATTGACACGGGTCGAATCTGCGTCGCCGCGCTTAATTCAAAAAATATCGATTATGTGGTGGACGCGATCGCCGACGTCATTGCTTGATCATTTCCAAACTAGATACTCGGCACTCTGGATACGCAGAAATTCCGCATCCAATTGAATTTTTAGCGTTTCCGGACATTTTCTGGCATCTCCAGATTGACCGGGAGAGGCTGCTTGGCTTACAATGGCTGGCTCGCGCTAATGGCTTTGTGGCCCTAATTGTGGATCGCCATCCACCCAATTCCCCGATAGCTCAGCTGGTAGAGCGACGGACTGTTAATCCGCAGGTCCCAGGTTCGAGCCCTGGTCGGGGAGCCAATATATTCAAATACTTACGGTGTAACCTTAAGTTAAGCTATTGAAATAATGGTTGTATTTGGCGCGTTTTGAACGGTTTTCGTGATTTATCCGGCCCCACTTCCATCCTAACAAGGAGTTTGTGACATGTATGACGCCCCAATCCTGCTGCACTTGAAAAAAAATGGCCAGCAACTCGACCATGAAATCGCCGCGGCAACCGGGATTCCGCTCAAAAAGGTTCGCCTTTCATTGTCGGAATTGTCAGCACGCGGGGAGATTTCCCGCTGCAGCGTCACTCAGTTCCCTAACGGAAAACCCGTTGAAGGCTTTCTTTGCCGTATCGCCGGCACAATTCCGCCCAAAACACCGGGCAGAAAGCCGGGCAGTTAGCCTGCGGACCAAGGCGTAGCCGCTTCACCGGTTTTAATCGGCGGCGGCAATTTTAAGCGGCGGCGGCGATTATCTGGTGCCGATGTGTGGGCACCGCCAAGCCGTCCAGATTCGGCAATCCGATATAAAAGAGCTCGCTTTGCTCCATCGCGCAAATTTCCGCGCTCTCGTGCCTATCCAGATGGAGTGCCGACTCGGCGTGCCAGGACTCACCCGCTGCACTGCCTTTGCCGGTTAGGACAAAATAAAGGGTGCCTCCCGGCAATTGACTGGTGTTCACGCCGGCATCGAGGCGCACCAATCCCACATGTACTTCGCGCTCGCTGAATGTACCCAAGCGTTTAAATGCGACGCCCGCTTCATCCGGGGAGGATTGCCAAGAAAAATTCTCCGGACGCATAAAAATCGGTTTTTCATAGCGCGGCTTCGGATAGTTCAAATCGGTTTGACGTGATTCTTCCCAAACAGCTTCGTAGCCGTCCTTGTTATGCTTTTTGCCGGTGCTATCAAGCCAGGTGTAAATGCCATCGTGGAAGCTGCCGCGTTGACTTAACGACGCCAGACCTTGCGCATACTCGTCGTACGACATATATCCTCTGCCGCTCGCCCCGCCGAATTGCAACAGCAGGATGACGCTGCCATCCCCTGAACGGGAAGGGCCATAGAACGCCCCCTCCGGGAAATAGCCGACCGTGCCCTCAGTCATCTTGCCGTCGCGCTCGTAGTCAAACTCCCCGCGAAGTTGAACGCGGATCTGCTCAAAATTATGGCGATGGCGCGGCGTGTGGTAATCCGACTGGGTGCTGCCCAGCGTGAAATAGAAATTACCGGGAGTACCTGGCGTTCCCACCATGAGCTGGGTGACTTCCAACGAGCCCGGGCGCGCACGCTTTCTTTCCGCGCCTATGGATTTGAGATCTTCCTTGCGAACAACTTTCATGGGCTTGCCTCCCTGGCGATGTGTTGCGGAAACTCATGCTCTGCGGCACGGTAACAATTTTTCCGCTTCGATTCAATTTTCTTTGATGCCAGTCCTGGCTTTTCCTGGCTAATCGTATTTAAGCTGGGCAATTCTGGTCAATTCAGCCGCGACCTTGCCCTGGGCCACCGCGCGACCGACCACGTCAGTCAACGATCCAGCCGGGATGGGGATAAGCATCCTGATGGGTTTGCTCGGATAGGATTGCGCCAACGCGCTGGTGGCGATTACCGCAGCGCATAACGCCGTTACCCCGACGGCCTTACTCAACATTTTTTTCATTTCTCAAACCTCCGCGACAATGTAATTGCGCAAAGTACCGATGCCCGTGATCTCGATCTCGATGGTGTCGCCCACTTTCATGTTCTGCGGCGCGCCATCGGTGCCCATCCACATCACATCGCCCGCCTGTATGGTGCAGTAGCGGCTGGTTTCGCTGATGAAAGTCTCAGCGCTGAAAATCATGTCGCCGGTATTAAAACTATCCACCACCTTGCCGTTCAAACGAATGTTGGTGCGCATGTCGCGCGGATTAAGCCCGGTTACGATCCACGGACCCATAGGTTTGAAGGTATCGGCATTTTTGCCGCGCCAGAAGGTGCGATCGCCACGTTGCCAGGTCCGCTCGCTGACGTCATTGCCTATGGTCCAACCCAATACATGGTCGAGGGCTTGTTCCTTTGAAATATGCTTACCCGATTTGCCGAAAACCGCCACCAGCTCGCCTTCGTACTGAAATAACTCGCCCGAGTCTTTCGGTTTAATGATATTGCCTTCGTGCTCCAGCAACGCGCTATTGGCGCGGTAGCCGATTTCCGCGCGCGCAGGCAATTTGGGTTCTTCACCGCGTTTTTGCGCCATCTTGGTGATGTGATCGCTGTAATTGACACCGGCGCAGTAGAAGGTGCCGGGAATAATCGGAACCAACAACTTGACCGAGGAAAGCGCTAGTTTTTCTGCGGTGCGACGATGCTCGCCGATGAGACTGCCCTCCACAGGAATGACATTGTCAC
Organism: Bordetella parapertussis; assembly: GCA_945897475.1. Taxonomy (GTDB): domain Bacteria; phylum Pseudomonadota; class Gammaproteobacteria; order Burkholderiales; family SG8-39; genus 2-02-FULL-62-17. The sequence continues at coordinate 14,847 of CAMDFL010000020.1, forward strand.
CTTCGATAATTCCATAGCAAATCCGGCCTGCAGCCTCAAAGCGGCACCAAATCATCTTGTTTTCTCCGTGGGATGTCAGATCAAGGCGGCAATGGTACATTTCCCTTGCCAAAGCAACAACGCGGCGTGCTCGGCGCGGCGTACTTCGCAGCGTACTTCACTCGGCATCCTTTGTGCGGCGTACTTTTTAATGTGCTTGGATATTTTTGCCGGCAAAGCTGGGCAGGAGGCAAGTCGATGACAAACATCATTTCCGAAGGCAGTATCGAAAAGTTTCTCGACTTCGACAGCAGCGCAGGCGAGGTCAAACGCATCCCGCTGAAAAATCTTCCCTTGATTGACCTCACGCCTATCGTGCAAGGGCACGAGCTCTCTGCCCGGCAACGCGTCGGCAGCCAGATTCGCGATGCCTGTGTCAACATCGGCTTTTTCTACCTGACTGGCCATGGCATTCCCGTCGCCGAGTTGGAGGACACCATCACCTGGGGCCATCGCTTCTGGGCTCTGCCCCTGGATGAACGCCTGAAACTGCAAAAGACACCGGATTCCAAGGGGCTGGGTTTTTTTCCCTCTGGTGGCGCAAACCCCGGCGCCGATACCGCGGTTGACACCCGCGAGGTATTCTCAATGAGCCGCGAGGTAATGGATCAGGAACCCGAGGAAGGCCGGCATGCCGCGGGTCACACACGCTGGCCAAGTGACTCGCTGCTGCCGGGATTCAAGGCCTTCATGCAGGCGCATACCCTGAAACGCCAGCGGCTCACCCAACAGTTATTGCAGGGTTTTGCCCTGAGTCTGGAGTTGCCTGAAGATTATTTCGAGGCTTCGCACCATTTTGTTGGCTGCAACCTGGTCTACAACTACTACCCGGCCACCGATTCTACAAACACCGGACCCGTGAACACCGATTCTACAAACACCCAACCCTCGAAAACAAGCCGTACACAATGGGGCATTTCACCGCACACCGATTACGGCAGCTTGACGATCCTATGGCAGGACAAACTCGGGGGGCTGGAAATACGCAATGCCGCCGGAGATTGGATTGGCGCGCCACCGCTGGAGAATGCGTTCGTTATCAATATTGGCGACCTGTTCGCGCGCTGGACCAATGACCTGTACTCATCGAACCTGCATCGGGCCGTCCATACCAACAAGGGCGCGCGCATCTCAGTGCCGTTTTTTGTTTATCCACGCGCCAATTTCGAAGTGGAATGCCTTGAAACCTGCCAGAGCGCCTCGCGGCCAGCGCGCTATGAAAAAGTGCGCACCGACACCTACGTCATGGCGCTCCTGGAGCAATCGCGCCGCACCGGCCGCGCGGGGATTTCGATGCAGGCGGCAGTGCGAATGAAATCCGGCGAATGAAATCCGGCGAATGAAAACAAGCTGCCTCGCCCCATCATTGCCATTCTTGAGGTGCGACATGCGCACGTTTATCTGTTTTATTTTCATACAATTTTTTGCCATTCCGGCGCATGCCCAAGCACGCTCGCTCTTGATCGAAGATCTCACCTGGACCGAGGTCCGGGACGCCATTGCCTCGGGCAAGGACACCGCGATTATTTACGCCGGAAGCACCGAGCAGAACGGCCCGCACATGGTTCTGGGCAAGCACAATTTCATCGCCCGGCACGTCGCGCAACGCATCGCCGCAACCCTGGGCAATGCGCTGGTCTACCCGGTGTTGCCGATCGCGCCGACCGGAGATGCAACGGCAAAAACAGAGCACATGCGATTTCCAGGAAGCATCAGCGTTTCGGAGGCAACGTTTGCCGCGGTCACGCGCGATGTCTGCATGAGCGCCATAGCGGCAGGATTTAAAAACATCGCGCTAATGGGCGATCACGGCGGCGGGCAGGAAGCGCTTGGGAGAACGGCTCGCGAACTCAGCACTGAATGGAGCGCCAAAGGTATTCGCATCCACTATGTAGCGGATGTCTACATCAAGTCCAATGAGCTGGTGACGCAATACCTTGCCAAACGAAATTTGACGCCGGGCGCGCATGCAGGCCTCGCCGATACCGCCGAACTGATGGCCATCGATTCCAAGCGGCGCTGGATAAGGCGCGGCAAATTATCATCTAGCAGCCCAGACAACGGTGTCGATGGCGACCCGCGACCTGCCAATGCCGAATTGGGACGACGTTTTCTTCAATTCAAGGTCGATAGCGCGGTCACGCAGATTCGCGCCTTGCTCGCGCAGCCAAGGTAATTCCCCCATCAATCGCGCTCTGATCAGAGCAGGAGAGAATCACATGCATTTTCGGCACGTTCTACTCGCGGCGACTGCGCTGTCTTTCGCCAACTCTGCGGCAACGCTGGCGCAAACCTATCCTGCAAAACCTATTCGGATGATCGCCGAGTTCGGCGCCGGCAGCGGCGGCGATCTGGTGTTGCGCTCGATTCAGGGACCGATCGGCGAAGCCCTCGGGCAACCGGTGATCATCGAGAATCGCCCCGGTGCGAGTGGCGTGCTCGCCGCTGACCAGATTTCCAAGGCAGCGCCAGATGGGTATGTGATCGGCGCCTTAACGCCCAATGGACTGATCAGCCGCCGTTTTTTAGCCAAAGGCGGCGCACCTATCGACGTCTTGAAAGATCTCACGCCGCTCTCAGCCGTCGGTGAGACCGTCACGCTGGTGCTCGCCAGCCAGACCTCGCCGGTGAAGACCTTGAGGGAAATGATCGACTACAGCAAAGCCAATCCCGGCAAATTGAGCTATGGCACATCGGGCTTTGGCACGACGCACCATCTTTCGCAAGAGCAGGTGCGAATGATCACGGGCGCCGATCTGATGCACATACCCTACAAAACCGGCGTCGAGGCAGTTCAGGGCTTACTGTCCAACCAGATCCCGATAGCCTATGCGATCCTGGGATCGATAGGCTCCCACTTGAGAGCCGGCAAGGTGATTGCGTTGGCACGGGTTGGATCAACGCGTTATGACGCCCTGCCCAACGTGCCCGCCCTGGCCGAATTGGCGCCGGGGTTTCAAGCCCCGCCTTCCTGGACCGGTCTTTTCTCACCGCCGAATTTGTCAGCGGCGGTTCTGGGCCGCCTGGGCGGGGATATCGCCAAAGCGTTGCAACTGCCCTCCACCAAAACCCGATTGCTGGAAACCGGCTTCGAGGTAATTGGCAATACGCCGACAGAGTTCGCAGCGCTGATCAGGACGCAGATTGAATTGACCGGAAAAATTGTCAAGGCGGCGAATATTCAGCCAATCGAGTGACGATCCTCTAGGTATATCAAATATAGAATTTAAAATTACCTATGATGCCCATCATACAATCCAATTGTCATCATAAAGTTTGCAATTTTCAGCCGGCTTTAATCCGCTTGCCGGGTTTCACCGAGAGGCAGTTGGCGAACACACAGCCCGCCGACACGCCGCCGACGATGATGTAATCAAACACTATCAATCGGAAGTGTTGTCTGTGCTCAATTTTGGAAGCGGCGATAGCGCAACCGGCGGGCTCTTCTTCTTGCTGCTACCCAACCAGGACTGCAACTTCTCGAAGTAGATGTAGACCACAGGTGTGAGATACAAAGTCAGAAACTGCGACACCAACAAGCCGCCGACCACGGCCAGGCCCAGGGACTGGCGCGCCACACCGCTCGCACCTAGAGCCATCGCGATCGGCAAGGTGCCCACCAGCGCAGCAAAGGTGGTCATCATGATCGGGCGAAACCGAACCAGACACGCTTCATGAATCGCATCTGCCGCCGCCTTTCCTTGGCTGCGCCCCGACTCGATGGCGAAGTCAATCATCATGATGGCGTTCTTCTTGACTATCCCTATCAGCATGATGATGCCAACGAACGCGTACATGTCCAGTTCCCGGCCGAAAATCATCAGCGTAATTACCGCGCCCAAGGCCGCGGTGGGCAGGCCCGAAAGAATGGTGATCGGGTGGATAAAACTCTCGTAGAGAATGCCCAGCACCAGATAGATCACGATGATGGCCAGAATCAACAGCGTTCCCATACCCGCCAGCGACTTCTGGAAGGCCTGCGCCGTGCCCTGAAAACTACCGGTGAGCGAAGCGGGCGCTTGAATCTCCAGCACTGCCGCGTTGATCGCCGCGATGCCATCCGACAGTGAAACCCCGTCGCGCAGGTCGAACGAAAGATTGACCGAGGGCAATTGGCCCTGATGGCTTACCGTCAACGGACCCACGCCATAGGAAAGCTTGGCCACCGAACCCAGGGGAATAATATTGCCGTTCGTTGAGCGCACATAGAGTTGCGACAAGGCCGAAGGATCACGCTGATACTCGGGCGCCAATTCGAGAATCACGAAGTACTGGTTGGTCGAGGTGTAGATGTTGGAGATGTTGACCGAACTGAACGCATTGTTCAGCGCCACCTGTATCTGCTGCACCGACACATTGAGCGAGGACGCCTTCTCGCGATCGATTTCCACGCTCACCTGCGGGCGCGAAATCTGCAAATCACTCGATAAGTTGAACAGCGAGGGCACCGCCTTCAGTCTCTGCTCGATCTTGGGCACCCACTCGGTCAACTCGGACAGACTCGGCCCTTGTATGGTGTAGGTGTATTGACTCTTGGTGATGCGCGCGCCAATACGGATGGGGGGCAGGTTCTGCACGAATACCGACATACCCACCAGCCCGGCAAACTTGGGGCGTAACTGCCGCACCACTTCGTCGGCGGGCAGACGCTCGCCCAAGGGTTTCAAAGCAACCACCACACGGCCATTGTTCATTGATGCATTGCCGCTGCCCGCGCCCACGAAGCTCATGTAGGCGGCCACGTTCGGGTCTTTGCCAACGATCGCCATGACTTCCTTCTGGCGCTCCAGCATCGCATCAAAGGATATGTCCTGGGCAGCTTCTGTCAGGATCACGATCTGGCCGCTGTCGTCGTTGGGCAGGAATCCCTTAGGCGCTTTATCGAATAAATACCACGTCAAACCAATGATGGCAAAAAACACCACCATGGTCAGGCGCGAATGGCGGATCACCCAGGCGAGGCTGCTGCCATAGGCGCCTCGGGTGGCGTTAAAAGCATTCTCGAACAACATGAAGAGCCAACCGTGCTTTTGATTGGGATCGTGGGGTTTCAAAACCCGGCTGCACATCATTGGCGTCAAAGTTTGCGAGACAAAACCCGATATCAGCACAGCGATAATGATGGTGACCGCGAACTCCTGCAGCAAGCGGCCAAGAATTCCGCCCATAAAGAGCACCGGTATAAACACCGCGACGAGCGACAGCGTCATGGAAAGAATGGTGAAGGTCACCTCTTTGGATCCGTCGAGTGTCGCCTGCATCGGCGTTTTGCCCATCTCTATATGTCGCGTGATGTTCTCCAGCATCACAATTGCATCGTCCACCACGAAACCCACAGCGAGTGTCAAGGCCATGAGCGATAGCATATTGATGCTATATCCCCCCACATACATGAAGGCGAAGGAGCCGACAATGGCAATAGGCAGCGAACAGGCCGGAATGATGGTGGCCCAGACGTTGCGAAGAAACAGAAATATCACCCCGATCACCAGCACCAGCGCGATGAGCAGTGTTTCCTCAACGTCCTTCACCGAATTGCGGATGGTGATGGAGCGGTCATAGAGCACGTCAATATTGATGCCAACCGGCACTTCGGCGCGAAAGGTCGGCAGCAACTCTTTAATGCGGTCCACCATTTCGATGGTGTTGGTGCCCGGTTGTCGTTGTATCGCGAGAATCACGCCACGCTTGCCGTTGAACCAAGCCGCCAGCTTGTTGTTCTGCACCCCATCGACTGCGCTGCCGATCTCGCGCAATCGTATCGGCGAGCCATTGCGGTAGGAAACGATCACAGAGTCGAACGCCGCGGCATTGAATAGTTGCCCGGTGGACTGTATGGCGAACAGGCGATCCTTGCCATGGAGGGTGCCTGTGGCCAAGTTCTGATTGGCCTGCGACACTGCCTGCTGAACTTCATTGATGCCAACGCCGCGCGAGGCCATCGCCTTGGGGTCGAGCTGCACGCGCACCGCGTATTTCTGTTGCCCGTACACCTGCACCTGCGCCACGCCATTGATGGTGGCAATGCGCTGCGCCAGAAATGTCTCGGCGTATTCATTGACCGAGGAAAGCGGCAGGGTGTCGGAGGTCAAGGCCAGAAAATAAACCGGCGCGTCGGCGGGATTCACTTTGCGAAACGAGGGGGGCGAAGTCATTGCCGGAGGCAACTGGCGAGCGGTGGCGGCAATGGCGGAGTTCACGTCCTGCGCCGCCGCGTCGATACTGCGATCTAGGGAAAACTGAATGGTGATTTGCGTCGTACCCTGCCCGCTTTGCGAGGTCATGGAATCGATGCCGGCAATGGTGGAGAACTGTTTCTCCAGCGGCGTGGCCACCGCCGCGGCCATGGTCTCGGGACTCGCCCCTGAGAGCTCCGCGGTAACTTGAATGGTGGGAAAGTCGATGCTGGGCAGCGCATTGACCGGCATCAGCTTGAATCCGACCACGCCAAAAATCAGGAAGGCCGCCATGACCAGCGTGGTCATGACAGGACGGCGCACAAACGGTTCGGCCAGATTACTCATTGTTTATTGACTCCGCGAATGATTCGAATTGCCCGATAGAACCTGGTACTGCCACACCGAAAACCTGGTACTGCCTCACCGCACCATGACGCCGTTAATCATTGCCGAGGCTCAAGTTTGAAATTTTATTTTTCCTGCCTTACCGCTACCTTAGTGCCATTGGTAAGGCGCAATTGCCCCTGGGTGACTACCTGTTCGTCCTTACTCACGCCTTTGGCAACAATCGATTTATCGCCATCGGTACGGGTAATCGTCACCGGCCTGACTTCCACCGTTTCATCAGACTTGACCACGAACACAAATTGTCCGTTTGGTCCGTTCTGCACCGCCTGAGCCGGAATAACCAAGGCATCGCCTTGGTCGTACAAACGCATGCTCACCTGTGCGAACTGTCCGGGCCACAAAGCGTTGTCGGCATTCTCAAATTGCGCCTTGAGCTTGATCGTTCCAGTAGAAAGATCGACGGCGTTGTCGATAAATACCAGCTTGCCCAAAGCGCGCTTGCCATCTTTCGCGTCGCTCGGCGTCGCTTCGACCGCGAGCATTGATGATCCCATGCGGCTGCGCACTTCGGCCAGGCGTTGCTCCGGCACCGCGAAAGTGACGTAGATGGGGCGCACCTGATTAAGGTTGGCGATAGGACTGGGATCTGCGGCGCGCGCGATATTGCCGCGTTGTAACAGTATTTTTCCCGCGAACCCGTTGATCGGCGATCGGATGGTGGTGTATTCGAATTGAACTTTCGCGTTTTCCACCGCGGCCTGGCTGGCGTCGGCGACGGCCTGCGCGGTCTCCGCGTTGGTCTTGAACTGCGAATACCCGTCCTGGGAAACGAAATTTTTCTCCAGTAACTCTTTATAACGGTCATCCTGCTGCTTTGCCCGTTGGAAAGACGCGCGATCACGCGCAGCGGTGGCTTCCGCCTGCCTCAGCACCGCCGAATACGGGCCCGGATCGATTTTGAACAGGATCTCGCCCTGCTTGACTTCCTGGCCTTCGCGAAAATTCACCTCGGTAATTTGACCGTCGACACGCGCCTTGATCGCTACCGCGGTAAATGCCTCGACATTACCGATGGCATCCAGCTTGACCGGCATACTGCGTTGCTCGACCAATGCTGCGGTTATCGGAACCGCAGCGCCTTTGCCGGCACCGCCCTTGCCCGCACCACCTTTGCCGGCACCACCCTTGCCCGCACCGCCTTTAGCGCCGTCCGCCGATTGCGCCGTGGCGCCGTTACTCGGATCCAGTACATCGCGATATAAATACAGCCCTACTCCAAGACCCACAATCAGGACCAGAAAAACCAAACGCTTCACTGTAATCACGCCCATTGCTTCCCCGTGGAAAAATGCAGGCCGCAAGGATAGAGTATTTTGCACAGAAAATCCCGGGCGCGAGGCGAGGCCTGACGGATAGGAAATTGCCAGGTAGAAAAAGCCATCGTAAGGGCATGCGGGCTGATCAAGCCAAACATTGACACTGTGCAGCGCGCCAAGTGATTGCGTTTGGAGCCCGAGCCCCACATACTCCGGTCGCACCACGACAGGAGAAATACCATGCCAAGTATTTATCGCACCTGCGTTTCGACTGCACTTGTGTTCGCGCTGGCCGTGCCTGTGGCCTTCGCACAGACCCCAAACTACCCGATCCGGTCAATCCGGATTCTGGTTGGTTACCCACCAGGGGGCGCCACCGATATCGTGGCGCGCGTAGTCGGCAGCGCGCTTTCGGTGCGCCTCGGGCAGCCTATCGTGATCGAGAACAGAGCCGGGTCGGCCAGCAATATTGCGGCGGCCGAGGTCGCTCGCGCCGAGCCCGACGGCTACCTGCTGCTGCACGGACCCGACAATCTATTCCTCACCAATCCGCACATTTACCGCGACAATATGCCGCTTGATCCACTGCGTGATCTGGCGCTGGTATCGAGCCTGACCGCGAACCAGCTGACTCTCGCCGCGCACCCCTCGGTCAAGGCCAACAACTTGCGCGAGTTCGTTGAACTGGCCCGCACGAGCAAGCCGCCGCTGTTCTACGCGTCCATCGGCAATGGCAGCATGCATCACATCGGCATGGAAATTCTGAAACAACACCTGAATATTGACCTGACCCATGTTCCGTATAAAGGCGGCGGACCCGCCGGCGCAGGGCTGCTCGCCGGTGACGTCCAGGTGATGTTTGGCGGAGGATCGGTGTTGCCAATGATCAACGCGGGCAAAGTGCGCGCGCTTGGCACCACCGGCGCCAAGCGCTCGTCGATTCTTCCTGACCTGCCGACCATCGGCGAAATCTTTCCCGGCTACGAAGTGTTCATCTGGCACGGCACATTCGCGCCGGCAAAGACGCCACCGCCCATCCTCGATCGCCTCCACAGGGAAATCACGGCCGCCCTGCAGCAACCCGAAGTGGGCGAACGCCTGATCAAATCCGGTGCGGGCGAACCCTATATCACCGCGCGCGAGGAGTTCTCAGCACGCATTCGCAGCGACAGCGCTAAATTCGGCAAGGTGATCTCCACACTTGGCATCAAGAGCGAGTAACAATCGTGCCGGGCAGCCGAGGGCTATCCAGAGAGGGCCAGTCATGACCAAAGCTATCGGAATTTTCAAATTCGGAGGTCCTGAGGTTTTGCAGGTGCTAGATCTACCGCAGGCGCATGCCGCAGCCGGCGAGGTGCGCATCCGCGTGCATGCAGCGACGGTCAACCCGACCGATACCAGCCTTCGCAACGGCGCCAGAGCGGCAATGCTGCGTGAGGTTCCGCCACCATACGTTCCTGGAATGGATATCGCTGGGGTCATCGACGAAATCGGCGCTGGCACCAAAACAGAGTTTGCGATCGGCGAGGCGGTGATGGCAATGGTCGTCAACAGCGCCAGCCATGGCGCCTACCGGGCAAGCATTGTGCTGTCAGTCGATTGCGTTGTGCGAGCACCGAAAGGCCGGACCTTGATCGAGGCCGCGACCCTGCCAATGAATGGCCTAACCGCACGACGCTCGCTCGATTTGCTCGCACTGCGGCCCGGCCAGACGCTGGCGGTCACCGGCGCGGCAGGGTGCTACGGTGGCTACGTGGTACAGCTTGCCAAAGCGGATGGGCTTCGCGTCATTGCCGATGCATCGGAGGCCGACCGCGAGCTTGTTCGTTCGCTGGGGGCGGATATTGTCGTCCCGCGAGGCAATGATATCGCCGCACAAGTTCGCAAGCTCGCACCTAACGGAGTAGATGGACTCGCTGACGGCGCCGTCCAGAGCGAGCTCGCCGTCGGCGCGGTTCGGGATGGGGGCAGCTTTGCGTCGGTGCGCGGCTGGAGTGGCGAGGAGCGCGGGATCAGATTTCACAAGACATTTGTCCGTGATTACGACCACAGGGCGGATCTGTTGGATTGCTTACGTCAACAAGTCGAGAGTGGGGTCATCACGCTTCGCGTCGCCGAGACATACCCGCCAGAACAGGCGGCCGAAGCGCATCGCCGCCTAGAGGCAAAGGGCACCCGCGGCCGGCTGGTGATCGTATTCTCATCGGCAAGCAGCGACGCGCGATTGCCCAATGAGCGCGATACAAGCAACTAAGCCGCAGGGGCGGATATTTCATGACTGAAGTTCCCGTTCTCATCGTCGGCGGCGGTCCTGTCGGCCTCGCACTCGCCGCCGACCTCGGCTGGCGCGGCATAGACTGCATGCTGGTCGAACAGGGCGACGGCATTATCCGCACGCCCAAGATGAATGAAGTCAATATCCGCACCATGGAATTCTGCCGCCGCTGGGGGATTGCCGATTGGGTGCAGAACTGCCCCTTTCCCGCCGACCATCCGATGGACGTGGTGTTCGTCACCGCCATGGACGGCTATGAACTGGCGCGCATGCCGCGACCGGCGCGCCGCGATGACCTTGCGGGGCCCTACAGTCCGATGGTGATGCAGGCCTGTTCGCAGACCTGGTTCGACCCGATGCTGCAAAACCTCGCGCGTTCGTTTGCTGGCGTAAAACTGCTTCACCGATGCCGTATGGAGTCTTTCGATGCCGACGCGGATGGCGTGACTGCGCAGATTACGCATCTGGACAGCGGCAAACAGGAGACCGTGCGGGCACGCTACCTGGCCGCTTGCGACGGCGCGGGAAGTCCCGTGCGCAGAAAACTTGGCATCCGCCTGCAGGGCAAGATGGAACTCAGCCGCCCGCTGCATATGTATTTCAAAACACCGGATCTTTTTGCACAACTGGGTATTGCGCGCGGCACCTTTTATCTGGCCATAGACAATAACGGCCTGTGGGCCAATGTGCGCGTGATCGATCCAGGCGCGGGTCTGTGGCGGCTGATGTTGCTCGATACCCCTACGGATTTCGATGCCGGCAATATTGATTGTGATGCTTACCTGCGCCGCGTCATCAAGCGCCCGATCAGTGTCGAGTGGGTCGGACACAGCGTCTGGGTGCGCCGTGGCGTGGTCGCCGAGCGCTACTCCGAGGGCCGGGTGCATCTCTTGGGCGATGCGGTGCACCAGGTCTCGCCCACCGGGGCGTTGGGAATGAATACCGGCATCGCCGATGCTGTCGATCTGGCATGGAAGCTCGAAGCGGTCGAAAAAGGCTGGGGCGGCACGCAATTGCTCGCAAGCTACGATGCTGAACGCCGTCCGGCGGGAACACGCAATGTGCGTCACGCCACCGGGTTTTATCAGGGCCATCTCGACTTGGACAAAGGCATCGCCGCGATTGAAGACGCCACCAGCGAAGGCGATGCATTACGGGAAAAGCTTGGGCCACAACTCATAAACGGCGTGGGTGCCATGTTCCGCACCCATGGCGTGCAACTGGGCTACCGCTACGATGACTCGCCCATATGCATACCCGATGGCACACCTGCCCCGGCTGACCAAGCCGCCGAATATATCGCTACAGCGCGACCAGGCGCGCGCGCGCCGCACGCATGGCTTGCAGACGGTCGCTCGACACTCGATCTGTACGGGCGCGGGTATACGCTATTGCGGCTTGGAACCGATGCTCCCGAGGTGACTGCGCTCATCGCCGCGGCAAGCGCGCGCGCTATGCCACTGAACCCGGTCGCGCTGGCCGACCCTGCAATCGAAAAGCTCTACGAAAAAAAACTAGTGCTGGTACGCCCCGATGGCCATGTCGCCTGGCGCGGCGATGTTGTTCCCAGTGAGGTATCGAATCTGCTCGACTGCGTTCGCGGCGCCACGCAATGAGACCCGCTCACAAGAGGAAGCGCCTTGCAATTTGACGTCTTCGCCATGGAATGCCGCGCCCTGCGCGCCGATGGAAGCTTCATACCCGGATTGTTCGCCCCGGGCATCACGGTTGCCGGTCTCGAAGGCGGCAGACAAATGGCCTATATGGGAGAACTATCGAAAGCGTTCATTCTTGGTTTGCTGGCAGGCGAAGGAATTGGCCGTGGCGTGGGATCGGGTATCGGAATCCAAAAATAATTCCTTATGTCGCCCCACAACTCCTCATGTCGCTCCACAACTTCTTATGTCGCTCCACATCTGTCCGGTAGATTGCCATGTCACCTGGCTTCAATCCAAGCACGATATATCTGCTCTATCGAGTCGCTTCGACCAGCACAAACGCCACCCGGCAATACTCACTCGATCGATTGCTCCAACCGTGGCTGGTGCCGCGCTGCATAAGGATGTCGCCAGTCTTTAGCAGCGTCTCGCCCTTGTCCATGATGGCCCAGATCTCACCCGACATGACGATAGCGTAGTCAATGGTGTCGGTTTCGTGCATGCCCGGATGCGGACCATCGGGATAGCGCCGCACGCCAGGCTCTGGCGCGCGCTCCACTTTTTTTACACGCTCGCGCATTTCATCCAGATATTTTTTTCGCTCCACGGGATCGGCCGGCTCCGGTGGATAGTCGACGACATGAAGTACCGACCCATTTTTTGGCGGCATGATGCCGTGCACTGTTCCACTCTGATCAGACTCCCGCATCGGGCATGGAATTGCGGTGGTGCCCCATGCGTTATACGAGCGCATTGCGGGACGCAGTGGATTGACATGTGGCTCGGCGAGCGAGTCCGATTCGAATATCGATTGGCCGGATGCGTCAAATCCGGTGATTACGCGCCGTGGCGCGGGCAATTGATTAGCCATTTGTACTCTCCTTCAATATCAGTGAAATGATTCTTGGTCGGGAAACGATTATTAAACCGACCTGCCTGCTATGGGGCTCATCGCTTGCCGTCGATCAACACAAAACAAATACGGCATGGGGCATCGGAGCGATTGGCCCAGGCGTGATTGGTGCCGCGCTGGATCAGGATGTCACCGGTCTTCATAAGGCGCTCCTCACAGTCCATGACCGCGACGATCTCCCCCGACAACACAATGGCGTAATCCAGCGTTTCGGTCTCGTGCATGCCAGGATGCGGCGAGTTCTCGGGTTTGTGATCCGCGTCCTTGTAGAGTTTGGCGAAGGTCGCACGCATGCCGTGCTCGCGCTCGGCCGGATCTTTTGGTTCCGGCGGAAAATCGATGACACGCAGGATCGTGCCGCCATTGCCAGGCGCGACCGTCTTCACCTGCCCGGTCATGTCGTCTGCGTTAATGCTCGCCGGCGAGGACGTCGATATCCACACTTCATGTGCGAAATAGCCGGGACGCTCTGGCACCGAGCGCACCGATTGGGGCGCGGAATCCTCGGTAAAGCAGGACTTTCCGGAGGCATCAAGGCCGGTCACGAGCCGCCGCACTGGTTTCATTTCATGGGACACGGTTGGGGCCTCAGGTAGGATCGATCGGATCGCATGCCAGATTTCGCACGCTGGTTTTGAAATATGCCGGAATCATAGCCGAACGCGGAATATTCGGAATAGACATTAAAATTTTTACGGCCTGCAATAAGCGAAATTCTCGATGAATGACTATACTGTCCGCAAAGCTTGGGTACGGTGACGATCGAGGTCCCTGCCTTACTTTTTCATTCACAGCCACCCGGGAACCCCATGAACGCCAAAAACGATCTGCCGCGCGAACTCGCCCTTGAACTGCCAGCCAATCATCAAGGCACGCCCACTGAAACCTGGGGTAGTGACGCGATCGCCGCGATGTTGAAGGCGCTCGACATCCCCTATATCACCTTGAATCCAGGCGCCAGCTACAAGGGGTTTCACGACAGCCTGGTCAATTATCTGGGCAATGCCAATCCCAAGATGATGGTTTGCCTGCACGAAGAAAGTGCCGTGGCGATCGCGCACGGTTATGCCAAAGCCTCAGGGAAAATGATGGCGGTGGCGCTGCACAGCAACGTAGGCCTGTTGCATGCCAGCATGGCGATCTTCAATGCGTGGTGCGCGCGTGTGCCGATTCTGATGCTGGGCGCCACCGGCCCCATGGACGCCGAGCAGCGCCGCCCATGGATCGAATGGATACACACCTGCGCCGATCAGGCGAGCCTGGTTCGCGACTTTGTAAAATGGGATAACCAGCCAAGCTCGGTGCCCGCGGCTTATGAAGCCTTGCTACGCGCCGCGCAGATCGCGCAGACTTCCCCGCAGGGTCCGGTCTATATAAATCTCGATGTCGGTCTGCAAGAGCAGAAACTCGGCGCATTGCCACCACTACCCGATGTCAAACGTTACGCGCCTCCTGCACCAGCCGGGCCCTCCACCCAAGCGCTGCACGAAGCGGCGAATTTGCTCTCGAACGCCAAGCGTCCCCTGATTCTTGCTGGCCGCAGCTCGCTATCCATGGAAGACTGGAATCGCCGCGTCGCTTTAGCGGAAAAACTTAACGCCTACGTGCTCACCGACCCGCGTGTGGGCGCGTCCTTCCCCACCGATCACCGCCTGCACCCGGCCGCGCCGGTACCTATGCGCCCCAGCGCCGCCGCGGTGCAACTGATCAAAGAGGCAGATGTGATCCTGTCCCTTGACTGGGTGGATCTGGGCGGCTTATTCAAACAGGCAACCGGCCAAGCCACGGTTTCGGCCAAAGTCATCAACGCCTCCTGCGATGTCTACAGCCATCGCGCCACCACTATGGAGTATCAGATTCTGCCGCCAGCCGATGTCGCGCTCTTGTGCGATCCCGATGTCGCCGTCGCGGCATTGCTCGACGTGGTCAAGGCGCGCCCTGAAGCTGCGCCCGCGCCCAAGGAAACGCCGGTCAAGCGTCCGGAAACCAAGGAAATCGCGATCTATGACATCGCGCAAGCGTTCAACAAAGCCACTGAAGGCATGGACATTTGTCTGGCGCGCCATCCGATCGGATGGAATTCCCGTTACCGCCATTTCCGTCATCCGCTGGATTATCTGGGCGGGGACGGCGGCGGCGGACTGGGTGCAGGCCCAGGAACCACGGCTGGCGCGGCTCTTGCGCTGAAAGGCACAAATCGTATTGTCGCCGCGGTGCTGGGCGACGGCGATTTCCTGATGGGCGTGACCGCCATCTGGACCGCGGTACGCTACGACATGCCTTGCCTCATGATCATCTCCAACAATCGCGGCTACTACAACGACGAAGTCCATCAATCCAATGTGGCCAAAACGCGTTCACGCCCGGTGGAAAACAAATGGATCGGTCAGCGCATCATCGGGCCGGATGTGGATCTGGCGATGATGGGACGAGCTCAAGGGGCGATTGGCATCGGCCCGATTATCGATGTCAAGGATCTGCAACCCGCCATCGAGCAGGGCTTGAAGCACGTGCGTGAAGGCAAGGTATGCGTGATCGACGTGCATGTGGCGCCGGGGTACGAATAAGCCACAGGAAATTTGTCTCGCAAAAACTGGACCCGCCCTTCGTCGCGAGGCGGGTCCGCCTTAAACTGTTACATCCTCTCGAATATCGCCGCGATCCCCTGCCCGCCGCCAATGCACATGGTGACCAGGGCATAGCGCTTCTGAACGCGCTGCAATTCGTAGATCGCTTTGACGGTGAGGATTGCGCCGGTCGCGCCAATCGGGTGACCCAATGCCACCGCGCCGCCATTGACGTTCACCTTCGCTGGATCGAGGCCCAGATCGCGCGTCACGGCCATGGCCTGCACCGCAAAAGCCTCATTGGATTCAATCACGTCAATTTCCGCGGGTTTCAGGCCTGCAATTTTCAACAGTCGCTGCACTGCGGGTATCGGCCCCAATCCCATCAGTTGCGGCTCGACACCGGCGTGTGAATAAGCCACCAGTCGCGCCAGCGGTTTAGCGCCCTGCCTCTTTGCTTCGCCCGCTTCCATCAACACGACTGCTGCCGCGGCATCGTTGATCCCGGAGGCATTACCCGCGGTTACGGTGCCGTCCTTCTTGAACACCGTTTTCAATTTTTGCAGATCTTCGATTTTCAGGTCCCGGCGCACGTGCTCGTCTGTCTCGAATTGCACCGCACCCTTGCGCGACTTGATTTCCACAGAAACTATTTGAGACTTGAAATGACCGGCTGCCAGCGCCGCAGTCGCGCGTCGGTGGCTCTCCAAGGCATAGGCATCCTGCTGTTCACGCGTGATAGCGTACTTCGCCGCGATGTTCTCCGCGGTGATGCCCATGTGGCCATGGCCGAAGGGGTCATGCAATGCGGAGGTCATCGCATCGACTACCTGCGCATCACCCATGCGCTGCCCCCAGCGCGCCGCAGGCATGATGTAGGCGGCGCGACTCATACTCTCGGCGCCACCGGCCAGAGCGACATCGCAATCACCGAGCAGGATGTGTTGCGATGCCGATACCACGGCCTGAAGGCCGCTGCCGCAAAGTCGATTAACTGTCAGGCACGGAGTGCTGACCGGCAAGCCTGCGTCAATCGCCACAACGCGAGACAGGTACATGTCGCGCGCTTCGCCGAACACCACGCTGCCGAACACCACGTGTCCTACTGAAGCCGGATCGATGTTCGCTCTTGCAAGCGATTCCTTGACGCAGATGGCACCCAACTGCGTGGGCGGCACGTCCTTCAAGGATGCGCCGTATCCGCCGATCGCAGTGCGAACCGCGCTGACTACCACTACTTCGCGTGCGGCCATGAGGAAAATCTCCTGTCAATACCAGCATTGGAATCACGAAAATAGACGGTTTTATATCATTCTGGCCCAGAGATCATGCTTGCCGGCGCGGGTGATTTTCACCTGCGCCCAGTCGCCCGATTTCAAATCACCGGGCTTCGCGATGATGACGCGCCCGTCGATCTCCGGCGCATCCGCAGTTGAGCGCGCTATGGCACCCTCCTCGGTGATTTCGTCGACAAGTACTTTCATGCTGGCGCCGACCTTCGCCTTCAATCGACGGGTGCTGATTTTTTCCTGCAGCGTCATCAAGCGCCCACGTCGCTGCTCGCGCACCCGATCGGGCACTGGATCGGGCAGATCGTTCGCCTTGGCGCCTTCAACCGGGGAATAGGCAAAGCATCCGACGCGGTCCAGTTCGGCTGCTTCGATGAACTGCAACAATTCTTCGAATTCGGCCTCTGTCTCGCCTGGAAATCCGGCAATAAAGGTCGAGCGAATGGTCAGATCCGGGCAGATTTCCCGCCAGGCGCGAATACGTTCCAGATTGTTCTCCGCGCTAGCCGGCCGTTTCATGAGCTTCAAAATGCGCGGGCTGGCGTGTTGAAACGGCACATCCAGATACGGCAGCACCCGGCCCTCGGCCATCAAGGGAATCACTTCGTCGACATGCGGATAGGGATAGACGTAATGTAGGCGTACCCATGCGTTGCCGTAACGCGCGCATAGCTCGCCCAAGGCCCTGCAAAGCTCAGTCATACGGGTTTTCAGCGGCCGGCCATCCCAGAATGCGGTGCGATATTTGATATCCACGCCATAGGCGCTGGTGTCCTGCGAAATTACCAGGAGCTCTTTCACGCCCGATTTCAACAGCGACTCCGCCTCGCTCATCACCTCGCCTATCGGCCGCGATACCAAATCGCCACGCATCGAAGGAATAATGCAGAAAGTGCAACGATGATTGCAGCCTTCGGAGATTTTCAGGTAAGCATAATGGCGCGGCGTCAACTTGATGCCTTGCGGCGGCACCAGGCTGGTGAAGGGATTGGCGGTGTCGGCGAGCGGCTGAGGCAAATGGAGATGCACCGCGCGCATCACCTCGTCTGCCGCATGCGGGCCGGTTACAGCGAGCACCTTGGGATGGGTTGCACGAACGACGTCGCCTTTGGCACCCAGACACCCGGTAACGATCACCTTGCCGTTCTCGGCCAGCGCTTCGCCGATGGCATCGAGTGATTCCTCCACCGCGCTGTCGATGAATCCGCAGGTATTGACGATCACCAATTCGGCGTCTTTATAATTCGCCGCAGTGAGATAGCCCTCGGTGCGAAGCTGCGTGAGTATGCGCTCCGAATCGACCAGGGCCTTGGGACAGCCCAGAGAAACGAAACCGACTTTTGGAGGTTTTATCAAGTTGGCGTCAACATGTGTGTCCTTACCCACGGGCACTCTGGCCGAGGCGACATCGGATTGTGTGGACTTCAGGATTTTTTCTCGCCTTCATGCGCATTGTTAGCCATGGACTCTTTCTCTGCAACGCCCTCTGGCGAGGCCGCTTGAAATCCGGGGAAACTAAAGCCTGAGAACATATTACGCGTCTGGTTCTGCACCTTTTCCTGCATCTGCAGGAACATGCTTCCGCTCTGATCCATGTAGGAGGACACCAGGCTTTGCATCGCCGGCCCCTGAAAGGCTATAAATTTATTCCAAAGATCTTGGCTCGCCTTGTTGTCACCGTGCAGAGAATGTGACTGCTCCTGCATTTTCTTCTGCAACTCGCTGAAAAGCTGAACGTTGCGTTCCAGATATGAACCCATCATTCCCTGCATAGCATTGCCATAGGAACGAATGAATTGAGTGAGAACGTCGCAGGAGAACATCGGTGTCCCGCTGGACTCTTCCTCCAGTATTATTTGCAAAAGAATAGCGCGCGTCAGGTCCTCGGCTGATTTGGCGTCAAGCACCTGGAATTTCTCGTTTTTTAACACCAGCTCTTTCACATCCGCGAGCGTGATGTAGGCGCTGGTCTGGGTATCGTAGAGCCTGCGGTTAGGATACTTCTTGATCAGACGTATCGAATCAGCCATTAAATTTTCCTGCCTGTGAACCGCCGGTGATGCGCGCGAATGGGTTTAACGATTGTTGCGACGCAGTGAACAACGAGGGCATTGTCCTCCTTAGAACCAGCACTGTCATATCACACTGCTACGGGCGCGAGCAACTTTGCTCTGGGGTTCAATGCCTTCCTTATTGCATGTGCTGGCCGCCGTTGATGGCGATATTGGCGCCATTGACGAAGGCAGCCTCTTCGGAACACAGGTAAATAATCAAACCGGCGACCTCCTCGGGCTGGCCAAGCCTGCCTACCGGGATCTGCGGAATAATCTTGGTGTCGAGAATTTCCTTGGGAATCGCGGTCACCATCTTGGTGCCGATATAACCCGGCGAGATGGTATTGACGGTGACCCCTTTGCGCCCGACCTCCAGCGCCAGTGACTTGGAAAACCCGTGCATTCCGGCCTTGGCCGCAGAGTAATTAGTCTGTCCGAAAGCCCCCTTAGAGCCGTTTACGGAGGACACGTTGATGATACGGCCCCAGCCGCGCTCCACCATGGAATCGCAGACCTGCTTTGACATATTAAATACCGAATCCAGATTGGTGTGCATAACCGCGTCCCAATCCGACTTGGTCATTTTTTTAAAAGTCACATCACGCGTGATACCGGCGTTGTTCACAAGAATGTCCACCAGCCCCACCTCCTTGCTCACCTTCTCCACACACGCCTTGCAGGAGTCGAAATCAGCGACATCGCAGGCATAGGCATGAAAATCGTAGCCGCTGGATTTCATTAAGGCCATCCACTGGTCGGCGGTCTTATTGCTCGGGGAATAAGTAACAACCACCTTGTATCCCGCAAAAGCCAATTTGGTGCTGATGGTCTCGCCCAGCCCCCCCATGCCGCCGGTAATCAATGCCACTCGACCTGTCATTTATCACCCCAAGAAATGCTTGAATCATTAGAGAAAATGGTATCGCAACGTGAACTGTAGTATAGCCTGCGTAATACAAGCTCAGGTAGTGCAGCCCACGAAGTACAGCCCGGTCTGCCTCGTGCCTCACCACAGGCACCCTCACCTCACGCATGCCATTCTTGACAATTACCGCTCAACGGCGATCGCTACCCCCATGCCGCCGCCTATACAAAGCGAAGCGAGGCCTTTCTTGGCATCCCGGCGAAGCATTTCATAGAGCAGGGTCACTAATACCCGGCATCCGGATGCACCAATCGGATGACCCAGGGCTATCGCACCACCATTCACGTTGATGCGGCTGGCATCCCAGCCCATCTGCTTGTTGACCGCCAAAGCCTGGGCCGCAAATGCCTCATTGATTTCCATCAAATCGAGATCGGCTGCGCTCCAGCCCGCCTTGGCAAGACACAATTGCGATGCCGGCACCGGCCCCATACCCATGATCTTGGGATCGACACCTGCGCAGGAATAAGCCTTGATTTTCGCCAGCGGTTTCAAGCCCAATGCCTGCGCTTTTTTCGCCGACATCATCACCACGGCCGCCGCGCCGTCATTGATTCCCGAGGCATTACCCGCGGTGACCGTACCCGCCTTGTCGAACGCCGCTCGCAGGCCCGCAAGCGATTCGGAGGTGGTGCCATGCTTGGGATACTCATCCACGTCAAATTTCAACGGATCGCCCTTGCGCTGTGGAATTTCCAAAGTCAAAATTTCGTCCTTGAAGCGACCCGCGTTCTGCGCGGCTTCGGCTTTTTGCTGCGAGTTTGCCGCAAATTCGTCCTGCGCCTGGCGGGAGATGCCGAACTCTTTGGCGACGTTTTCAGCGGTGACGCCCATGTGGTAATTGTTGAATACGTCCCACAACCCATCGTTGATCATGGAGTCGATGAGTTTCGCATCGCCCATACGCACTCCATCTCGAGAGCCTTGCATCAGGTGAGGCGAGAGACTCATGTTTTCCTGGCCGCCGGCAACCACGATTTCCGAATCGCCCGCCATGATTGCCTGGGCCGCGAGGTGAGTCGCGCGCAAACCGGAGCCGCACACCATGTTGATTGTCATCGCCGGCACCGTGTTGGGCACACCTGCCCGCAGCGAGGCCTGGCGCGCGCCATTCATGCCGATACCCGCAGTCAACACCTGCCCCATGAATACCTCCGATACCTGATCAGGCGCAAGGCCGGCACGAGCCAAAACGCCCTTGATCACATGCGCACCTAAATCAGCGCCGGAAATTTTTGCAAGCGTTCCGCCGAACTTTCCGATCGCCGTGCGACCTGCCGCAACTATGACCACGTCATTCATGTTGATTTCCTTTTAGGTTGCTTATGCTCTTATTTCAGGTTGCTTATGCGCTTATTTCAGGTTGCTTATGCTCTTATTTCAGCTTGCTTACGCTCTTTTTAGAGTTACGCCCCATGAGGCATGCTAGACAATATTTTTCCTGACGTAACGTCCAGGCGCGGGTTCGATGGGCCGATACGCCTTGTTGCCCAATTGACTCTTCGCACGAACCTTGGCGCCGCCCCACTTTGCCAGCCACTGCGCCCAATCATTCCACCAACTGCCCGGCACTTGTTTCGCCGCATCGAACCAGGCCTGTGAATCAAGGACAGCTTGCT
The DNA here is from genome assembly GCA_945897475.1 of Bordetella parapertussis. Classification (GTDB taxonomy): domain Bacteria; phylum Pseudomonadota; class Gammaproteobacteria; order Burkholderiales; family SG8-39; genus 2-02-FULL-62-17. The sequence goes on from CAMDFL010000020.1 coordinate 36,029, forward strand.
CGGAACGTTTGTTTCCAGCCGCTGTGTCTTCTATCCAGTGGCTGCGAAGGTTCTTCGCTGGCGGATTGACAATTCCCGCAACATGCCCACTTGCGCCCAGGACGAAGCGTCTATCACCGCCCAACAAGCCACGCGACAGATAAGCGGCTTTCCACGGAACGATATGGTCTTCGCGCATCGCCAGAATATAGGCAGGCAGGTCGATCCGTCCGAGATCCACCTTTTGCCCCAGCATACTTAGTTTGCCGGGCACACGTAAGTTATTCTCAAGATAGGTGTTGCGAAGGTAATAGCAATACATAGGACCTGGCAAACTGCTCGAATCGGCATTCCAGTAAAGCAGATCGAAGGCGGCCGGCTGCTTGCCCTTAAGGTAATTATTCACAACGTAGGCCCACACCATGTCATTGGCGCGCAATGACGAAAACACAACGGAAAGCTCCTTGCCGGGCAAGACGCCACCGCTGCCTATAGACGCCTCGCGCGTGGCGACATGCTGCTCGTCGATGAACATGCCCAGTTCGCCTGGATCGGAATAATCAAGCAGGGTTGCAAGCAATGTGACGCTGGCCACGCGATCATCGCCTTTTGCGGCGAGTACCGCGAGCACCGAAGCGAGCAGGGTGCCGCCGACACAAAAACCAAGCACATTGATCTTGTCAGCACGCGAGATAGCGTGTGCCGCCGCTATGCCTTCCATCAAACCCAGACGCAGGTAGTCGTCCCAGACAAGGTGACCCTGCTCCGCCTCGATGTTGCGCCAGGACACCATGAAAACAGTGTGCCCCTGTTCAACCGCGAAGCGCACCAAAGAGGTTTCAGGGGTCATATCCAGGATGTAGAACTTGTTGATGCAGGGCGGCACCATCAACAAGGGGCGCTTGTACACCTGCGTCGTCGCCGGGGCATATTGAATCAGCTGAATCAGTTCGTTCTCGAAAATCACCTGACCCGAGGTGACGCCCAAGTTGCGGCCGACTTCAAATTCCGACTCGTCGGTAGTGGAGAGGCGGCCTTTGGACAGGTCGTCGATCAGGTTTTGTATTCCGTGGGCAAAGTTTTCGCCCTTGGATTCCAGCGCGAGTTTGAGCACCTCAGGGTTGGTCGCAGCGAAATTTGCGGGGCTCATCGCATCGACGAACTGGCGGGTGGCGAACTCCAATCGCTCCTTGGCTTTTCCCTCTAACTGAACCGAATGCGCCATTTCGGTCAGATAGTTCGCGGAGAGCAAATAGGACTTGCGGATGAAATCAAAATAAGGGCTGGTGGACCATTCGGCGCAGGTAAAACGCCTATCACTTTTGGCTGGCTGGCCTTCCTGCAAATCAGCGCTCTCGCCACGAAGAAATGCCTTCCACATTACCAATTGCTTTTGATAATAATCAGCTTGCAGAGATACCAGCTTCGCGGCTGGTTCGCCCTGCCCGCCATCGGCCCCAGGAGCCCCCGGTTGCGGCGCCCAACCAGTGCGACATTGTTGCAAAGCAGCCTCAGCGGCCTTATACAAGACGTCAAAAGGTGGATTGCTATTTTCAGACATTTTCAGTGTGGCGATTCAAAGTGTTCAATTAGGCGGAATCCGCCAGAAGTCCCCAGAATTATTGCGTCGCACAATAAACCTGTCAAGCACGTCTTAAGCGACAGCACTTCTTAATCGACTAGAAGTTGTGCCACAGCCTAATCTGGCTAGCCTCCTGCATGAAACGCAGCGCAAAACCCTCCAGAATGGGAGGGAAATGGATCATTCGCCTCGCATGAGACCCTGGCAGCCTGTCGGACTTGAATCGGAATTACACGTCATAGCGACCATGTAATTTGGAGTGGGCACAAGGCAGATTGTTGGCGGACTGAGCCGCGAATCCACGCGCGACAAGCGATTTCCTGCGCTTTTCGCGTGTCGTGCCGAACCAGTCTTCGCTTTTCGCGTGTCGTGCCAAACCAGTCTTTAATCAATCAACCCAGCACGAATTCATCCAAAACCCGAATACAGTTTTATTGGTGACTATTCAGGCTGCCGCCTTTTCTTCGACCTTCTCGAATCGAATCGCACCGCGTTGCCATTCGGCGCTGATCGTGTCCTTGGCCGCGAAACGTCCTTCGAGAATAAGCTTTGCCAGCGGATTTTCGATGGCAGTTTGAATCGCGCGCTTCAATGGCCGCGCGCCATACACCGGGTCGAAACCGATTTCGGCAAGTTTAGCCAATACCGTATCGCTCACCTCCAGTTTCATCTCCAACTTGGTAAGCCGTTGCTGCAGATAGCGCATTTGTATTTTCGCGATATTGCGAATGTTTTTTTCATCCAGCGCATGAAACACCACGATTTCGTCGATTCGATTGACGAATTCCGGCCGCAGTTGCGTTCTTACTTCGGCCATCACCGCCGTCTTGATGAGACCGGGATCGCTGCCCGACAATTGCTGGATCATTTGCGAACCGAGGTTGGATGTCATCACCACCACGGTATTCTTGAAATCCACGGTGCGACCCTGACCATCGGTCATGCGGCCATCGTCCAACACTTGCAACAGGACATTAAACACATCGGGGTGCGCCTTCTCCATTTCATCGAGCAAAATCACGCTGTAGGGTTTGCGGCGTACCGTTTCGGTCAGATGCCCGCCTTCCTCATAACCGACATATCCCGGCGGCGCACCGATCAGGCGAGCCACCGAGTGCTTCTCCATAAATTCGGACATGTCGATTCGGATGAGATGATCTTCTGAATCGAACAGGAACGAGGCCAAGGCCTTGCAAAGCTCGGTTTTACCAACACCGGTAGCGCCAAGAAAGAGAAACGAGCCATAAGGCTTATTGGGATCGGCCAAGCCTGCTCTCGATCGACGGATGGCATCAGCAACCAGACGCACCGCCTCGTTCTGGCCGACGACGCGCTCGTGCAGGCGATCTTCCATTTTCAACAACTTATCGCGTTCGCCCTGCATCATCTTCGACACCGGGATGCCGGTGGCGCGCGACACTACTTCGGCGATTTCCTCGGCGCCGACTTCGGTGCGTAACAGCTTGGGTTTGCCGGTCGCCTGCATGCCGCCGCCCGCCCCCTCGACTTTCTTGATCTGGGCTTCAAGTTGAGGAATCCGGCCATACTGAATCTCCGAGACCACTCGCCAGTCCCCTTTGCGCTTGGCGGCATCCATTTCGAGTTTTAACTTCTCCAACTCTTCCTTGATGTGCTGTGAGCCCTGCACATTGGCTTTCTCCACCTTCCAGACCTCTTCCAGATCAGCGTATTCACGCTCCAATCTGGCGATTTCCTCTTCAATAAGCGCCAGTCGCTTTTGCGAGGCTTCGTCCTTTTCCCGTTTTACCGCCTCTCGCTCGATCTTCAATTGAATGGTGCGTCGATCGAGTTTGTCCATCACCTCGGGCTTGGAGTCGATTTCCATCTTGATCTTGGCGGCGGCTTCGTCGATCAAGTCGATCGCCTTGTCCGGCAGGAATCGGTCGGTGATATAACGATGCGAGAGTTCCGCTGCGGCAACGATCGCCGGATCGGTGATATCAACGCCGTGGTGCACTTCGTATTTCTCCTGCAGGCCGCGCAGAATGGCGATGGTGGCCTCCACCGTGGGCTCGCCCACCAACACCTTCTGGAAGCGACGCTCAAGAGCCGCGTCTTTTTCGACGTATTTGCGATATTCGTCGAGTGTCGTAGCGCCCACACAATGCAACTCGCCGCGCGCCAGCGCCGGCTTCAACATATTGCCCGCGTCGATGGCGCCTTCGGCCTTGCCCGCCCCCACCATGGTATGCAACTCGTCAATGAAGACGATGGTCTGGCCCTGGTCCTGGGAGAGTTCCTTTAATACCGATTTGAGCCGCTCCTCGAACTCCCCGCGATATTTGGCCCCGGCCAACAACGAGGCCATGTCAAGGGACAAAACCCGCTTGCCTTTCAATGTATCGGGCACTTCATCGTTGACAATGCGCTGCGCCAGCCCTTCAACTATCGCGGTCTTGCCCACGCCGGGTTCGCCGATCAGCACCGGATTGTTCTTGGTACGCCGCTGCAGAATCTGGATAACGCGGCGAATTTCATCGTCGCGTCCGATCACCGGATCGAGCTTTCCCGATCGCGCCCGCTCGGTGAGATCAAGAGTGTATTTCTTCAAGGATTCACGCTGGCCCTCGGCCTCGGCATTGGCGACCGGCTCGCCACCGCGCACCGCGGCGATCGCATTTGCCAACGCAGCGCGATTGCCACCGGCATCCTTGAACAGGCGCCCTGCCTCGCCTTTATCATCGGCCAAGGCAAGGAAAAACAATTCCGCAGCAATGAACTGATCGCCGCGTTTCTGCGCTTCGCGATCGGTGATATTGAGCAGTCCGGTGAGTTCCCTTGAAATCTGAATTTCACCACCACCGCCTTCGACCTTGGGCAAGCGATCAATGGTTTTTTTTGCAGCTTCTTTGAGGCCTGGCAATTTAACGCCAGCGCGCGCCAGCAGCGCGCCACCATCCTCCAGCGCTAGCAGCGCCGCAAGCACGTGTACCGGTTCCACGTAGGGATT
>CAMDFL010000021.1 GCA_945897475.1 Bordetella parapertussis
GCTGCGCCTTCCGACCAAGCTTGGCTACAAGAACCCCAAGCACATCACCGCCATGTTCGTCACCAATACCTATCCGGGCGGGTATTGGGAGAACGACGGCTATAACTGGGTTGGGGGAAGCTAAGAAGGCACCGACATTCCCTTTTGCACCGCCGGACGCGCGCCTATGGCTTTGAACCAGCGATCCACGTTAGGGTAGTCCGCCAGTTTGGTGTTGTGCCACTCAAAGCGCGACACCCAGGGAAACGTAGCGATATCGGCTATTGAATAATCTCCGGCGAGGTATTCGGCCTCGCCAAGGCGCGTGTTCAATACGCCATAGAGACGATCTTTTTCATTGGTATAGCGTGCGATGGCGTAGGGCACTTGCTCCTTTGCCGCGCGCAGGAAGTGATGTGTCTGCCCGAACATCGGACCCACCCCGCCCATCTGGAACATGAGCCACGCAAGCGTCTGGTAACGACCCGCGGCATCGGATGGAAGGAACCTGCCGGTCTTCTCTGCAAGATATATAAGGATTGCGCCTGATTCCATCATGGAAATCGGCTTAGCTCCCGGCCCTTCGGAATCGACGATGGAAGGAATCTTGCCGTTGGGGTTTATCTTCAGGTAATCGGGGGCGAACTGATCGTCCTTGCCGATGTTGATTTTGTGCAAGGTATATGGGAGCGCACACTCCTCCAGCATGATGGAAACCTTCTTGCCATTCGGTGTGCCCCAGGTGTAGAGATCGATCATCGTGTCATCCTCCGCCGGTACGCCTTGATTATTATCATCGGCGGAAGTCTACAATGGAAGTCACGGCGAAACTTGAATCTTCGAGCATTTGAATCTTCGAGAACTTGATTCCTCGATAATTTGCTTCTTCCTAAGCCGGCGGAGCAGGAACCAAACATGGTGTCATTGAGGCCACCTTTCCCGTCAATTTATAAAGTAGCAAAAGCGCAACTTTATAAATTGACGGGATGTATTCAAACCTTCGTTCCTTGCCAGAATTGTCAACACTTAGCTGGCAAGTGACTAAAATTCACTGTTAATTCCCTTGATATCCCGGAGGTTTGATAATTGCTGAAGTGGATTTTGACGCTGGTGATCGCGCTGACAATACTCACCGCACTGTCTCCCTGGCTGTCGCGCTTAGGCCTGGGGCGCTTGCCAGGCGATATCGTGGTGCGCTTTCGCGGGCGCGATCGCTATCTGCCTTTTACCTCGACGATTCTGATGTCGCTGGCGCTCGGCTTATTGACGCAATTGTTTTGAAGGACGCGCCATCCGCCTGGTGGCGAGCCAATCAGCTAATTCATTTCTCGCGAGCATGCCATCCCGATTGACATCGATGCGATCAAAGCGTGGCGCAAAGCGCGGATGGCCTTGCGTGAACTCGATGCGGGTCAGAAGCCCATCGCCGTTATGGTCGGCAAGCCGCATGACTTCATCGACGCCCTTGCCGGATGCGGGTCGATTTCGCACTCGCGCTGAATCCCGCCATGCCCGCACCTCACCACCGGTGATCGCGCCATCGCGGTCAGCGTCAATGGCGTCGAAATGCCGCGCGAGACGCGGCATTCGCCGCGCCTCTTGCCAAGACAAAACGCCGTCGCCGTTGGCGTCGGCCTTCTCCCATGCCCTGGCTTGCTTGAGTCGCGCGGTCGCAGCCGCGGCGATACCAGAGGTCAACACCTGCGCGCCGATAAGAAACAGCAGAATAAATTGTCGCCTCATTCGAAGACAACGCGCGCAACCGAATTGGCGTTGACTTGGCCTGATGGGTGTCGGTCGAGCGCTTTATCGATTCGAGCCTGAACGCAAACCCGCATGCACCGCCGCTCTCCCAGGGTCGGCCGAATCCAGACGGCGCTCCAGGGCCTCCAGTTTCGCCTTCATAGCCGCGCCCAGATGCATCTGCGGATTCGAGGGCGTGTTGCCCTGGCTTTTCTCGCGCGCAGCCACCGTCGCCCGGGCTTCACTGAACGCATCGGCGAACGAGCGCGTCTTGCGCAAAGCCTCGTCAAAATAAGCCTGGCTGAACCAGGTGAATTTACTGTTTGACTCACATCCAAACGAGGTATTGCCCGCATCTGACGCCGTAACGATCAGGGTGTTGTCGTCTTTCAAAGGCTCGATGAAACCACCCGAATAGCAGGCCGATACCACGATCACCTTCCATTTGATGCCGCTGTCGGCCAGCATGCGGGAAAGCAAAGTCGGATTCAACTGCGTCAACGCGAGCGGCGGCATCTCGAACGATAGTTCGTGATTCGCGCCACCGTGCGTGGTCAAAAACAGGAACACTATGTCTTCCTCGGTATCGATGGTTTCGCCGAGGTACTCGAGCGCGGCGCGAAGGTTCGACACCGTCGCCAGGGGCAAACTGGCCAGGGTCGAGGCATGGTTGGCAAGCGCGATCGAACGTCCCGCGGTATCGAAGCGTTCGTCCATCAAGCGGCGCACTGCACCCAGTTCGTTGGCAAAGGTGTCCTGGAAGGCATACGGCGCCGCGCCCAGAAAGTACACATCGTCGATGCCAGGGCGCTGTGCCTGCAACTGGACTAATTGTTCCTCTAAAAGACTACCCTGCAGATGAAACAGATCCTCGCGGATCAGACCCTCCGCGGAACGCTCCGTCGCTTCTTGCACACCGCTCCAAAGTTCGCTGCGTGGGAACCCAAACGCGAAAAGCGCCAACATCAGCACGAACAAAAGCGATGCCGCGAACGAGCGCCAAGTCCTCCAACCCGAGACAATCACTTGTACACGCATCAGGGTAATGAAGGCCCAAAGAAGAAATACCTGATTCAGGATAGGCGCGTAGTCGGCCAGCGGCTCCGATTGCCCCAAGTGGTAGGCCAGCACCGCCACCAGCTCGAATAATGGATCGCTCGCGACCAGAAAAACCGCGAATGACATTGCATACGCGGGCTCGCGCAACACCGCCGCGGCGAGAATGCAAAACAGGAGAACTATGGGAATCTGCGCGAGCCCTATGGTCAATGCGCCCGGATTGAGGGCGCCAGGAAAACCTTCCCTCGCCATACCGCCAAATAACCAGACCGCGAAGCTCACCGCCATCAGAAGGGTGTAATTCGAACCTGAGACCTTGATTTCCCCCGCCCGCACCGGCATGAACAAGGCAAGCCGCGTGCCCGCGGAAAGATTGGCTGCCAATTCGCGCCATACCGAATCGGCGCTTACATCCTCGCTCATCCTTGGGAGTTCCCGCCGAGGGTCCGCATCAAATTGGCGTAACGCGCCGCGCGTATGCGCGCGCCAATGTCCCCGCCTTCCGCGGCCAGGGCCTGCGCGTCGACGCGCCGCGCCGTCGCGAGCGCGGCGCGCGCCGCATGACGCGGGGCAAACGGCAGTTGCACCCAATGTCGCGCGGCGAAGGTCTCCGCCTCGGCTACGTCCATCAGGTCATCCAGGCGTCCCGGACGGCGAAACGCATCGATTGCCTCGACCAGGCCGAGCATTTCGCCCGGGGCGAGGCTGTCGGCGCGCAGCGCCACCGCGACCTGGCGGGCCGCAAGCATCGCCAGGTCGCGGCATTCGGCCGGTACCCGCAGCGCAGCGCAGAAGACTTCAAGCCCATCGGGACTTTCCCGCACGGCACGAGTCATGAGGGCAAAGCGCACCGCCAAAGCCTGTTTCTCTTTCCCCGCAAACGCCAGCGCGCGGGCGACCAGATCACTATTGGGATTCGCCGGCAGGCCATTTTCCGCCTCGATGGCCAACGCCGGGCTGGATTTCGACAGATAGCCGCATTGCGCAAGCTCTGCCAACATGCGCCACGGATCTTTCTCCATCAAGCCTCGCGCATATTCCTGCCAGACGCGTTCGGCAACCAGTGATTCGGCTTCACCGCCGACAACCATGCTTTGCATCAATGCCGCGGTCTCAGGGGCGATCGTAAATCCGAAACGCGCCGCGAATCGCGCCACTCGAAGTATGCGCACCGGGTCTTCGACAAACGCAGGGCTCACATGGCGCAACAGGCCGGCGCGCAAATCACCCTCGCCGCCAAACGGGTCGATGAGCACGCCATTCTCGCCGCGCGCCATGGCGTTGATGGTGAGATCGCGGCGAGCGAGATCTTCCTCCAGAGTCACCTCGGGGGAGGCATGCACGGAAAAGCCCTTATAGCCGCGCGCGGTCTTGCGCTCGGTGCGGGCAAGCGCATATTCCTCCTTGGTATCCGGATGCAGGAAAACCGGGAAATCCTTGCCCACCGGCAGATAGCCGTCGCGCCCCATTTGCTCCGGCGTGGCGCCAACTACTACCCAGTCGCGATCGGCGACCGGCAGACCGAGCAAACCATCGCGAACTGATCCGCCGACCTGGTAGACCTGCATCGGTGTCAGCGCTCCGCGGCGGCTCGGTCGCCACTCAAATTCGAGATCAACGACCAGCCCTGCCGCGAAACTTATCGTAGTGTGAATAAAAGAATTCTTTGGCAAGCCATGCCGGCGCCGTGTCCTCCATTGATTGGGGTCGAATGCCAAACGGGAACTCGGCCGCACTGACGCAGTCCACGCGCATCGAACGTAGATTGTCGCGGGTCAGCAGCTTGCCCGGCAGCCACTCCATCGCCCATGCCTGCAAGTACGCTATGCTATCCGGCAGGCCAATCACGGGACGCCAACGGCCGCTCGCCGTACCGGAAAATTTCACCAGATCGCGCAGCGTATATACCCTAGGCCCGCACAAATCGTAGTGGTGATGGATGCTGGAACGATCCCAGAGACAGCGCGCAACACATTCGGCCACATCGGCCACATGCACTGGCTGAAACTTTGCCTCAGGACAGGCCAACAGTATGGCGGGGAAGCATCGATTCAGCGCCGCGAATAAATTAAGGAAACGATCCTCGGGACCAAATACCACCGAGGGGCGCAGCACCGTCGCATCGATCCGAGCGCGAGCGGCAATCAAAACCTCTTCGCCGGCGGCCTTGGAGCGAAGGTACTCGCTGGGCGAGTCCTGTGTTGCGCCGACCGCGCTGGCGTGGACCAAGCGCCGTGTGCCGGCTTTGTAACAGGCATCGAGAATCCGACGCGGCAGCGCGACATGAGCCTGGGCGAAATCGTGGCCATAGGGATTTCCGGCGCGGCTATGCAGCACGCCCACCAGATTCACCACGGCATCGACTCCTGTAACCAGATGATCCAAGGCGCGATCATCGTGAACGTCGGCTTCTGTCACATCAACCGTGGGCAACAAAATCAGATGCTTGGCGCGCTGGCGCAACCGTGTCGGCACGCGCAGCTCGTGCCCATCCTGGGCAAGCCGCGCGACCACGTGGCTACCAATGAAACCCGAACCGCCAATCACCAGAATCTTGGACATAAGCCGATTAAATAAAAGAACGCAAACTCAAAACGGTAGGACCCAAAACGTGAGACCTAAACCGGCGTAACCGTAACCAAACAGGGTGTCTTTGAGGTCGCCTTTCCCGCCAAAATGTAGCGTTGCAAAAAGCGCAAATCCACATAACGACGGGACGTATTAAAACCCTATTCAAACCCCGGTTCTTTGTAAGAGTTGTCACCACTTAGCTCGGAAGTGCCTATTGGTCATTCCCAAATACCTGACAGCCTCGTCAGGGGCATGTGTGTAATGAATCATAAATTTCTCGATAAGTTGCAAGCTATCTTAGGTTGCGTATGCAATTGCTAGGGGATATTGCTCGTCTGAGTCCGTCCGCGGGCGCCGATCACGCCCATGCGTTCACGCAGGCTGCGCGGATTGCCACCTTGGACCGCAGCATAATACATGGCGTTGGTCATCACTTTCTTAACGTAGTCGCGTGTTTCATCAAAGGGAATGCTCTCGGCGTAGATCGCGCCCTCCAAGGGCCTCGCATCCTGCCAGCGCCGCGCCCGGCCTGGGCCGGCGTTATAGGCAGCGGAGGCCAATACCGGATGCCCGTCCAATTCATTGAGTACGGTGCGCAAGTAAAACACTCCCAACGCCGCATTAACATCCACCGAGGTGACATTGGATCCGTTGAAATTCTTCATTCCCATTTTCTGGGCGACCCAGCGAGCGGTGGCGGGCATCAATTGCATCAGGCCGGCGGCGCCCGCCGACGATTTGGCGTTCCAGATGAAGCGCGACTCCTGGCGCACCAATCCCAGCACCCAGTGTTCGTCCACGTTTTGCGTTTTTGCCTGACCGGTCAAGGCCTGCTGATACGGCGCGAGATAACGCAAACGAAAATCATGCTGGGCAACGGTGCGGTCGGCGGTGTTGATGGCGCGGTCCCAGATTTCATTGCGTCGGGCGATCTCGGAGGCTGCGATCAACTGGCGATCACTCATGCCGCGAAGCGACCAATTCCATTCACGCACCGCTTCGGTTCGCATCGCCAGGCGAAACAGCGCGAGCGCGCGCTGCAGGCCCGGCGAGGCATGCGCCTGGGCCAGCTCATCGGTACTTGGCGCGGGCGCCAGCGCGGGCAACTTGAAGGTGGTACCCAGTTCCTCCGCAGCCATTTGGCCGTAGAAGCTGAACTCTGCGGCAATGCGAGTAAATTCGGCACGCGCACCCTCTCCATTCCCCGCCTCTTTCAGCGCTCGTGCGCGCCAATAAATCCAGGTCGATTCCAGGCGCGATTGCGGGCTCATTTGCTCGATAGCGGCGCGCACATCGGGCCAAACGCCGTTTCGCAGAGCGATGCGAACACGCCAGGCATGTTGCTCGTCATTCAAGTTGGCTTTATCGGCCCAGGCAAACCAGTTCACTGCCTCAGGCATATGAAGACGCGCGCCCCAACGCGCGATTTGCCCCCAGACATAGCTCTGGTCCTCGGCGGAAAAGTTCGAGCGCAATGATTCGTTCCAGTGAACCGCAGCAGCCTGCGGGTCGGATCGCGCGAGACGCATCTGGGCAAATATCACCATTTCGCGGGCGGTTCGCGTGTCTGCCAGGCTCTGTAACTGCAACAGGTATCGCGTAGGAGCGGCCACAATATGCTCAAACAGCGCGGCGGCAGGCTGCTCGCGCGTCGGCAATGCCGCAAGCGAGCGCCGCGCCGCCACGATCTGGCCGGCATCCGCGAGTATGCGGAACCGCTCCCAGATCTGCGCAACGCCATAGGCGCCACCGCGCAATTGTTGATCGGCCAGCGTCGCGCACCCCTCGGGCAACTCCCGGGGTGCGAGCCAGAACGACCTCAACTCCTCTATAGCGGCGATATCGCCTGATGTAACCCGCTCAAGCAGTCCCAGGCATGCGATATCCGTATCCTCATTGACCAGCGCTGGACGCTCCCGGCGAAATCCTTCCCAATCGCCTTTTTTCCCAAGTACCCGTAACCAATCGGCGCGCAGCCGCTCGGCAAGATAGCTGCCCTCGTGACGGGCGAGGTATTCCCGAATCCCATCACCCCCGCCCTGTTCGATGCGCAAACGCAACTGCCAGTAATCGACATAGGGTTGGAGTACATGTCCGCGCGCCTGCGGGGCTACGCGAGAAAGCGCCTGCGAGTTACCGGCGCCGAACGCATCACGTGCGTAGAGCACGGCCTGCTCGGATTTATCCGTTTTGGCGGCGGCGCCCCAGGCAAGGCCGGAAACAGCAAGCGCAAACACCGAGAGTACAGCCGCGGCAAGCGCCACGTTGAAAGGGCGAAATCCAGGCCTTGCCAAGGTATGGCCCAAGTTCATGGTTTTTCTCAAAACCATCATAGCAAGAGCCTAATTTAAAGGAGGTTTCAAAAAAATCTCGCTGCGACAATACCACACTGCACACCCAGTCCGGCCACCCAAACGGTCGGGATTGCCTCGACTCTTCGGGATTGCTTCGATTATCCGGGTTTGCTTCGACTACTTCTTAGCCGGCGCCTGGTGCGCGATCATCCTATCCTTGATCTTGTCGTAGACCGACTCGGGAATGATTTTCTTTTCGACCAACTCGTTCTTGCCGCGATAGGGCCGGCCCTTGATGATTGCCGCCGCGCGTGCATCGCCAATGCCATCAAGAGTCATCAATTGGGGGGCGCTGGCGCTGTTGATATCAATGACCTCGGTCGATTTGCCCTTGTCACCTGCCTTGCCTTTGTCGTCCGATTTCCCCTTGTCCGCGGATTTGCCTTTGTCGGCGCTTTTGCCTTTGTCGTCCTGCTTCGCCTTGGCGTCCTGCTTGGATTTGTCGTCGGCTTTGGCTTTATCCTGTCCCAAAACTGCAAGCGGCGCTCCCAGCGCGAACATTGCCAATATCAGCATCGCAAATAGTTGCCTCATGATTACCTCGATGGGTTAAGTTCCTTTATTCTCGCTTCAAGCTGTCCTCCAAGCAATAAAATTTCTCAAACATAATCGCGTAATGACCTCCGCTGACCCAGCCTATGCCGCGTGGCGGCGCGACCAACGCAAGCACCTGATTGCCCTGCGCGAGTCAATCGATCCGGGTCACCTGCAGGCGTGGCGCGTGGCGATAGATGGGCACCTGCGACGGAGCTTTCCGGGCTTAGGCGGCACGATGCTTGCCATCTGCTGGCCCTACCGCAATGAATACGACGCGCGCCACCTTGCGGCAGGCCTGCGCTCATTCGGGACCACCACCCTCCTGCCCGTTGTGGTCGCGCGCGCCACCGCCCTGCAATTCCGCGAATGGCATCCCGGTGTCGCCATGTCAAAGGGCGCCTTGGGCATTCCCTATCCCAGTTCGACACCACAATGCCAACCGCGCGTGGTGCTGCTGCCGATGGTGGGTTTCGACGCCTTAGGATATCGGCTGGGCTACGGGGGCGGATATTTCGACCGCACTTTGGCGGCGCTGCAACCGCGGCCCGCAATTATTGGCGTGGCACATGAATTGGCGCGTATCGAAACAATCCATCCGCAATCCCACGACATTGCGATGGATTACGTGGTGACCGAACGCGGCGTGTATCGCCGCGATGAGGCGGGCCTTCAGTTTCTTGCCGCGACTGAGAATGGCAACGGCCTTTCCCTCAGCTCACCAGTCTGCTACGCCAACGCGCCCGAAAACCGGCGCGATGAAATCGATTAGCGGCCGGGTTTAGCGGTGCCGGGTTTAGCGGTGAATCAGCACGACCCGGGCGCGGCGTTCATCGGCGGCGACGTACCGGACTTCTTCGTTTTGTTCCGACGCCTCCTCATCCCACTCCAGACGGGAGATGCGCCAACGCGCCTCCTGCTCAAGCGGAAAACTATCCCTGTCGGCTCCGTATACATCATCAAGCATTCGCATGGCGATCTCCCTCTCAATGTTGCATGTATTTCAATGCACTGCATCAAAGCACTGCGCATTGACCCTAGAACTTTGACTCTTCAATATTTATCCTGGCTCTTAAACTTACGGATGAAACAGCGCAAAGTTGATGCCTATGGCTGACACAGCAATGAAACAGTTTTTAGATTTTTGTGCCCGCTCATCTAAGGTATCTTGAGATAAGCGGCGCTATGCCCTGAGCAGGAACGGAAACCAGGTTCTATTCGGCTTTTGCCGGGCCTGCGGTCACGCTTTGATGTCAGCGCAGGAACAGGCGATAAGCCGGATTGCGGCTCTCATCCACAAAGGGGTAACCTAAGGAGTCGAGGAACTGGCGAAATTGGCGCATCTCCGACTTGGGCACCTGCATGCCTACCAGCACACGCCCGGTATCGGCGCCGTGGTTGCGATAGTGAAACAGACTGATATTCCAATCTGAGCGCATTTCGTTGAGAAAGCGCATCAGGGCGCCGGGACGTTCGGGAAATTCGAACCTGTAAATCAGTTCCGCAGGGGACCGTTTGCCGATGTCCTGAGGCATATGGCCGCCAACAAGGTGGCGCACATGCAATTTGGCAAACTCGTCGTCCGAAAGATCCGAAGTCTTGATGCCGTGGCGGGAAAGTGATCGCACCATGCGGTGCGTTTCCTCGCGGTTATGCACGTTGACCCCAACGAACACATGCGCACTGCCGGGATCGCCCATGCGATAGTTGAATTCGGTGATGTTGCGCGCGCCCAGGAGCGTGCAGAACTTACGAAAGCTGCCGGGTTTCTCAGGGATGGTGACAGCGAGCAGCGCTTCGCGGTGCTCGCCCACCTCGGCTCGCTCGACGACAAAACCCAGGCGATCGAAATTGGTGTTGGCGCCGCTGGCAACCGCCACCAAGGTGCGGCCCTTGAGCTTCTTTTTCTCCGCATAGGCCTTGGCGCCGGCAATCGACAGCGCGCCCGCCGGCTCCAATACGGTACGGGTATCCTCGAATACATCCTTGATCGCGGCGCAGATGGCATCCGTATCCACCAAAATCATCTCATCCACCAGTTCGCGGCACAGACGAAAGGTTTCCTCGCCAACCTGGCGCACCGCCACGCCGTCGGCGAACAGGCCCACGTGATCGAGGACCACACGTCGCCCCGCTTTAAGAGACCGCGCCATGGCATCGGCGTCCACGGGTTCAACCCCGATCACCTTGATCCCCGGCTGCAAGCGCTTCACGTAAGAAGCAATACCCGAAATCAGTCCACCACCGCCTACCGCGACAAAAATCGCATGCACCGGCTCGGTGGCCTGGCGCAACACCTCCATGCCGATGGTGCCCTGGCCCGCGATCACATCGGGATCGTCATAGGGGTGCACAAAGCACATGCGCGAACGCGAGGCAAGTTTCTTCGCGTGAATATAGGCATCGGAATAAGAGTCGCCGTGGAGCACCACCTGCGCGCTGCGCGCCTTGACCGCGTTCACCTTGATCGCGGGCGTGGTCACCGGCATCACAATCAAAGCCTTGCAATGCAGGCGCTGCGCTGCAAGCGCCACACCTTGGGCGTGATTGCCCGCTGAGGCGGCAATCACTCCGCGCGCCAATTGCGCCGGGGTGAGGTGGGCCATTTTGTTGTAGGCACCGCGCAGCTTGAAGGAAAACACCGACTGCATATCTTCGCGCTTCAACAGCAGCCGATTGCCCATGCGTCTGGACAATATCGGCGCGAGTTCCAGTGGCGTTTGCACCGCCACGTCGTAGACGCGCGCTTTGAGAATGCGTTCGAGATAGTCCGTCTTATTCAGAGCGGGTTTATTCCTCGCGAGCTTATGCAGGGCAGGCTTTTTCAGAGCAGGTTTATTCCTCGCGAGCTTTTGCGATGTGGGCTGATTCTTTGCGGGCTTTTTCATCACCTGGAACTCTTTGCGCTACGGCGCCGTTGAAAAACAGGCTGTAACTCTACCCGAAGGCGGCAATTACCTTATGCTCGGACAAATGGAATCACTGCTTGCAGCGCTTGTCACGCCATTCGGTAGTATGGTGTCGCTGTTCGCGGCAAGCTTTCTTGCCGCGACATTGATCCCCTTGAGTTCCGAAGCGGCACTGTTCGCCGCAATCAAACTTCATGGCGATATGTACTGGCCCGCGTTGATTATCGCGACAGTAGGAAACACACTAGGCGGCATGAGTTCTTACCTGATCGGACGATTCATCGGATCGAGAAAACCTTTGACGCAAATCGCCCGCCTGCAACGTTATGGCGCACCAGCCATGATCCTCGCGTGGCTGCCACTGGTAGGCGATGGGCTGTGCGTTGCCGCGGGATGGCTAAAACTCAATTGGGTGGCCGTTATCGCCTGGCAACTTGTCGGTCGGGCTACGCGTTACCTCTTAGTGGCGCAAGGCGCGATGGCCTGAATGCCTTTTTTCACCGGACAAATCATTTGCTATTGACGGGACTTGCCAGGACCAGAGCACCCAGAGCACTTGCGCGACAAAGCCCCTCCCCGTTAAGGTATGCCCATTGCCTCAAAAATCACCGATTTATGACCAAACCTGCCAAACGCCGCGTCCTCAAGCCCCCTATTTGGGAGCGAGGCTACTACTCGCACGGCTACTGGTTGGGCAAGAAAAAACTGGGAACAGTAAAACTCGGCCCCAAAGGCGAGTGGGACGGGATCTACCGGTGGCAGGGCGGCAACCACCTGGGTGAAGCGGCCACGCTGGCAAAAGCCAAGCAGGCGGTCGAGCAAGCGGTGCTGCTGGGGACGCGACAGTTGCAGTTGTTTCAGGATGAAGTGGGTTGAAATGCCAGGCCGGATTCGAATCGATTCAATTGACAGTAATCTGTCTTGATTCGATGCGCATCCGTTCCCCGGCGCCAATCCAATATTTCATGTAATTTTTCGACTGAATGCGCAGTTGGCAGGCATTTACAGTAAAAAGCAATTCGATATTAGACCGCTTTGAAACTTTTATTAGATCGCTCTGAAACTTTTATCAGACCGCTCTGAAATTATTAGAATTGAATCGCCTAAATAGGCTCAAGCTTGGCGTACTCCAGCGCCAGCCATTTCATCCCCTGCCGCCCAAAATTAATCTGCAATCGCGCATCCTTGCCAGAACCTTCGGCGCTCACGATCACGCCTTGACCAAACTTGGCGTGCTGCACCGACTGACCGATACGAAATCCGTGGGCCGCTTCTTTTTGACTGGTGCTCGCTGTCAATGTTTGCGTCTGAACCTGCGGCTCCCACGCAGTCTCCCGCGACAAACCCGATCCCAATCGCGGCGTGAGCCATTTCAACAAGCCATCCGGTATCTCATCCAGAAACCTTGAGGCAATGTTGTAGCGCGTCTGCCCGTGCAGCATGCGCGTCTGCGCAAATGACAGATACAGGCGGGTGCGTGCGCGGGTGACGGCCACATAGGCCAGGCGCCGTTCCTCCTCGAGGCCATCGTCCTCACTGACGCTTTGCTCGTGCGGAAACAAGCCCTCCTCCAGGCCGGTGAGGAACACAGCGTGAAATTCAAGCCCCTTGGCCGAGTGCACCGTCATCATTTGCAGCGCGTCCATGCCTTCGGCGGCCTGGTTCACGCCGGACTCAAGCGCCGCGTGCGCTAAGAACGTCGCCAGATCGCCGCTGCCCTCCTCCTGCATGAATGCCGCAGCGGCATTAACCAGTTCGCCCAGATTCTCAACACGGTCCGCGCCGTCGCGCTCCGACTGGTAGTGCGCCACAAGACCACTTTTCTCTAGCAGCGCGCCCACTACCTCAGGGAGTTGCAGGTCCACGGTTTCCTGGCGCAAGGACTCGATAATTCGAACAAACGCGGCCAACGAGGCCCCCGCCTTGCCGGGAACGGAAGGCACGGCTTTGTAGAGGCTTGATCCGCTGGCGAGCGCCGCGTCCTGCAATTGTTCGATGGAACGCGCACCGATACCGCGCGTGGGAAAGTTCACGACGCGAAGAAACGCGCCGTCATCATCTGAATTGGCCAGGAGCCGCAGATAGGCCAGGGCATGCTTGATCTCCACGCGCTCAAAGAAGCGCTGCCCGCCATAGACGCGATAGGCGATGCCATTCGAAAACAAGGCATGCTCCATCAAACGTGACTGCGCGTTCGATCGATACAGGATCGCCATGTCACGATACGCCATGCCCTGTCGCGACAAGGCCTGCGCCTCCTCGACCACCCAAGCCGCTTCATAACCATCGCTTGCCGCCTCAAACACGCGGATCGGTTCGCCCTCGCCCTCGGCGGTCCACAGGTTTTTACCCAGACGCCGGCTGTTGTGCGCGATCAGCGCATTGGCCGCCGTCAGGATATTGCCGTGCGAGCGGTAATTCTGCTCCAAGCGAACGACGTTCTGCACTTTGTAGTCACGCTCGAAGTCGGCCATGTTGCCGACATTGGCTCCTCTGAACCGATATATGGACTGATCGTCATCACCAACCGCGAACAAGGTGTTGTCGCGTCCGGCTAATTGGCGCAGCCAGCGGTACTGCAAGCGATTGGTGTCCTGAAACTCATCCACCAATATGTGCTTGAAGCGAGCCTGGTAATGCTCGCGCAACGGTTCGTTCCTCGCAAGTAACTCGTAGCTTCGCAGCAGCAGCTCGGCGAAATCCACCACGCCTTCCTTCTGGCATTGTTCATCGTAGGCGGAGTAGAAATCGGCGGCGCGGCGGGTGAATTCATCGGTAATCTCGATGTTGCCGGGGCGCTTGCCTTCGTCCTTGGCGGCGCTGATGAAGTAGGCGACCTGGCGAGGCGGGAAGCGCTCCTCGTCCACATTCATCGCCCTCAACACGCGTTTCACCGCGGCGATCTGATCCTGCGAATCCAGAATCTGAAATAACTGCGGCAGATTGGCCTCGCGGTGGTGGGCGCGCAGCAAGCGGTTGCACAAACCGTGAAAGGTGCCCACCCACATGCCGCGAACATTGATCGGCAGCATTGCCGAGATGCGCGTGAGCATTTCCTTCGCGGCCTTATTGGTAAAGGTCACCGCGAGCAGGCCGTTGGGACCCGCGTTGCCGGTTTGGATCAACCACGCGATACGCGTGGTGAGCACCCGTGTTTTTCCCGAACCGGCTCCGGCGAGAATCAGCGCGTGTTGACTGGGCAGCGTGACCGCGGCCAGTTGCTCAGGGTTAAGATTGTCGAGAAGTGTGCTCATAAAAACCGGGAATTTTAACCTTGGCCGCGTGGCCAATCGCATTGCCGGACCAACTATTTTTGTTTTAAACGTTCGCCTGCTTGATCGCATTCAGGCATGCTTGGCATCCTTCGCCACTTAACTACGGGCCGCCATCGCCATGCCATCGAATGCGTACATGATGCTTCAACACCCAACTCCCACCACCCACGGCAGGATGTTATCCACCCGACGTCAGGCGCTACTCGCGTCGTTCGCGCTCGCCGCCCTGCCCATTTCGGTGTTCGCGCAAAGCGCGCCTGCGCCGGAACTGGGCACACCGGGCAAGGATGCCGGCTGGATTCCCACACCCGCGCCCATGGTCGAGGGCATGTTGCGCATGGCAGGCGTGTCCAAGAACGACCTGGTGGTGGATCTTGGCTCGGGTGACGGACGCATACCGATTTTCGCCGCCAAGGCATTCGGCGCGCGGGGTCTTGGTATAGAACTCAATCGCGACTTGGTGGCCTATTCCGTCGAATCCGCGAAAAAAGAAGGTGTCAGCGATCGCGCGCGCTTCGTGCAAGGCGACATCTTCGAGGTCGATTTCAGCCAGGGCACTGTGGTCAGTCTTTTCATGCCGCCGCAGGTGAATGCCCGCCTGATGCCCAAAATCCTCACCATGAAACCCGGAACCCGCATCGTCTCCTATGTTTTTGCCATGGAAGATTGGGAGCCTGACGACTGGGTGTTCTTCGACAACGTGCAGGGCATGCTGTGGGTGGTGCCGGCGCGCTTCGAGGGCAACTGGCGCATTCGAACCGACGGACCGAATCCCGAGAACTACGAGGTCACGCTCACCCAACGCTTCCAAAAGATCAATGGGCACTTTATGTTCGGCGCAACGAAATTGCCCTTGTTCGATGCCAACGTGCTCGCCGATCGTCTGCGATTTACGCTGGTAGTAGGACAACGACGCTTCGATTTCGTAGGCTCGCACAAAGACGCGACGCTGGAAGGCTCACTGCACGTCACCGGCGAGCCTATGCGACGCTGGAGCGCGTCGAAAATCTAAGATTCACCTATGGTATTCGCGGCGGACCGAGCCGAGCCGATTTCGGGGGATTGGGGTAATCTTTCGCCGAACCAATTCCTGAGGAGCACACCATGCCACTGTTACGATCATGCAGCGCCTTTTCTGCATCCGTCGGTCTCGCGGCTTTTCTGCTCGCGGCGACACCTATAGCCCACGCCCAACAAAAGACGGTCGCCAACAGCGCGCCGGCTGTCGCTATCGATGCCGATGACATCGGCGGCGTAGTGCGCGGACCCAAGGGCCCTGAAGCAGGCGTATGGGTGATCGCCGAAACGCTCGACCTACCCACGCGCTTTATCAAAATCGTGGTGACCGACGATCAAGGTCGATTTGTGGTGCCCGACCTGCCCAAAGCCAACTACGATCTCTGGGTGCGTGGCTACGGCTTGGTGGACTCGGCCAAGGTCAAGGCGCAGCCTGGTAATCTGATCAACCTCACCGCAAAAGTCGCTCCCAGTGCACGCGCTGCGGCGCAGTATTACCCGGCGATTCACTGGTATTCGATGCTGAAGCTTCCTGATGAAAAGTATTTCGGCCCCAATAACACCAGCGGCATGCCGCCGCAGGTGACACTGAACGACTACCTGCGTGGCATAAAGAACGCCGGTTGCGTCGGTTGCCACCAATTGGGGCAGTTGTCGACGCGCACCATCCCCAAAGAGCTTGGCAAATTCAACAACTCCTTCGAAGCCTGGATACGCCGCGTGCAATCCGGCCAGTCGGGCGAGCAAATGGTGAACCAGATCGCCGGCAATATGGGCGGTGTGCCAGCGCGCTTCTTCGGCGAGTGGACCGACCGCATTGCCAAGGGCGAGATTCCCGACACCAAACCGGATCGCCCGCAAGGCGTGGAACGCAACATTGTGATCACGCAATGGGATTGGTCCACCGAGAAAAAATACCTGCACGATCTGATCGCCAGCGACCGGCGCTTTCCTACGGTGAATGCTTATGGCCCGCTATTCGGCTCGCCCGAATACAGCACCGATACCATGCCAATCCTCGATCCGCGCACACACACGGTCACCAATTTCGTCATGCCGGTGCGCGACGCCAACACCCCGCTCGCGCTCGGCCCAGGCCACGCCGCGGGCAACGATCCACTGCAGCCCTCGCCTTACTGGGGCAGCGAAAAAATCTGGGACACCAAGGCGAATAACCACAACGCCATGTTCGACAAGAAGGGCCGCGTGTGGATGGCAGCGGTGGTGCGCGGCCCCAACAATCCGGACTTCTGCAAAAAAGGTTCGGACCATCCTTCCGCAAAACTGATGCCAGTGGATCGTGCCAATCGCCACATCACGGTGCTCGATCCCAAGACCATGGAGTACAAGTTCGTCGACACCTGTTTCTCCACCCACCATTTGCAGTTCGCCATGGACGCCAACGACACCTTGTGGACTTCCGGCGGCGGGCCGGTGGTCGGTTGGGTCAACACGAAAATGTTCGATGAGACCGGCGACGCAGCCAAATCGCAGGGTTGGACCGAGCTAGTGCTGGACACCAACGGCAACGGCCAGCGCGACGAGCACACCCAACCCAATCAGCCCATGGACCCGACCAAGGACCGGCGCATCATCGCCGGCTTCTATGCGGTGATGCCGAATATCGTGGATGGATCGGTGTGGGGATCGGTGTTCGCCGCCAAGAGTTCCATCGTACGGCTCGCCCCCGGCGCCAACCCGCCGCATACCGCGCTTGCCGAAATCTACAATGTGCCGGCGCCCGGCTTTGCCATTCGCGGCGCCGACATCGACAAGAAAGGCGTCGTGTGGGTGTCCCTCGGCAGCGGGCATCTTGGGAGCTTCGACCGCAGCAAGTGCAAAGGCCCGCTCAACGGCCCCAAAGCCACCGGCGATCATTGCCCTGAAGGTTGGGCCTTCCATCAATACCCCGGCCCCGGATTCAAAGGCATAGGCCCCAATAGCGCCGAGTCAAGCTATTACACCTGGGTGGATCAGCACAACACCTTCGGTCTTGGCAACGACGTGCCCATGTCCACTGGCAACTTGAATGACGGCCTGATCGCGTTCAAGGATGGCAAGATGGTCACTTTGCGGGTTCCTTATCCGCTGGGCTTCTACGCCAAGGGGTTCGACGGACGCATCGACGACCCGAACGGCGGATGGAAAGCGCGAGGCCTGTGGGCCGCCAGCGGAGATCGCACACCCTGGCTTCAGGAAGGCGGCAAGGGCAGCAAACCCAAAGCGGTGCAGTTCCAGTTGCGGCCCGATCCGCTGGCGAAGTAGCGCTTGACAGGGGCGCCCCCCGCACTTAAGCGGCGAGGCAGCGAACCATTCGCTGTCTCGCACAATTATGGCGCGTGAGAAACATCATCCGGAGCTGCTTAGCAACATCTCCATCTTTGTACAAGTCGGGCAAAGTCCGAGTTTCACCGACGCCGCGCGCAGGCTCAATATTTCTGCCTCCGGGGTCAGCCGATCCATCGCGCGGCTGGAACAACGCCTGGGCACGCAGCTTGTCAGCCGCACCACCCGGCACCTGAGTCTCACCCCGGAAGGCGCCGTGTATTTCGAGCGCTGCAAGCAGATTCTCCAGGATCTCACCCGGGCCGAAGATGCGCTGAAAGAATCGCAGGCCGAACCGACAGGACGTCTACATGTGCGGCTGCCCAAAAGCTTCGGGCGCGCGATGATCGTCCCGGCGCTGGCCGAATTCAGCGTCCGTTATCCTAAGATCAGTCTCGATGTCCATCTGGCAAGCGGGGTGATGGACATGGTCGAAGACGGCATCGACGTCGCCATGCAACTGGGCGAACCCCGGGACGCGCGCCTCGTCGCCAGAAAGCTATGTGCGATCAACTATGTGTTGTGTGCGTCGCCAGACTATCTGCGGCGCCACGGGACCCCGCGTCGCCTTGCCGACCTCCCTGCGCATCGCTGCCTGGCCTACATCCAGCCGCGTTCGGATTCCTATCGGGACTGGGTGCTGACGGAAAAAGGAGCGCCGGTCACCTTCAAGCCAGAGGGCGTACTCAATATCGATGATGTGCACGCGCTGCTTGAGGCCGCAATCAGCGGCGCCGGCATCGCCTATTGCATGGACTTCCTGATCCGGGAACCGGTCGCCGCCGGGCGCTTGCGCGTGGTGATGCCGCGCTCTGCCCACGAGGGGCCGCCCGCGTACCTGGTGTCGCCGCCACATCGCTATCGGATCCGGCGGGTACAAGTATTCATTGATTTTCTGTTCGAAATCATGCGCAAGGGCTGAAGCCCGGCGATTCGTGACTCAGCGTCACAGATACTTTGCAAATTTGCAAATTGTGACAGGCATGTTGCCGCGCCTACAATCGCCCCTGCTTGTATTGTGGCGCGTCGGCCGGCAAAGACTTGGGCGGGCGTCCGCTGCCGTGTAATAGTTAATTGGAGAATTAGAACCATGCCTGTGGTCAAAGTTCTGAATCGCGACAATCAAACTTTCGAAGCTCGCAAGGGTGGAACAGTGCTGGCAGGCGCACGCGCCGCCAAGGCAGATTGGCGCTGGTACTGCGGCGGACAGGCTTTGTGCGGCACCTGTTGCATGCTGGTGGTTGATGGCGAACTCGATCAGCCGGGCGATGTAGAAAAATACTTCATCGAGGGCTGGGGCTACCACCCCGCTTACCGGCTTGCCTGCCAGGCCCGCGTGACTGGGGATATATCAGTGATTGCCTGCGCCGACGAAGGGTTTGAAAAAGAGGCGGTGTTGAGTGCTTATCAAACAGCGTGCTCGGTGAACAAGCAATGAACCCGGCAGCGACGACAGACGGCCGGTTGACCGGCGAATCAATGGCCTTATTGAAAGGCCTTGCCGGCAACAAGGCGGCGCTCCTCACCATGGATCTGATGAGTGATGAATCGAAACTGCGCTATCGCAGTTTCTACCCTTGCGGCGACATGCTGATCGGCCTGCGCTATCACGAGCCCAATCCGGATCGCAAAGGCTTCAAGATGGGCCGTTCCCTGAAAATCGTCGACAACAAGATCGTTGCCGAGCCGCGTTGCGACGTGCAGTTCACCCCGCCTCTGGTGCCGCACCATTCCGAACATGTGTATGGTTTCTGGCATATCAATGACCAGCAGGAAATGGCGATCAGCCTCAAGCTGGACAATGAGCGGCGCCTGACCGTGCTGGTCGAGGGCTTTCCCGCGCGCGGCCGCCTTGATCGCTTTGCCTGGTTTTGCTTGAATTGCGTCAACCCGCTCTACATGACCCAGGTGGAAACCGCGAAGGTGGGGCTGGCAGGCTATTACGCTGTGCAGGAAGATGCATTCGAAGTCTTCAATGGCGACGAAAAGGTTCGCACCTGCTCCTCCTGCGGCACGATTCATCCCAAGGCGTATTCGATCTTTCCCTGGAAAGACACGCCGGACGAAAAATTGGCCAGGGATCTCTGGTAAAAAAAGCGGTCAAACGCCGCAGGATCAAAACCCAAAGCAGCAGCACAAAACCCCACAGCAGCAGCACCAAGACCCACAGCAGCAGAATCAAATTGGAGACAAACCAATGTCCAGCCTATCCAAGTGCGCGGTAAAACTATGCGTGATGTTTCTCGGCGGCAGCATCGCCGCGGCGGTGATGGCGCAACAGCCCGCGCCCAAACGTTCACTATCGAAGGTGAAGGCGGCGCAAGCCATCACCGAACTCGCGCAGAACGCCGCCTTATACGGCGCGGTCAAGGGCGGCTACTTCAAGGAAGAGGGCCTGGACGTTGAGATCGTGAATTTCCGTTCGTGGACCGAGCCGGTGCAGGCAATCGCCGGCGATGCAGCGCAGTTCGCCTTGGGCGCCGGAAGCCTTATTCGCGCCGCGACAGCCAGCAACGCGCCGGTGCGCCAGATCGCGATGATCTCCAGCCTTTATCCCTATGAGTTCTACGTCAAGCGTGACAGCGGCATCAAATCGGTCGCCGATCTGCGCGGCAAAACCATACAGACGGTGCGGCCCGGTGAGACCCTCGATATCGTATGGACGCAGGTTCTGGGCGGCGCCGGATTGAAAATGTCCGATGTGAAACGGGTGGAGAGTTTCAACGGTTTTGGCACCATCATCAGCGGCTCAACCGACGTTGCCAACATCAGCCATGCTCTTTTGCCCAAGGCGCGCGCCGCCGGCTTGGTGAAGCTGGTCGATTACACACAGTGGCGCCAGCAGCAGGGCATGACCACCGGCGACGGCGCCAATCTCGGCTGGGGCACTTCGGTAAAAACACTCAAGGAAAATCCCGACACGGTGCGCGCGTTCCTGCGTTCACTGGTCAAGGCGACGGTGAGACTCAAAGCTGACAAAGCCTTCGCCACCGAGTTGCTGCAGGCACAACCATTCAGCTTGGATCGGGAAACCGCGGCGGAAGTCTACGATCTGCATCGCGGCCACTGGATGGTGCGGCTGGACTTCGCCAAAAACGACATGACCTTCGACACCGAAATGGTCGAGATCGCATTGACCAAGCCCAAAGGATCTATCGACATGCGCGCGATCTCGGATGCCGCGCCGATTGCCGATGCCCTGCGAGAACTCAAAGTCAGTTTCTGAAACCGCCGATTGACCGGGAAAGCTGTACGCATGGATGGTCTGGAAGTCGAATCAATCTGCAAGTCCTTCACTACCGCCAACGGCACACTGCCGGTTATAGACCGCATCAGCTTTAGCCAGTCGCAGGGCGAAGTGGTCTGCATCGTAGGCGCCAGCGGCTCTGGTAAAACAACGTTACTGCGCATACTGGCCGGGCTGGAAAAACCTGACAGCGGCAGCCTGCGTCTTGCCGGCCACGCGATTGAAGGGCCGGGGCCGGAGCGCGCCATGATCTTCCAGCAGTTTGGCCTGATGCCCTGGCTGACCGTTTTGCAGAACGTGCTCTTCGGCCTTGCCCCGTGCGAGCTCCCGGAAGAAGAGAAACTGGCGCGCGCGCGCGATGCAATCGAGCGTGTGCACCTGGTTGGATTCGAGAACTATCACCCCAAGAGATTGTCCGGCGGCATGCAGCAAAGGGTCGGCATTGCGCGCGCCCTGGCAGTGCGCCCCAGGCTGCTTCTGTGTGACGAACCCTTCGCTGCGGTGGATGCCATTACGCGCCAGCTGATGCAAACCGATCTCCTGAATATCGTCACGCAACAAAAGGCCACCGTGCTCCTCGTTACCCATGACATCGAAGAGGCGCTGTTTCTGGGCGACCGCGTGCTCGTCTTTTCCTCGCGCCCGGCGCGGCTGTTGCGCGATATGCAAGTCGCCATACCCAAGCCGCGCTCGCACGAAGTGCGCGTGACGCCGGAGTTCCAGGCGATGCGCGGCATGGTCTGGGACATTCTCCAGGCGAACCAATGAGCGCGTCCGAACAAGAGACTCTGACCACGGATGCCGCCGCCAATGCAGCGCCCGGTGCACGCGTGTCGCGGCTTGGCACCGGATTTGTCTCGGCAGCACTGTTGATTCTGATCCTGGTCGTGTGGGAGATTGCCGGGCGCAACAAACTGATCAACCCGTTTTTCCTGAGCTGGCCCAGTGCCATCGGCATCGAGGCCTGGAAGATGCTGCTAAGCGGAGAATTGATTACCAACCTGTGGGTGACCGGATACGCGTATTTCGTCGGCGTGGTTTTAGCGTGCATTTTCGGCAGCGTGCTGGGCTTGGCAATGGGCTGGTGGCGCACCTTTGGCGCCATCATCGATCCCTATGTGGTGTTTTTTTCGGCGATGCCGCGTGTCGCTTTGTTTCCCGTGCTGTTAATGATATTTGGCATCGGCGATGTGTCACGTATCCTGATCGTGTTCATCGGCGTGGTGACACCCATCATCTTCAACGCCTATATCGGCGCCAAGCAGACGCCGCAATTGCTGGTCGACGCGGCGCGCGTCTTCGGCTACGACAATCGCCGGCTGTTCCGCGTCGTGATCCTGCCCGCTGCCCTGCCCTACCTGATTGCCGGCGTACGCACCGGGGTGACGCTGGGGATGATCATGATTGTGGTGGCGGAGTTTTTCGGCGCATCGAGCGGGCTCGGCCAGAAGATCGCCGTGACAGCGCAGCTCTATCAGACACCTCAGATGTATGCGTGGGTGCTCTACACCTCGCTGGTTGCGCTGGTGCTGGTGCGCGGCGCCGATCATTTCGAGCGCTGGGCAATGCGCTGGACCTGATTGCCGAAACGACAGCGCCACCCACGAAACACACCTATTTCACCCAAACGGAACCGATTTCATGAAAGCTTCCCTGTTCTGCACCACGCGCTATGAGGGCCCGTCAAAAAAGGGGGTCTGGCCGGTGCCGGCTGACTCCTATGACGTGGAGATCGCGCAAAAGTCGTATCAGCGAACCCTGTCACAGGTCCGTCTGGGCGATGACGTCGGCTTCGACTTTGTGACGGTTGCGGAGCATCATTTCGCGCCGTTCTCGATGTCGCCGAATCCACTGATTTTTGCCGGCGCGCTGACTCAGGTGGTGAAGAAAGCGAAGATCGCGCTGCTTGGACCCGATCTGCCCATCCTCAACCCGGTTAGAGTCGCCGAGGAAATCGCGATGCTCGACAACCTCTCCGGCGGACGCGTTATCGCCGGGCTGATGCGCGGCTCACCCAACGAGTATGTCACCTACAACATCAATCCTGGCGAATCCCGCGCGCGTTTCCAGGAAGGCATCGAACTGATCATCAAAGCGTGGACAGAGCCGCAGCCCTTTGGCTGGCAGGGCCGCTACTACGACTACCGCACCATTTCCATCTGGCCGCGCCCGGTGCAAAAGCCCCACCCGAAAATTTACATCTCCGTGGCCACACCGGAATCCGCCGAATTTGCGGCGCGCCTGCGCCTGTCGGCCGGCTTCGCCTTTACCACGCTGCAAATTGCCACAAAAGCAGCGGCGTACTATCGCGAACAAGCCAATGCCTATGGCTGGACACCGACTCCCGAGGATGTCATCTACCGCCTGTCGTTTCATGTCGCCGAGACTGATGAACAGGCACTGGAAGAACTGGTCGCAAGCGGCATGCAAAACGCCGTGGGCCTGTCGATGACCAACAAGTCACTTGAAGCCGCAGTGGCAGGTTCCGGTTATTACGGCCGCGACATTGAAACGCAGCGCGCGCGCCTGAACTCTCGTGGCCTGGTTGAAGAACGTATCCACAACGGCCAGTTGCTCGCGGGCAGTGTGGAGACGGTCCTAAAGCAGGTTAAACGCATCCGCGACAACATCGGCGCGGGCATGCTTGATTTGTCACTGGGCATCCCCACCATGGGCGCGATTACCAATCGATCCATCGAAATGTTCGGCACCCAGGTGCTGCCGCGCATGCGCGAGCTTTGATCAACACGCCCCGACCGGCAGCGTCGCCGCGCAATCTTGTCGCGCCATTTCAAAGACTTCCAATGGAAAAGCATCGTGAACACAGCCACCGCCAATAGTTCAAGCACATCCTCCAGTGTCACCCCGGGAATTAAGACAACCAGCATCAAGGCCGACGGCATAGACATCCGCTGCCTGGAAGCCGGCAGTGGCCAACCGCTGGTGTATCTGCACGGCGCCGGCGGCCTGAGATTATCGGTGGCACATCGCGCGCTGGCAGAAAACCACCACTTGATCGCCCTGGAATTGCCGGGTTTCGGCAAAACGCCCGCCAATGCGACGCACACCTCCGCGCGTGCCATTGCTGCAACCATGGCAAACGCCGTGCGGGCGCTGGGCATCGAAGCCTGCGCGCTGATGGGGCATTCGCTGGGTGCAAATGTCGCTTTGTGGCTGGCGATCGATCATCCGGGATTGGCAAAGACCTTGATCCTGGTCGCACCCACCGCGATCCGCCCGGATGACTCGGGCATCGGAGGCGCACGGCCGAAGGAAGTGGCGGCGCAAAATCCGGCTCATTTGTGGTTCAGCGAAGTCGTCGGCGGCGACTCGCTCGCGGCCGTACGCGGACTCGCGCAAACACTGAGTGGCCCGCCACGCGACGCGGAACTCGAGAAAGCCATGGGCGGCGTCGCGGTGCCGGTGCTTGTCTTGTTTGGCACCCGCAGCGTCATCGTCTCCACCGACGCGGCGCGCGAGTACACCCGCGCATTACCCAAGTGCTTCTCCACCTTGGTCTACGATGCCGGGCATGACATCGACCTTGACCGCCCGGAGGCCGTCGCAGCAGTGGTCAGGAACTTTCTGCAAAATGGCGAATCCTTCATCGTCAATCGGGACAACGGCATGATCAATCCTTGAGAACTGCCAACAATCCCTTTGCAGCAATCAATAAGGTGCAAACATGATCAAAAATCCGCATGCGTACACCGTGCCCGCCAGAGACAATGACATTTCCACCTTGCCGGTCGGGGAACGCAATGCCCGTCACGCCGCTGTGCGCGCCGGATTGCGCGACGCAGGCCTTGCAGGCCTCATCGCCACCGGCAGCAACCTCACCTATCTTACCAACGGCATCTGGGGTGAGCAGTTCGGCGTCGTTACCACAGACGAGAACGAAGAATTCGAAGTGGTGCTGCCGTGGCGCTATCTGGTCGATCTGGATGCGAAGGTGGTGACCGATTCGCAAGCATGGGTGAAGCGCGTCAGTTCGGGCCGCGATCCCACACCGCTCGCCGCGCGCATCAAGCAGGTTGGCCTGGAGGCGGCACGTGTCGGCTTTGCCGGCGAATTGAGCCATCAGGCCTACGCCTTCCTCATGAATGCCATGCCGGGGCTGCAACTGGTGGACGCGTCGGCCATTCTCAACAATATTCGCACCATCAAGAGCGAAGCGGAAATAGCCCTCATTGATCGCGCCAACCAGGTATTCACCGCCGCAGTCGTGGCGATCTGTGAGCGGGTGCGCCCCGGCATGAGCGGCCGGCGCGCGGTGGAGATCGGACGTCAGGCGATGTGGGATGCCGGTGGCGACCTCGACTCCACCTTCACCTTTAATTTCGGCGCCGACCCGGCGCAGAATCCGCTGCTCGCCAATATTCTGCTGAATGGCCCGATCAAGGATGGCGATGTTGCCACGCTCACCGCACACGCCCACTACCACCACTATGCCGGGCATTCGGATCAGGAGATCGTGTTCGGCGTACCCAAACCGCACCATGTGAAGATGTTTGACGCAGTCAAGGCGGTGCGCGATACGGTGTTGAAAACCGTGCGCGACGGCACCACCAATCGCGAGTTATATAACGTTTATGAATCGGCCTGCGCGACGGTCGGCTATCTGTCTTCCGAACATGCGCAGATGCACCAGTACGGCATCGATGTGCCGGAGTTTCCCGGCCCGGCTTTCCGTGTCAAAGAAGCGGGTGACAAAAATGCGGGCAAACCTGCAGGAAAACCTGCTGGTAGACCATTATCCGGCGGCGGCAATTACACCTTGAAGACCGGCATGATCCTCAGCATCTCTCCGACACTGTGCGACCAGGCCAGCGGTGACCTTTTGCTGGGCGGCACCTCGCTCGCGGTGACCGATAGCGGGTTCCGCGAACTGGGCGCACGGCCGGTGGAACTGCTGGTCGCGGGATAGGGTTCAACGATGACATTGCTCTTGAAGGCCACGGAAGTCGCGCCGCTCATCGACATGGCGCAAGCCATCACGCTCACTGAAGAGGCCTTGAAAGAGCAATCGCGCGGCAAGGTCGCGGTGCATGCGCCGTATCACCTGCCGGTCCCCGAAGGCGCATTGCGTGTGGTCTCCGGCGTGCTGCTCGACACCGGCCGCATGGGCATTCGCTTTGGCCCTGCATTGGGCCTCACGCCGCCCAGCGGACAACGCAATCACGTGGCCGCGCTCTACGGCCTCGACGGCGCATTGATTGCATTGGTTGCCTACCCGTTCAACACCCTGCGTACCGGCGCGACGGTGGGCGCCGCGGTCCGGCACCTGGCCCCGCAACGATCGCTCAAACTCGGCCTGCTGGGCACCGGGCGCAATGCGGTCGCGCTGCTCGAAGGCATCGCCTGCGTGCGCGACATCGACGAGATCCGCGTATTCAGTCGCGATGCCGATCGACGCACGCGTTTCGCCGCGGATGCCGCCCGCGCACTTGGCCGACCCTTGCTTGCCGTGGACAGCGGCGAACAGGCGGTGGCCGGCATGGATATTGTGCTGGTGGCCACCAGCTCGCGCGAGCCGGTGTTCGATCCCGTATGGCTCGAGCCTGGTTGCCTGGTTACCAGCATGGGACCGATCGGTGAATTGCCACCGTCGCTTTTCCTCGCGCCAGGCCGAAAGTTTGTCAGCAGCATGGATCAGGAGAAAGCGCCGCTGCGGCCGAGTTTCCTCGTTGATCTGGTGCGTCAGGGCAAGGTCAAGTGGGAGGACATCGAGGAGCTTGGCGATCTCATCACTGGAAAACGCCCGCCGTTGCAGGCATCCAATCAGGTCACGGTATTTCACGAGTCCGCCGGCGGCGCCGGCGATATCATGTTCGCCAACTGGGTGTATGAGGAAGCCCGGCGCCGCGGCCTGGGGCAGGAAGTGTCGTTCTGAGCGCTGCGGCGCATACTTTTTTTCGGAGGAGCCTTTATGAAGCAAATCAGCACACGCACCGGCCGGGCATTCGGCCTGGCGATACTCATCGCGCTATCCATTCTCGGCAGCGCCCAGGCACAACAAGGTCGCTCGCCAGCTCTTGATGCGCTGGTGAAAGCGGCACAGAACGAAAAGACACTGAACGTGGTCTGGGGGCCATCGCTGGGGGCGGCCGCCGGCGCCCGTGCCCTGCAGGAGGCCCTGAACAAGCGCTACGGCATCAACATCGCCATCAACTACACGCCAGGCCCATCCTTCCCGCAGATGGCGAGCCGCGTGATTCAGGAGATTCAGGCGGGCCGACCCAATTCGACCGATGTGTCACTCGGTGCCGAGACCACCATGATCTCGCTGATGTCCGCCAACGCGCTGCAACAGATCAACTGGCGCGAGGCTTTCCCGCACATCCGCCCCGAAATGCTGACCAAGAACGGCGAGTCGGTGCAGGTGGTCACCCTGTTCACCGGCATTTACTACAACACCCGCTTCATCAAGGCCGACGAAGTGCCGAAGAAAATGATGGATGTGTTCAATCCGAAATGGAAAGGCAAGATCGCCTCCACGCCCTATGCCGGCACTTTTGACCGCCTGGCGATGCAATTCGGCCCTGAGACCATCCGCCCGATCGTGCAGAAAACATCCGAATGGGCCGGGGGCCTGATCCGTTGCGGCGAATACGAGCGACTGGCAAGCGGCGAATTCATCATGTTCTTTTTCGATTGCGGCCGCGGCGATGAGCGCCTCTCGGTGAAAAACGGCGGGCCGATGGACACGGCGACTCTCGAGGACGCGGCGATCACCACCAACTGGTTCCTGGGCATTCCGAAGAACAGCACCAAGCCGAATCTGGCGAAACTGTTTGTCGGTTTTGTCGCCAGCGAAGAAGGCCAGAAGATCACCCAGCAGCATGGCTTCACCTCGACGCATTTTGTGGCCGGCACCGCTGCAAATGCGCAGGCCAAGGCGCTCGAAGCGAAGGGCGTTAAACTGATTACCCACTCGATTGATCTCCTGATGACGCGCGAACCCGAGATGGAGCGCTACCGGGTCGAGTATCAGAAGATGATGCAAACCCGGAAATAGATCGCATGACGAACCTGGCACCCGCCGCACCACAGGGGCGAGCGCCCGATCCAAGCCCCGGCAAAATCGAGGCGGCGCTGCATTACCTGGCCGGACGACCTCTGGTGTATGTGTTTGCCGCGATCCCGCTGGCCATCGTGCTGTTGCTGCTGGGCGTGATCGTCTATGTCAGTTTTCTCGAGAATCTCAATGATGGTTTACGCGGCGCGCTCACGCTGCGCCATTTCGAGGCGCTTACCGGCGACCCGCTGATCTACAGCGCGCTGTGGAACACCGCAGGCTTCACCCTCGTTACGGTGATCACCGCGATGTTGCTTGGTGGCAGCATCGCCTGGCTGGTGGAGCGCACCGACCTGCCGGGTAAGCGCCTGGTCTATCTGTTCATGACCATCGGCCTTTTGGTACCGACGTTTTTCATGGCGATGGGCTGGGTATTTTTCCTGCACCCGCGCATCGGCATGTTCAATGTGTGGATGATGAAGCTCTTTAACCTCGAAAATGCCCCGTTCAGCATTGCCAATGTGGTGGGCATGGGCTGGGTGGAAGGTTTGGGCCTGGCATCGCTTGCCTTCATGATGACCAGCCCGATTTTCAAGGCGCTCAATCCCTCGCTGGAAGAAGCCGCCACCGTGCATGGCCTCGGACGCTGGGCGACGATCACCCGGGTGATTCTGCCGCTCACCTGGCCGGCTCTGCTGGCCAGCGCCATCTACATATCGGTGATTGCTTTTGCGGCTTTCGAGGTGCCGGCAATCATCGGGCTGGGCAACAGGATCTTCACCTTTGCCACCGTGGTCTACGTCAAAGTGACGCCGGATCAGGGGGTGCCCAACTATGGCCTTGTGGGCGCGGTCAGTGTGCTCCTGATCGTGATTTCCGCGTTTCTCTCCTGGTGGTATTTCCGCGTCATCCGCCTGTCGCACCGCTACGGTGTGGTGCAGGGTCGCGGCTACCAGCCCAAACTGATTGCGCTGGGGGGCAAAGTCTGGCTTTGCTGGGCGGGCTTGTTGCTGTATTTCCTGCTCTCCAAGCTGATGCCGCTCACGCTGATGATCTGGGCGTCGCTGCTCCCGTATTTCCAGCCGTTCTCGATGCAGGCGCTGCAGAGCGTTTCGCTGCAGAATTTTTCCGTCATCGACTGGAATCTCGTTTGGCGCGGCGGCATCAACACGCTGGTGCTGGTATTTGCAGTGCCCACCCTTGCGCTGGTCTTTGGCACCGCGATCTCCTGGATCGTGGTGCGCTCGGGTTTGCGCGGCCGCTTTCTCTACGACTGGGTGGCGTTTCTGCCACATGCGGTGCCCAATCTGATTTTTGCGCTGGCCGCAGTCATCGTGGCGCTGTTCGTCCTGCCCAAGGGTTTTCCCTTGTACGGTACTTTGACAATTCTGGTGATCGTGTTTGTGCTGGTGCGTATCAGCCTGGTAACGCGTGTCCTGAACGGCGCCCTATTGCAGATCAATCGCGAACTGGAAGAGGCTGCCTATGTGAGCGGCTTGGGCACGCTGCCGACCATGTGGAAGGTGATGATGCCCTTGGTGCTGCCGGCCATCATCAATTTGTGGATCTGGAACGCGTTGCTCTCCTACCGCGAGCTCACCATTGCCACCTTCATGGTGACCCAGGAAAACATCACCCTTCCGGTGGTGGTGTGGGGCATGTGGAATGGCGGCCTGGCCGGTCAGGCCGCCGCGGTGTCGCTGGTGTTCATTGCGCTTCTTGTTCCGCTGGTGGCGCTCTACTGGGGCTTGCGCGCCAAGTCCGGATTCGAATACACGCCGCGCGCTTGAGGCATGAGGAAAATATGATTGTCCAGGAACCCGCCACATTGACCACCCAGGACGGGGTGAGTTTTCCAGCCACGCTGCATCGCGATGCCGGGCGCCAGTGCCGCACCGCGTTCGTCATGATGCATCCGAGTTCCGACTGGCAGCAGCAGTTTCTGCTCGGGCTGCTCGCGGCGCGCGGCTTTGGCGCCCTGGGCTGTGCCAATCGTTATGCCAGCCGCGAGGCAGAGTTGCTGCTCGAACACACGCTGCTCGACTGGGCTGCCTGCGTCGATCACCTGCGTGACCAGGGCTACAGGAACGTTATCGGCATCGGCTACAGCGGCGGCGGCGAAATTGCCGCAGGTTTCCAGAGCGAAGCCGTGATGCCGACCATCAAGGGCACCTGCATGGGGGGGCCACCGGACATCACCGGAGCCCGACTTTCCCCCATGGACGGCCTGGTGATGTTCAACGCGCACGCCGGCCGGCCGCACAGCGTGACCCTTAGTCTTGATCCTTCGGTGGGGGGTGACAGCGGCAACGACCCGCTGCAATACGATGCGTCTCTCGACATGTTCAATCCGCGGAACGCTCCGCCATTCTCCGATGAGTTCCGGAAACGCTACCGCGCGGCACAGGTGGAACGCAACCACAGGATCACGCGCTGGTGCCAGGCGACGCTGAGATCGATCAAGATTGCCGGCAATCCGCTGATGACCGACATACCGTTCATCGTGCATCGCACCGACGCCAATCTGACCTTTCTTGATGCTCCCGTGGACACGGTCACGAAGAAGGAAAGCACTCGCTGGGGTCTGGATGCGCGCACCGCCAATTACACGCCCGGCCCGTTGCGCGGCAATGCCACGCGGCTGATGGTCGTTACACATGCCTCCTGGCTGAGTCAACGATCGCTGGCGACCTCGCAATTCGACGTGTTGCGCTTCATGCCGCAATGTCACCTGCCCACCCTGGTGGTTTGGGGCACCGCCGATGCCGCCGGCTCGGCGCAGTCGAAAAAAATATTCAATGCCTCACCCGACCTAGGGAAAAAATTTGTTGCTGTAGACGGCGCCACGCATTTCATGCGCGGACAGGCCGAATTACAGGCCCAGGTTGCCGACCACATCAGCGCCTGGATACAAGAACGGGGATTGGATTGAACCCATGATCAGAATCAGCAAGTTAAAAAAGGAATTCCCCGCCAAAGAAGGCGTGTTCACCGCGCTGCACGGCATCGATCTTGAAGTCGCTCGCGGCGAATTTTTTGTGCTGCTCGGCCCGAGCGGTTCCGGCAAATCCACGCTACTGCGTTGTGTGGCGGGCATCGATACGCCACAAGACGGCGAATTGCACCTCGATAACCGGCTGATTTTTTCTGCGGAGAAAAATGTCCTGGTTCGCCCGGAAGACCGTGGCCTGGGCATGGTGTTCCAGTCTTATGCGGTGTGGCCCCACATGACTGTGTATCAGAATGTCGCGCTGCCGCTGACACATGGCACGCGCAAGATCGCGCCGGGCAAGGTGCGCGACCGCGTCATGCATGCACTCTCGCTGGTACAGATGGAGTCTTTCGCCGACCGGCCGGTTCCTTATCTGAGCGGCGGGCAGCAGCAGCGCGTCGCGCTGGCAAGGGCGCTGGCGGTGGAACCGGTCGTGCTGTTGATGGACGAACCGCTCTCCAATCTGGACGCGCGGTTGCGCGAAGAGGTGCGGCATCAGATCCTCGCTGTAACAAAACGGGTTGGCGTGACGGTGCTCTATGTCACTCACGACCAGACCGAAGCGCTCTCTCTGGGGGATCGTGTCGCCGTGATGCATCAGGGACGCATCCTGCAGATTGCGCCGCCTAACGATTTGTTCAGCCGTCCCGCCAGCGACATCGTTGCCGACTTCCTCGGCAAAGTGAATTGGCTGGAAGGCAACGTCACCTCCCGGGGTGAAATCGATTCGGCCATCGGCAGAATTCACGCGGACACCGGCGACCGGCAGGGCAAAGTGCGCATTGGCATCCGCCCCTCAAGCCTTCAGGTTTCCGAGACGCCCACCGGCGAACCCAACGAATTCAGCGCCAAGGTGCGCGGCGAAGCATTTCTTGGCGAGCAGATCGAACTGGAATTGATCCTCGCAGGTGAAACCGCGCTGGAACTGCATGCGCCGCGGCGAGCCAGGGTGCGTTGGCTCGACAAACAAGTATTCTGTCGTGTCGATGCCTCTGAAGTCCTTGTCTACCCCATTCAAACCACCCAGGCCAATCATGATTGAGCGGTTTGTATTCACCTCCCCCGCCCCGCGCGTGCTGTTTGGCCGAGGCACTGTCAATGCCGTGTCAAAGGAGCTGGACCTGCACAAAATTTCGCGGGCATTCATCCTGTGTTCGGGATCCGGCATGGCGGTGGCACAGCAGATAGCCGCGGCATCACCCAAACACCACATCGACGTGTTGCGCCTGTCCAGCTCGGGCATCAGCACCGAAGATTTCGAACGCGCGACAGAACATGCGAAGACAACCGGTGCGCAAGGTTTCATCGCCATGGGTGGCGGCACCCCCATAGGCCTGGGCAAATCCATCGCCGCCAACACCGGCCTGCGCTGGATTGCCGTGGTCACCACTTACTCCGGCTCGGAGATGGCCTCCAACTGGACCTACGGCAAGGGCCGCGACGCGAAGAACGGCAGCAGCCTTGCCGCGCTGCCATCGACTGCGATCTACGATCCGGATTTGACCCTGGGCTTGCCACCTGTAACGTCCGGGCAAAGCGGCATGAACGCCATGGCACATGCGGTGGAGTCTTTGTACGGCGCGGACCGCAGCCCGGTGGTTGCGGCACAGGCCGAAGAGGCGGTGCGATTACTGGGCGCGAGCCTGCCGCGCATAGTGGCCAGGCCCGACGACATCGACGCGCGCACCGAAGCCTTGTACGGCGCCTGGCTGGCCGCCGCGTTTCGCGCCCAGGTCGGCGTCGAACATGCCATCGCGCAGAAAGTACGCAATCGCTTTGGCCTGAGCCACGCCAGCACGCATGCGGTGGTGGTGCCCTATGCGATCGCGTTCAATCGCAATGCCGCCCGATACGCAATGGATAAAATCGAACGCGCTCTGGGCGTAAAAGACGCCGGCCTCGGCCTCTACGACCTCAATGTGCGCCTGGGCATTCCCACCGGATTAAAAGACCTTGGCCTAAAGGAGGCGGACATCGAGGCCGCCGCGGATTTTGTCGGCGCCACGCCGATCGCCAACCCACGACCGGTGTCGCGAGAGGATTTGGTGGAACTGATAACCCAGGCATTTCACGGCGCGCCGCCGCGCTTTTAGTCGTGGATTACAAGCGTGCCAATGACTGGAGAAGCGCGCCAGTATTGCCTCATCAGCCATTGGTGCGCTTCCTTAGTCCAGCGGAAACCCCGCGTACTGCTCCGCGACGCTTGCTTGCGCATGCAACGAATTCGCCAGGTAATCCAGCTCGGTCTCTTGTGCTCGCTGGTCGAATTCAGTCATGCCGGGCGCGCGGTGTAACAGGTTGGTGAGCCAGAACGAGAAACGAACCGCGCCCCAGACCCGCTTCAGTGCAGTTTCGCTGTAGCTGTCCAGATACCGGTTCGAACCGTCTTTATAGAACGCCTTGAGCGCACGCGAGAGATAGAAAACGTCCGAGAACGCCAGATTCAGCCCCTTGGCGCCGGTGGGCGGCACGATATGGGCGGCATCTCCTGCAAGAAACAGTCTTCCATAGCGCATCGGTTCAGTCACAAAGCTTCTCAGCGGCGTGATGGATTTTTCAATCGAGGGGCCGGTGACGATTCCACTGGAGATTGCCTCCGGGAAGCGCGCGAGCAGTTCCTCCCAGAAGCGCTCATCGGGCCATTCTTCGATTTTGTCGGTGAGCGGCACCTGCACATAGTAGCGGCTGAGCATGGGGCTTCGCATTGAGGCGAGCGCAAATCCCCGTGGATGGTTGGCATAGGTGATATCCGGAACGGGAGGGGTCTGCGACATGATGCCCAGCCAACCAAATGGGTATTCCTTGTCGTAGCTGCGAAGGATGTTCGCGGGAATGGCCGTGCGGCTCACGCCGTGGAAACCATCGCAGCCGGCGACGAAATCGCAGTCGATGCGCTGTGATTTTCCGTCGTGGGTAAACATGACGAAGGGCTTTTCAGTGTCCAGATCATGTGGTTGCACGTCGCTCACTTCGTCAAAAAAAGCCGCCTTGCGCCGATCGGCTGCTTCGTAAAGGTCTGCCTGGATGCTCGCCTGTCCGTAGGCCATCAGCGTGCTGTTGACCAACCGCTTGGTGTCGATGAAGAAATCGCTTTTGCCCGCCCAGACAATGGCGGTGCCATCGTGGGGAATGCCCTCGCGGTCCAGGCGCTCGCCCACGCCTGCGGCACGCAACATTTCCACCGTGCCTTGCTCCAGCACCCCGGCTCGTATTCGGCCAAGCACATAGGCGCGGCTGCGCATCTCCAGCACGATGGATTCAATTCCGGCCCGGTGCAGTATTTCGGAGAGCAGCATGCCTGCGGGGCCGCCGCCGATGATCGTTACCTGAGTGCGCATGCGGGTCGGTTCCAAAAATTGCGATTCAAGAATGCTCTCCTGGTTGAGCGCCACTGGAAGGGCGGGTCGCGTATCGCTTGCGGTCAGTTTCAGTTTTTCAGCTGGAAACCCCGCTCCGGGGGAGTGCCGGCCACGAAATGCAGGGGCAGCAGCTCCGGAACATTGACGTCGATGCAGGTTTTCTGAACATGATAGACCTCGATGGGTGGTTTCCACTCTGGCCTGAGTTCGCAAGTCACCTGGACGCACGAAATGCTCTTGAGCCAGGCGCAGACCTTCAGTTCCTTGCCATCGGCGCGGGTCAGTTCGGTTAGGTAGGGTGAGCCCGCGTAAAAAGGTTTGTTACTGCCATTTTCCGATTGCACGTCCTGCAGCACGGCATATAAATCACCGCCGGGATCCATTACTGCCAGGGCTCTTTCCATATAGCGGGTGAGGTGGGTGGTGTACGAAAATCCGCCCAGGAGGTCGGTAATGACCTGAAATTTCCCCAGTTCCTGCGCTGAATATTCGCCGAATCCGCGTCCGAAAAGGTATTGGATTTTGTTGCGTTCGAGGCTTGCGGCAGTTTGACGCCATCTGGCCGTTCTGCGGTCCTCGATCGACAGCGCCACGGCGCCGGCTTTGCCGCTGCGCAAGGGGTATTCCTTGGCACGCAACTCGTCGTACTTTGGCGTGAAGTAATCCAGCATGGCGTTCGCTTCGCCGGCGCCGATATCCAGCCAGCGTTGCTTTTGGTCCAGGTTGGCCAGCGAGCGGATGAATTTCTCGGGCATGGTCTCGATGTATGAGTAAAGCGATCGATCGATGACGTAGCCTTCGAACTTCTGACTCTGGTAAATATCCTGTTGTTTTTTTATTTCCTCGATGATGCGCGGGCCGCCGGGCGCCTGGGCGTGCAGCGAGCCCAGATACGGCACCTGCGCCACCAACAGGACGGCTAATGACAAAGCAGTTTTGAATGCGTTAATGGCTCTCTCCTCGTCTGACCAACTCGATTACCGGCGTCTCATTTTCTCATCTCGCCGAACATTCTACTGTTGCGCACGGCCGTGCCAAAAATTTCCCAGGCATAGTCGATCTTGCCGGTCAATGCCAGGCTCAATGCGGCCGACGTCAAGCCGCTGACATACGTAATTTGCAGCTCTTCCTCCGGGGAGGAATCGGAGTCCAGGAGTGGCGTCGCGGCTTGGAGGGGGAATTGCGCATCTTCATGGGAAGCATTGACGATGGAAACCGCGACGATATCGCGTGGCACGTACTGATAGAAATAGCCCCGGTTGCGCGTCAGGGTGACTCGCTCGTCGGAGGCGATGGAAATCACCGGAACGCGAATCTTTCTCAGATACGTGGAAATGTTTCTGCCCACGCCCGCCGGATCCAGCAGTATGCCGCCGGCGACTTCTGCGCCTTCGGCCAGCGCGACCGATACCGCCGATGCGCCGAAGGAGTGGCCGGCAAGAATGATCTTGCGGGGATCGATTCGGCTGTCGATGATTCCTGGCTGGTCGCGAATCAGCGCCACGATTCTCGCCAGGGTGGCGCCATGACCGAGCCATGGTCCTTTGTTGGGCAACGTCAGCGAAAGACTGTGCATGCCCCAGGTCGCAAGGTGCAGCGCCTGGTAGGCGTGGTCGTCTTTCGAGTTGCCGTATCCGTGCAACAGAATCACCAGCGGCGCCTTGTCCGGCGGGGCAGACAAATACAAATCCGCTTTGATGCGCTGGGAGGGCGTAAGAAATATCTCGAAATCCTTTTTCAGGGTCGTGGCAAAAGGCCCGCGAAGCCTGAAAGTATCGAGATTCGCCGTGTTATTGAGAAGTTGCGCGCCCAATTCCTGCAGAGACCGGGCCTTGAGTGTGGTCATGCCGACGCCCGGCGCGCCTTCGCAGCTGGCGGCAAGCACCAGGCATGCAATCATCGGGAAAATGGCGCAGCGGCGCGCGCCAGATAGCGTCCAAGCAACGAATGTTTGAGGCATGTGCATGACGGGCCATGTGCAAGGGAATGCAAAGCAATGATATAGCGTCGGGCAGCGACACGGAGGATCTCGATGACATTGGGTCGATGTTCGAAACAAACCCCCGAAACACCCCCCGGGGGGAATTGTGCGGCAGATGAATATAATAAGCGTTCGCCCAGGCTGCCGACATGGCGCTGATCCGGCTCATGGTGTGCGAGCATTGGCCAGAGCGAATCGATCCGTAATGCACCAACCAGCGCAAATTGACCAGTGAAAGGGATTTGTCATGCCTCCAGGCACCACGCCAGCCCCCGATAGAAACACCAAAAAACCGAAATTCGTGCCGCCGCCCAAGACCTGCGACGCGCATTGCCATATTTTCGGCCCGGCGCACAAGTTTCCCTACGACCCCAAGGCCTCCTACCATCCGCCGGATTCGGGGTTCGAGGAGATATGCAAGCTGCATGACATTCTGGGCATCGAGCGCGCGGTCATCGTGCACGCGAGTTGCCACGGCGCCGACATGCGCGCCACGCTGGATGGCATTGCGCGCTCCAACGGGCGCTTCCGCGGCACGGCCATCATCGATGAAACCTACACCACCGCCGATTTCGACCGCATGCACGAGGGAGGCATACGCGGGGTGCGCTTCAATTTCGTCAAGCACCTTGGTGGCCGGCCCGACTTCGGCCTGTTTCACAAGACAGTGGATCGCCTCAATGCGCTGGGCTGGCATCTGATCCTGCATCTGGACGCCAATGACATCATTGAATTCGAGGACATGTTCAGGAAACTCCCGGTGCCCATGGTGATCGACCACATGGCGCGCGTGTCGGCCAAGGACGGCCTGGATCAAAAGCCCTTCAAGGTGCTGCTCGATT
The DNA here is from genome assembly GCA_945897475.1 of Bordetella parapertussis. GTDB lineage: Bacteria > Pseudomonadota > Gammaproteobacteria > Burkholderiales > SG8-39 > 2-02-FULL-62-17. Next base: position 37,206 of record CAMDFL010000021.1, read on the forward strand.
TCATGAAAGACGAGAAGGTGTGGGTGAAGATCTGCGGCTCGGAGCGCGTGTCCTCCGACGGCCCGCCGTTCCACGATGCCATTCCCTTTGCCCAGGCGCTGATCAATGCCGCGCCCGACCGCATCCTCTGGGGCACCGACTGGCCACATCCGAACGTGGGCAAACACATGCCCAACGACGGTGACCTGGTGGACATGATCCCGCTCACCATGCCCGATGCGGCGATCCGGCAGAAGGTGCTGGTGGACAACCCGGCGCGGTTGTACGGGTTCAAGCCGACAGATTGACTTTCGCGAATCAATGAATTTTTCAGTACGCTAATGCAGATTAGTTTGCTGAGAGAATCATGATCATTGTCAACATTCACGAAGCGAAAACGCAACTCTCACGCCTGGTCGAGCAGGCGGCTCGAGGGGAGTGTTTCATCATTGCCAAAGCGGGCAAGCCAATGGTCAAGGTGATGCCGTTGGATCGTGCGGAAGCGGGGACCGCCTGTCGACTTGGCTTCATGGCGGGCGAAATCAAGGTGCCCGACGACTTCGATCAGATGGGCGCGAAGGAGATCGAGGGGGTGTTTGCCGGGCGCGTGGATTGAATTTTCTTCTCGACACGCATTTATTGTTGTGGGCGGCCAGCGCGCCGGGGCGGCCTTCTGCCAAGGCGCGCGGCCTGATTCTTGCACCCGACAGACAGCTGATTCTCCGCTCAGCCAGCCGCTGGGAAATCAGCATCAAGCGGACGCGCAGACTTCAATGTCGATCTGCGCCGCTTGTGGCGCATGCTGCTGGTCAATGGCTACAGGGAGCTGCCCATTTCCAGCGAACACACCATCGCGGTGATCGGCGAAGGGAATGAGGACAGGGTGGCGCACTTTCATCGCGCCTATGCGGCTGTAGTGAACTAGCAGCGTCGTCGGGCTGTCAAGCACACTTTGAGGGAGAGACATGAAGGATTACTCGGCGAAAAGCGGCGAGCGCTACAACACGAAAGATACGAATCTGATAGGTGGCGATCACTTGTGGCGTTATCGATACGTGGCGTCTCGCCTGAATTCGGGCGATGCGAGGTTGTTTGGAGCAGACGTGTTTTGCGGGTCGGGGTATGGCTCATCGCTCGTGGCCACGGCGACCCATGCCTCCATCCTTGCGATCGATGGATCGGCCGAATCGATCGAATTGGCCTCGAGCATGTACCAAGATCCGGCCATCATTTGGGCTTGCAAGCTATTCCCTTTCGACCTGCCGGACGCTTGCTTCGATTTCGTGATGAGTATGGAATCGATTGAGCACGTCAAGGATTTTGAGACGTTCTTCTGGGTCCTGGTGAAATCAATCAAGCCCGGTGGACAGTTGTTCATCTCCGTTCCAAACGAAACTGTCATGCCATATACAGACTACAAATGGCACTACCGTCACTTTGTCCCCTCCGAGGTGCGTGCGCTCGCAACGAAATATGGGTTGCGCGAAGTGTTCGCCGCGTCTACACGTTGCCAACTCTTGAAAAACGGAAAGGCAACCGTCTTTTACCCTTACCAGATGGCGAACGACAAACCGCTCGCTCTGGATGAGGGTGACACGATGTTCTTTGAGTTCAGCAAGGACGCGCCATGAGAGTGTTCGCATCAGGATGGGCGCTGCAGAGCCCTGCGCTGAATTTTTTCAAGAAATTCCTGCGTTCTAATCCCCACGTCTCGTTGGCGGGAATCGTCTATCCGAGCAAGATTCCCGAGGATATCGAGGGTGTTCCAGTGCTTGATTTTGATGATGCGCGAAGGACGATTACGCCAGATGACATCGTCTTGAACTGCAATCGCTCGCCGATCGGGGACCTATCGCTCTATCACACGCTGGTTGAGTTCTTTGCGTCAATTGGAATCGAGTTGACGGAAGTCAATAATTTCGTGAGCTCCCTCGTGGAGGAAGATGCCAAAAATCTACTTCGATTCCCTGTCGAGGGCGTGACTTCCAGCGACATTCGTGCTCTACGAGACCAGCCGCGGTTCTCGTTCAGCCGTGGAAGATTCTTCGACCCGGTGTCCTTCGAGACCGCAATTGCTCTGGACGACATGGCCAGGGCACCGGACTGGGATCGAATGCTGGTATTCGACCAAGAGCCCTCCCCCGAGCATGCATTGTCGGAGGCGATCGCTGCACTTCTGCGGATGGGTGTGGCTCCGCGCTTCCGGGTCATCGGAGAGGCCACTATTTTCTTGAACGCACTGCTCCAGCTTCGCGTGACACAGCCGGAGGCCACGCTTGCCGTCGAACTGTCCGAGCCGGCGGGCCACACGTTGGGGCCACGTCTGGATTTCTATTGCAGGAGCTTGGGAATCGCTGAAATTCCTGCGGTAAGCGGCGACACGGATGCCATTTTTTTGGGAGATGCTGATTCCGTGATAAGTGCTTTCCAAGCAAATGGGATCATCTCACCGGCGGTCTTTTTCATGCGCCGTTCTATTTTTGATTATCGGATGCTCCAAGTCCTAGCGGGGAGCACCGCTTACCGGATCATGTTGCGCCAACCGGACACGTCCCCCGGAAGCTTGATAGCCGGGCTACTCGTGTAAGCAATCCCTGTGCGCCCGGTATCGATTCTCATCGGATCAACCAACTGATAGTCGACCGCGCGCGCATACGCCGGCGCGGACCCGCGTTTTAGAACCCGTGACGGCGCCGGTTCCACCTAGAAACTGCATCGCGTGGCGTGGCGTACCGGCTAAGTTCACGACTTACCCATCAAAGCACGCGCGAGTACTGGGCGCGCTCCAGCCCCTCGCGCAGGTAACGGTCGAACACCATGCACACCGCGCGCACCAGCAACCGCCCCACGGGCGTCACGCTGATCCACTCATCATCCAATTCGACCAAACCATCGTCACGCAACACCTGCAGAGCCTTTAATTCCGCGGCGAAATACGTATCGAAGTCGATCAGATGGGCAATGGAAATAGATTCTTTCGATACACGGCAATGGCAAGCCAGCGACTGAATCACCGCGCGCCTCGCCAGGTCATCGGCACTGGCTTGTATGCCGCGCATCACCGGCAATTCGTCAGCATCAAGGCAACCCGTGTATCGATCGAGATCCTTGTGATTCTGGCTGTAG
>CAMDFL010000022.1 GCA_945897475.1 Bordetella parapertussis
CGCGCTGATACTTATGGCAGACCGCTCTGATATTTATAGTAGACCGCTCTGATACTTATTGGATTGGCCATTCAGGCAGACGTGTACGGAATGCAAGCACGGAACGCAAGTACGGAACGTAAGCTTTCCGGGGAGATTGGGATGGAACAGGAAAATATGGTGCCGGTCACGATCCTGACGGGATTTCTCGGCAGTGGCAAGACCACGCTCTTGAATCGAATACTTAAGGAGGATCACGGCTATCGCATCGCGGTGATCGAAAATGAATTCGGCGAGGCGGGCGTGGATAGCGACATTTTGCTCAACAGTGGTGAGGAGCAGATCGTCGAGATGAACAATGGCTGCATTTGCTGCACCGTTCGCGGTGATTTGATTCGCATTCTGTCCGACCTGCGTGAGCGGCGTGATTCCGGCAAGCTGAAATTCGACCGTGTCGTGATTGAGACCACAGGCATGGCTAATCCCGGACCGGTTGCGCAAACTTTCTTCCTCGACGAGTCGATCGGTAACTATTATTTGTTGGATAGTGTGCTGACCCTGGTTGATGCGAAGCACGCGCAAAAGCAGTTGGATGATTTCAACGAAGCCCAGGAACAAGTGGGATTCGCCGATCGAATTTTGTTGAGTAAGACCGATTTAGTGACCGACGAGGAGCAAGAGGCGCTGCGACGGCGTCTGGTGCGTCTCAATCCACGCGCGCCAATTCGGAAAGTTCATTTTGGCAATGCGCCGGTGGGAGAGATTCTCGATATCCGCGGCTTTAATCTGAATGCAACATTGGAAATCGACCCGGATTTCCTGGAGGATGCCGAACACGATCATACGGAGCACGTGCGATCCTTCGTGTTTCGATCCGACCGGCCGTTTGATGGGGTAAAGCTGGAGGAATTTCTGTCTGGGCTAACGCAGGTCTACGGCCCCGATATGCTTCGTTACAAAGGTGTGCTATACCTTAAGGATAATGCGCACCGGGTGGTATTCCAGGGTGTTCACCAGTTGATGGGGGGCGACATGGGAAAAGCCTGGGATGCAAATGATAAGCGCGAAAGTGTTATGGTATTTATTGGGCGAAATCTGCCGGAAGATTTGTTTGTAAAGGGTCTTGAGCAATGTCTCGAATCAGCACAGTAAAAACGGCGGCGAACGCCCAGTCGGCGAGCGTCACGCCTAAATCCACGGCGATGGCAGAAAAAGCAACAGTATCTGCGCAGCCTATGAACGCCGCCGCGCAATCGCGGGGTGCCGAGCCTGTACGGCGTACGCCTGAACGGGTGGCCAAAAACGGCTTGAGCGAGTCGGCGCTGCGCAAATCGCCTGTGGCGGAATACATGAGCGCCGAACACCTGTTCTTTTTCCGGGAAATTTTGGTCGAAAACCAGAAAGAGCTGATTGAGAACGCCGGGGTGACCTCCGAGCACCTTCGTGAACACGAAGTAGAGCCAGATCCAACGGATCAGGCGACAATCGAAGAGGAATACGCGCTGGAACTGCGTGCGCGTGACAGGGAACGCAAATTGCTCAAAAAGATCGAACAGTCATTGCGCAAAATCGACGATGGCAGCTACGGCTGGTGCGAAGAAACCGGTGAAGCCATTGGAATCCCGCGGCTGCTGGCGCGTCCCACTGCGACCCTGACGGTCGAAGCGCAGTCGCGCCGCGAGCTAAAGCAGAAGCTCTACGGCGACTAGTGCGCGGCTGACGCTCGCGTCATGCATATAAGCTCGCGCAGGCGACTCTACTCCTAACCCGATTTTCGGACCCATGGAACAATTCCACGGCACCACCATACTTTGCGCGCGCCGGGACGGCAAAGTCGCGCTGGGAGGCGACGGCCAGGTCACCTTGGGTAGCATAGTGATCAAGGCGAGCGCGCGAAAGGTGAGGCGTCTCTATCATGATCGAATCCTCGCCGGATTCGCGGGCGGTACCGCTGATGCGTTTACTTTGTTCGAGCGCTTTGATGCGAAATTGGAAAAACATCAAGGCAATTTACTTCGCTCCGCGGTGGAGCTTGCCAAGGATTGGCGCACCGATCGCGTGCTGCGCCGGTTGGAGGCGATGTTGGCGGTGGCGGACAAGGAGACCTCGCTCATCATTACCGGAACCGGAGATGTGCTTGAACCGGAGTTGGGGCTCCTCGCCATTGGTTCGGGTGGCCCGTATGCACAGTCGGCGGCGCGCGCCCTGCTCGAGAACACTGTATTGCCTGCCGAGGAGGTGGTGCGTAAATCCCTGGAAATCGCGGCTGACCTTTGTATTTATACCAACCGCAGTATCGTCATTGAAACACTCGGATAGCGGGCGAAAAACGCTTTTGCAAAATTAAAATGACCGGCTTTTCAAATATGGCCCCGAGGGAAATTGTTCAGGAGCTGGACAAACATATTGTTGGGCAGGCGCGCGCCAAGCGAGCGGTGGCTATAGCGCTTCGAAATCGCTGGCGCCGTCAGCAGGTGGCCGAACCCTTGCGGCAGGAAATCACCCCGAAAAACATCCTCATGATCGGGCCGACAGGCGTTGGAAAGACCGAAATCGCGCGGCGCCTGGCGCGACTTGCCGACGCGCCTTTCATCAAGGTCGAGGCCACCAAGTTCACTGAAGTCGGATACGTCGGGCGCGACGTGGAAACCATCATCCGCGACCTGGTGGAGCTCAGCATCAAGCAGACGCGCGAAGCCGCGAAGCTGAAGGTTCGCACGCAGGCCGAGGACGCCGCCGAAGATCGGGTACTGGACGTCCTGTTGCCGCCCGCTCGCGAGACCGGAATGGAACTTGCCGAGCCGCATGCCGGGGAATCTACCACTCGGCAGAAATTCAGAAAGAAGCTGCGCGAAGGCGATCTGGATGATCGCGACATCGAAATCGAATTGGCCGCGCCTTCGGCGCAAATGGAAATTCTCGCGCCGCCAGGGATGGAGGATCTGACTCAACAGATTCAAGGCATGTTCCAGAATATTTCCGGAGGCCGCCGTAAAACCCGGAAACTGCGCATCAAGGACGCCTACCGGTTATTGGTCGACGAGGAAGCTGCGCGCCTGGTCAATGACGACGATCTACGCGCGCAAGCGGTCGAGAATGTCGAGCAGAACGGCATCGTATTTCTGGACGAGATCGACAAAATCACTTCGCGTGGCGAAACCAGTGGGGCTGAGGTATCGCGGCAAGGTGTGCAGCGGGATTTGCTGCCCTTGGTCGAGGGCACCACGGTAAGCACGAAATATGGGCCAATACGCACTGATCATATATTGTTCGTGGCGAGCGGCGCGTTTCACCTGGCCAAACCCTCGGACCTGATTCCGGAACTGCAAGGTCGTTTCCCGATTCGCGTGGAGTTGAGCTCGCTCAGTGTCGAGGATTTCGAGCGCATTCTGACCGCGACAGACGCCTGTTTGACGCGTCAATATCAGGCTTTGTTGGCCACTGATGGGGTCGAACTGGATTTCACGACCGAGGGCGTCCGCCGTTTGGCCGAGATCGCCTGGTCGGTCAATGAGAAGACCGAGAATATCGGTGCGCGGCGGCTCTACACTGTGATGGAGCGCCTGCTGGAGGAGGTGTCGTTCGAGGCCGGGCGGCACGACGCCGAGCGCATCGTTATCGACGCCGCCTATGTGGATGCGAAACTCAAGGAACTGGCCAGCAGCGAGGATCTGGCGCGCTACGTACTTTGAGGGTCGCAGCGGGTCGATTTCGTTGTTGCGTTTTGTTGCTCGATTAAAAAATCAAGGCAATCGGGGCAATAGCAAGCGGGTCGACACGCGGCTATGACTTGCAGCGACTCTTTGCTCTGACACCAGCATTTTCCTGTGGAGGCGCCACAGTCAAAGGGCGCCGCGCAACGCTGGCAGGCAGCGGGGTTAGCTCTTGGCATCGTCATCGCGGCCGGGGTAGGCATGCAGCGCTTGGCGCAGGAAGGCCATTTGCCTGGAAACCTTCCTGCATGCGTCGCAAATGCCAAGATGTATGCGCAATGACAGTCGCTCGCCGAAGCGCATGTCTCTGTCCATGGACTGTGATTGCAGCCGGCTTGCCTCTTTGCAGGTGAGTGTAAATAATCCCATTTGTCGGCTTACCTCTGTAGAACATTACGCGAACGCAGCTTGCGCATCACGGTAGGACATTACGCGAACGTAGCTTGTTCATCACCTCATCTTTGACCACCAAACCATCCAGCCTCTAGGCAGGCGCGCAGCGCCATGCGGGCACGATAGAGCAGAACCCAGCAGTTAGTCGCTGTAATATTAAGAGACTTACAGATCTCGCCCGTTTCCATGCCCATGACTTCGCGCATCATGAATGCCTTGGCGGACTTGTCGGGCAGGCCCTGCATGCACAGTTCGAGCGCCTCAAAGAACTTTGTTTGATTGAGCGCCGCATCCGGCGACCCCCAATTTTCAGGTCGCTCGGCGTAGTGGCCGTTGGATTGAAACAGGCAATCCAGATCATCAAGAGAAAATTCTTCATCGTCGCCGCGAAGCGGCGCCTCGCGAGATTGCCGGCGCAAATGATCGATGATCTTGTGTTTGAGTATGCCCGTAAGCCAGGTGCGAAGCGCCGATTGCCCCGCGAAACTTTGCGCGCCTTGAATTGCCGCGAGCAAGGTTTCCTGTACTGCGTCCTCCGCGGCTGAGCTATCGCGCAATTGAAACATCGCGAATTTCAGCAGATAAGGGCGATGCTTCTCGATTTCAACGGCTGGCGTCAATTCCTTGGTCCTATTCCATGGCCCTATTCAGTGCGAGGTGCTCGCCGATACGTTTGCCCACTGATTAAAAAACGACCGACGACGAAATCTATAGCGTCGCGGTACGCGACGCAAGCTGATGTCAGATACGAGTGCAAGGCTTGCGCCTATGCCGGATTTGGACATGCCGCTAATCCTCGTGGTCAGCGCAGGTACAATTCGGCCCACATTCGGAAAACAAATATCATGACTGACGAACCTCTTATTCCTTCGCAAAAAGCCAAGGTTCTGGCCGAGGCGCTGCCTTATATCCGCCGTTTTCATGGAAAAACCATCGTCGTGAAATATGGCGGTAATGCCATGACTGACGAGAAGTTGAAGGCAAGTTTCGCGCATGACATCGTCTTGCTGAAGTTGGTGGGAATGAATCCGGTGGTGGTGCATGGTGGCGGGCCGCAGATCGAGCAATTGTTGACTCGCCTTGGAAAAAAAGGCGAATTTATTCAAGGTATGCGCGTGACCGATGCCGAGACCATGGATGTCGTCGAGATGGTTCTGGGCGGTCAGGTCAACAAAGAAGTGGTCACGCTCATCAACCAGGCCGGTGGTCGCGCCGTGGGTTTGACTGGCCAGGATGGAGCCTTTATTCGAGCCAGAAAAATGATGATTGCCGACGACGGCAGCGGTGGCGAGTTACGCGATTTGGGCCAAGTCGGCGAGATTTCAGCGATCGATCCCTGCATCATCAGTACCTTGGAGGAGGGTGGATTCATACCGGTGGTTGCTCCAATCGGGGTCGGCGAGGATGGTCAGTCCTATAACATCAACGCGGATTTGGTCGCCGGCAAGCTTGCCGAAATTTTGAAGGCGGAGAAACTGGTGGTGTTGACCAATACGCCCGGTGTGCTCGACAAGAACGGCAGCTTACTTACTGGTCTTACACCCCGAAAAATCGACGAACTGGCCGCCGACGGCACTATCTCAGGGGGCATGTTGCCAAAGATTGCGTCGGCTCTGGATGCCGCGCGTGGCGGCGTGAAAAGCGTGCATATCATCGATGGACGCGTAGCTCATGCGTTGCTGCTGGAGATTCTGACCGACGAAGGCGTGGGCACGCTTATTCGTGGTAAGTAGAGTCTTGACTTTATCACCACTTATTAAAAAGACATTGAACGACGCTGTATCTTGCGCTAGCAAGCACTTACAAGACGGATTAAACTCTTCCGCAATCGGCAATTCCGGAAGAGGCTAAATGGCGGAAAAGCACCCAAGACCCAAGCGTGGCGAAAGGAAGATTCAGATCCTGCAAACGCTCGTGGAAATGCTCCAGGAACCTAAGGGTGAAAGGATAACCACGGCCTCCCTTGCCGCCCGCCTGGAGGTATCCGAGGCCGCGCTCTATCGCCATTTCGCCAGCAAGGCGCAGATGTTCGAGGGCTTGATCGAATTCATCGAAAACTCGATCTTTGGCGTGGCGAACAAGATCGCGGCCGAAGAAGAAAACGGCATCAAGCAACTGCATGCCTTGGTCGGCATGCTGCTGGGATTCGCTGAGAAGAACCCGGGCATGACACGGGTGCTTACCGGCGACGCACTGGTGCTTGAGGATCAACGGCTCCAGGCCCGCATCAACCAGTTGCATGATCGAATCGAATCGAGTTTCAAACAATGCCTGCGCATAGCGCTTACCCAAGGACACGAAGAATCGGAACCCAATGCGCGCGCGAATCTGATCCTTTGCTATGTCATCGGTCGTTGGCAGCAATATGCCAAAAGCGGATTCAAGCGCTCGCCTATGGAACTCTGGGAGCGGCAGGGGCGGATGTTGTTTTAAGGAGTCCTTGGTGCGCAAACCTTGCAGGCCGGGTCTTTTTTCAATCTGACCGAGCGCCAATCCATCTTTAGAGCATCCAGTAGCAGCAGTCTGCCCGATAAGGTTTCGCCAGCGCCCACGATCAGTTTGATGGCTTCTGCGGCCTGAACCGTGCCAATTATCCCGGTGAGCGGCGCGAATACGCCCATCACGGCGCAGCGGGTTTCCTCAAGCTCTGCCTCCTCGGGGAACAGGCATTCGTAGCAGGGGCTCATCGCATGCCTTAGATCGAAAACCGTAACTTGGCCGTCAAAGCGCACGCCGGCGCCGGAGACCAGCGGTTTTTTAAATCTGACACAGGCCCGATTCACCGCATGGCGCGTGCTGAAATTATCGCAGCAGTCCAGCACCACGTCCGAGTGTCTGATCGCGTCGTCAAGCGACTGGCCTTCCAGGCGCGCTGAAATGCACTCAAGCTTGGTCTCTGGATTGATTCGCGCGAGCGTGTCGCGCGCAGAGTCAACTTTCAGCGAATCTACTGCGTTTGTCGCATGCAGGATCTGGCGCTGCAGGTTGGTGAGATCGACTGTATCGCCATCGGCCAGAACGAGAGTTCCAATTCCAGCCGCAGTCAGGTACATGGCCGCCGGTGATCCCAGTCCGCCCGCGCCGATAACCAAGACACGCGCGTTCAAAAGCCGTTGTTGCCCTTCAACGCCAATTTCCGTGAGCAGGATGTGACGGGAATAACGCAGCAGTTGCGAGTCGTTCATTTTCTACGCCGCCGTGGCGCGGTCTTACCGGGGTATTGTAAAAATAGCAATATAAATCAGAGGCTTAAATATGATTCGCCAGATAAGCCTATTTGCTGGCGGCGGGCTTGACTGGATCACTTGCCTTGACCGATTGCGGGCTGGTGACGACTGGCCTGCCCTGAAGAAAGTTGATCGCCTGCAAAAATTGAAAATCCTTGTCCGAGGCAAATTCGAGTGGCGCTGCGGGTTTTTCATCACCGGCTTTTGGCGCTGCGGGTTGATTGCCTGCTGCTGCCTTGTCCTCCTGGGGATTTGCAAGGTGTTTATCCAGATCGGCTTCACGAGTGCGGACTGTCGATGCAGTGGGATCTTCGACAATCAAGTCGGGCACGATGCCCTTGGCTTGAATCGATCGTCCTAGAGGCGTGTAGTAACGCGCCGTGGTCAGCTTGATTGCGGTGTTGTTGCCCAAGGGCATGATGGTTTGCACCGATCCCTTGCCAAAGGTTTGCGTTCCCATGATGGTCGCGCGTTTGTGGTCCTGGAGCGCGCCGGCCACTATCTCGGAGGCCGAAGCGGACCCAGCATTGACTAGAACCACCATAGGCACGCTTTTTACACCGGCTGGCAGGCCGCGCAGCAGATCATCGCCTCGGCCACGAATGTAATCCTCCGGGGAGGCGGTAAATTTGCGTTTTGCGTCCTCGGTTCGACCGTCGGTCGATACGACCAATGCTTTGCTGGGAAGAAATGCGGCGGAAACACCCACCGCACCGTTTAACAGGCCGCCGGGATCGTTGCGCAAATCGAGCACCAAGCCCTTGAGCGGACCGTCCTTGTACAGCGCTGTGATGTGCTTTGCCATGGTCTCGACGGTATGCTCTTGAAATTGCGAAACGCGTACCCAGCCATAGCCTGGCTCTATTAGTTTAGATTTCACGCTTTGAACGCGAATGACATCCCGTATGAGCGTTACTTCGAACGGGGCGTCGACACCTTTTCTGACAATAGTGATGCGAATTGGCTGCTTGGGTTTTCCGCGCATGCGTTTGACTGCGTCGTTCAAGCTCATGCCTTTTACCGGCGTGTCATCCAGGCGGATGATCAGGTCGCCGGGCTTCAGACCGGCGCGAAACGCTGGCGAGTCTTCTATGGGCGATATCACTTTGACAAAGCCATCCTCCATGCCCACTTCAATTCCCAAGCCACCGAACTCTCCCTGGGTACCAACCTGGAGTTCCTTGAATGCTTCCTGATCGAGATAAGAAGAGTGAGGATCCAGCCCGGAGAGCATTCCATTGATGGCTTCGTTGATGAGCTTCTTGTCTTCGACCGGCTCGACATAGCCGCTTTTGATGGCGCCGAAAACTTCGGCGAAAGTGCGCAGTTCATCGACTGGCAAGGAAAACCGTCCACCCTCGCGCTGCGCCACCGCGGAAAAATTAAGGCTGAGCAATACGCCCGCCAAGACGCCCACCAATACCAGGCTGGCTTGTTTGAGTTTAGTGCCCATTTTCATTGCTCCTTGCCTTTTGAGAGCGCCAATGCGCCATACAGCAGGCAGATAGTTTGGGGTCGGGGATTCAGAATGCAAATCGACCTGATTTAGGCCGTCCCATTAGCGTCGTGCTAAGCATTTATCAGGGGTCAAACGCCTTTCCCTCATGCCTCGATTCAAAGCCATCATGGCTAGATTCAAAGCCATCATGGCTCAATTCAAAGTATAACCCCGATTCCTCGCTGCCACCGCTGGCGCTAACTGTGGCCACAGAGGCGCCAGCGCGCACCTTGTACCCGATTCCGCGGAGCAGGGATACGTGCTTGCCGTATATATAGTCAGCGCCGTGATCCAGAATCAACAGATTGCCAAAGCCGCGCATCCATTCGGCAAAAACGAGGCGTCCTAGGGCAATTCGCCCTCCGGCTCAAGCACGGGCTTTTCCCTGATTGGCGACCGCACGACTGGCGGCCTCAATTTCGGCGGAATCTCCGAGGTAGTAATGCGGCCGCAAAGGCTTGAGCTTAGCGTCCAGCTCGTAGACGAGCGGACGCGCCGTTGGGATGTCAAGGTCGATAATTTTTTCGTCGGAAATATTCTCGAGATATTTGACCAATGCCCGCAGCGAATTGCCGTGGGCAACGATGATGACGCGCTTGCCTGATGCCACCTGCGGCGCAATCACGCTTTCCCAGTGGGGGACCAATCTCGCCACGGTATCCTTCAAACACTCGGTAAGCGGCATTTCATCCTTGTTCAAATGCGCGTAGCGGGGGTCAGAACACGGGCTTCGCGGGTCTGCGGGCAGGAGCTTATCGGGTGGCAGATCGTAACTGCGACGCCAGCGGCGCACCTGGTCTTCGCCGAATTTCGACGCAGTTTCCGCTTTGTTCAGACCCTGAAGGGCGCCGTAATGGCGTTCATTCAAACGCCAGGACGGATAGACCGGTATCCACATGCGATCCATGGCGTCCATTGCAATCCACAAGGTGCGAATGGCGCGCTTGAGCACCGAGGTGTGCGCGAGATCGAAATCGAATCCCGATGCCGTCAATAGTCGACCGGCTCGGAGTGCCTCTTCGCGCCCGTTATCGGTCAGATCAACATCGGTCCACCCGGTAAATTGATTTGATTTGTTCCACACGGATTCGCCGTGGCGGAGTAATACAAGCTTGTGCATTGTCAATTGCCCACTCTTCGTCAACTGCCCATCAATCGCCAACGACCTGTCGTTTGCGAACCGCTTTTCGTCTTCGAACAGCCTCGTCTACGAACAGCCTGCCGTCTACGATATACCCGCTACTCTGTGTGTGATGCGGTCCACTATAATATCCGATTCGATATTCACACCGGGACCATTTTGAACGAACGACGCCAAAACATGTTTGAACCGATTGACCGCAAAGACGCCGTTCGCGTGTTCTATACGGTGAGTGAAAAGCGCGCGCGTCAATGGGTCGCGATGACGGGCAAAGAATTCGGCACAACTGAGGCGCGCAAATGAATGTCGATGTCTGGAAATTTTTACAAGATAATGTTTATTTGGTGTTGATTGCCGCGTTGAGCGGCGGCATGTTGCTGTGGCCAATGTTGCGACGCGGCGGCATGGGCCCATCGGTCAATACGTTGGAGGCGACGCTGCTGATCAATCAGCAAGATGCCGTGCTGATCGACATTCGAGACGTCGCCGATTTCGCTAAGGGGCATATCTTGAATGCCCGCAACGTTCCATTGGCGCAGATCCAAGAGCAGGCTGAGGGCCTTGTCAAAAACAAACAGAAATCGTTGATCGTCTATTGCGACGCGGGCCGTCAGGCGGGCGCCGTGACTGCAAAATTGCGGAACTTGGGGTATCAGAACGCGGTCAGTTTGAGCGGGGGACTGGAAGCGTGGCGGCAGGCGGGATTGCCGGTCGTCAACGTGTAGTCTATAAATTGCGGCGGCGATCCGACTGGAACCGCCGGGCTATGGAGTGGCACTAAAAATGGCTCGAGTAAAAATGTATGCGACGGAATGGTGCCCTTTTTGCACGCGCGCCGATCAGTTGTTGCGCGCGAAGGGCGTGGCCGATATCGAGAAGCTGCTTGTCGATCTTGACCCGCCACTGAGAGACGAGATGTTTGCGAAGACTGGCCGGCGCACCGTGCCGCAAATATTCATAGGTGAGACGCACGTCGGTGGTTTCGATGATATGGCGGAGCTGGATCGCCTCGGAGAGCTTGATCCAATGTTGGCGGCACTGTGATAAATATGTCTTCGGATGGAGGTTCGTCATTAAGTTGTCGAGCTTTTTCCCGAAGGAATTGGATTGGATTGCGCCGCGACGGTGTGCAATTTGACCATGGCCGTTTGTCAGGGCGGAGTGATTTCTTCGCCAGGTATTTTCAGGGAGTGTGTCCGTGAGTGAGCAGCAGCCGGTGTTCAGCATTGAAAAGATTTACGTTAAGGATATGTCGCTGGAGGTCCCTAATGCACCCCAGGTGTTTATGCAGCCCGAGCAGCCGCAGGTTGAAGTACAGCTCGCGCAGGGCGTGATTCAAATCGAAGAGGGGATGTATGAGGTGACGGTAACCGTCACCGTCACGGCAAAGGCGGGTGAGCGCACTATGTTTCTGGTGGAGGCGGCCCAAGCGGGTATTTTCCAAATTCGCAATGTTTCGCCGTCTGATCTCGAACCTATTGTTGCGACCGTGTGTCCCAATGTCTTGTTTCCCTACGTTCGCGAAACGATTTCCGATCTGATCAATCGCGCCGGATTTCCGCCGGTCTTGCTGGCGCCGGTAAATTTTGACGGGATTTACCAGCAGCGTCTGGCCGAGCAGCAAGGCCCGAAGATCGAAGTCGCACATTGAGGGGTGGGCCCATGATGAATTTCGCCATCGCGATACTCAGCGTGATGTTTGCACTTTCCGCATGGGCGGCGGAATTAAAATCCGAATTTAAATCCATTACCGAAAACGGAACGGTGATGTACGACGCGCCGTCTCCCAAAGCAAAGAAAATGTTTGTGGTGGCTCGTGATTATCCCGTCGAGGTGATGGTCACGCTCGATACTTGGGTCAAGGTGCGTGATCCATCCGGAGATCTGACATGGGTAGAGAGAAAATTTCTGTCCGATCGACGCACGGTCGTGGTTACCGTACCTGTGGCCGATGTGCTCCAGAGCAGCGGTGATCGTGCGCCTTTGGCGTTTCGCGCGCAGCAGGGGGTGGCGCTCGAGCTCTCGGAGGTCGGCGCCGACGGCTGGGCAAGGGTGCGTCACCGCGATGGACAAAGCGGCTTTTTGCGAATCAAGGATGTCTGGGGTCTTTGATCTACGGAGTGTGCGGCGTTGAGAATCTCTGTCATCGGAGCTGGCGCCTGGGGAACGGCACTCGCGATTGCCTTGTCGCAACGTCACCAGGTCAGTCTTTGGTCGCGCAATCCAGATCACGCGGCGGCGATTCGGGATACGCGGACCAATGCGCGCTATTTGCCCGGTGTCGGCTTGCCGGCTGCAGTGACGGTGCAATCCGACCTGCACGCAAGCCTGTCCCGGGCCGAACTGGTTTTAATAGCGACGCCGACGTCCGCGTTGCGGGAGATGCTACGCCAGCTTGCTTCGGTCGCCTCGGATTCGCCAGTGGTTTGGGCGTGCAAAGGTTTTGAACGTGAGACCGCGCTTCTTCCTCACGAAATTGTCGCGAGCGAGTTGCCTCTGCGCAAATGCGCGGTGCTTTCCGGTCCAAGCTTCGCCCAGGAGGTGGCGCGCGCGCAACCCACGGCGCTGATTCTGGCATCCAGTGACGCGCAGTTCGCTAGCACCTTGGCATCGACGCTGCATCAAACCATGCTACGCATCTATTATTCCGAGGATGTCATTGGAGTCGAAATCGCGGCGGCAGTTAAAAATATCATGGCGATTGCGACCGGCATATGCGATGGCATGGCGCTGGGAATGAATGCCCGGGCAGCATTGATCACGCGCGGATTGGCGGAAATCGCTCGCCTGGGTACTCGCTTGGGTGGCAAGACCGAAACCTTCATGGGGCTTGCAGGGGCGGGCGATTTGATCTTGACATGCACCGGCGACTTGTCGCGAAATCGCAACGTTGGATTGCGGCTGGCGGCTGGCGACAGCCTGGACAAAATTCTTGACCAATTGGGCCATGTTGCCGAGGGCGTGTACTCTGCACGAGAAGTGCGGCGTATCGCGCTGGAAAAGGGCGTGGACATGCCTATTACGAACGCGGTATGTGAAGTTCTGTTCGACGGCAAGACCGCCACCAATGCGCTACGCGAACTTCTGGCGCGCGATCCAAAACTGGAACGCTGAGCTCGTAAGAGCGTACTGTGAGCTACTCTTTCAGATCGCCGCGAGCGGTATCTTTGCGCGATGGTTCCTCGTGACTAGATGCGAATTCGTTCTGCCGCCACGCTTCGTAGATGGTTATCGCAACGCAATTGGCGAGATTGAGGCTGCGGCTAGAGGCATTCATGGGTAGTCGCAGCCGCTGATTTTCGGGGAATTGACTCAGTACATCGGATGGCAACCCGCGGGTTTCAGGACCAAACACGAACGTATCTCCCGGGAAAAATTGTTGCGTCGTATAAATACGAGCGGCGCGGGTTGATAGAGCGAACATGCGCCGATTGGAAAGGGCGGCCCTGCAGTCCTCCCAACATGCGTGCTCGGTTACATTGGCGAGATCTCGATAATCCATGCCGGCCCGCTTGAGTTCACGGTCGTTTAGCTGGAAACCCATGGGTCGAACCAGATGCAGATGGCAACCGGTGTTTGCCGCCAATCGAATAATGTTGCCGGAATTTGGTGGAATTTCCGGCTGATAAAGAATGATTTCAAACATGGTGGGGATTTCCTTGCGCAGAGGGACTTCAAATGTCCTGCCCTCAACGACTGATCAGATATTCTTTAAACGGCAGTGTTCGGGCAACGACTAGGTTGACCACCTCCGCGGCGCCTGCCAGCTTTAAAACGCGCGCGAGTTCGTTCAAGCTTGCACCGGTAGTCATGACATCGTCAACCACAACGACGGTCGTTCCCGCGAATGACCTAAGACAACGAAACGCTCCACGAACGTTTGCTCCCCGTTCACTGAGTGGCAATTCCGATTGATGCCGAGTCTGGCGATGCTTTTCCACTGAATAAAGCGCACCCTTGACAATCGGGCGGACACAGCGGGCAATTTCCAGTGCTTGATTGAACCCCCTTTCGATCAATCGTGATCGATGCATCGGCATCGCGACCATCACGTAATCGCCCAGTTGCAGTCCAGAGAATAGTATTTTATTTGCCAGTGCTGCGCCCAACCATGGCGCAAGATCGAGGCGGTGGTGGAACTTGAAGGATTGCACCAGTCTGTCGATAGGGTAATGGTAGGCCCATGCGGCCAGGGTATGATTAAAGTGCGGAGGTCGCGTCAGGCACCGACCGCAAATCCGCGCTTCTCGACTGGGCAAGGCACAAACCGGACAGGTTTCGCCAAGGAGGGGCAGCGTTTCGGCGCAAGGTGCGCATATTGCTTGCTCGGTGTTGGCGTCGCCGCATAAAACGCAATCGCGCGGGAAAAGGCCGCGCCCCAATGTTGTAAGCATTTTTTGACTAAATTTCTTTAGGTATGGCTACCTTCTATAACGCTTCGTCGCGGAATTGGATGACGAAACCTTGACGAAGTCTCGCCCGTACGGGTTTTGGCAGCGCTGCTGCGGGCGAATCGCGTTTTTTATACGGATAAACACCATCCGTATAAAAACGCGGTTTCTGAATAAAGCAGAGTCGGGTTATTCTTTATCCTGGATTTCGGACTTAAGAGAATGCCATTCGAGATAGGCGCACATTGTGGCAGTGGTATAAGTGACTCTCCATCAGCGCCCTTCTTGCCCCGAATAGTCTGCAAATATGAGTTCAAAACCATCCGATGGTTCGCAATCCGATGCGTCTCCGCCAAAATCGAAACTCGATATCAGAGCTGCAAGGCGTGCGTTCGATCGAGTGGCGAAGCGCGCAACTGTGAAGTGGCACCTCTCAGATGAGATTGCAGCACGAATGGCCGAAAGGCTTGAGTATGTGCGTCTCGATCCTAGGCATATTCTGGATGCGGGATGTGGGCAGGCGCCCGCAGGAATGCTGCCAAAAAGATTCCCGTCTGCGCTGTTGACGGGGGTTGACTCTTCGTTTGAAATGGCGGCCGGCACGAACCCTACCCTGATGCTGCGTCTCAAGCGCGCCTTGGGTATGGGTTCCATGCGTCGAGTTTGCGGTGATCTTTGTGCTCTGCCGTTCGCCGATTCAAGCGTTGACATGGTTTGGTCAAACCTTGCATTGGCATGGGTGCCCGATGCTGGCAGGGCGTTTCGAGAATGCTACCGCGTGCTCAATGATGGCGGTCTCATCATGTTCAGCAGCTACGGTCCGGATACTTTGCGCGAGCTGAAAGCAGCATTCAGGAGCGTGGACGACCAGTCGCATGTGCACGATTTTACCGATATGCACG
Organism: Bordetella parapertussis; assembly: GCA_945897475.1. Taxonomy (GTDB): domain Bacteria; phylum Pseudomonadota; class Gammaproteobacteria; order Burkholderiales; family SG8-39; genus 2-02-FULL-62-17. The sequence continues at coordinate 15,245 of CAMDFL010000022.1, forward strand.
ACCTGGGCGATATGTTGGTATCAAGTGGCTTTTCCGATCCGGTCATGGACATGGACCGAGTCGTTTATACCTACGCTGACGTTGATCCCCTCGCGCGAGAACTGCGACGTAGCGGCCAAACTAACGTGATGCTGGATCGGCGCCGTGGTCTGTTGAGTCGCCACGCCTGGAACACGATGTCGGCGGCGTACCCGCGGCGTCCCGGTGACGGGCGGATCGAGGCGACGTTCGAAATTGTCTATGGGCACGCGTGGAAAATTGGCGAAACAATGCATGCGAAAAAATCTGCGAGTGAGGTCGCGAATATTCAGTGGTTTCCGAAGCACGGCTCGTAAACACCGGAGCGTGTTTATTTTATTTTAATCAATGTCTGTTCATTGATTCGCCTTGATCCAGTAGAGGCAATATGATACTTTAGCGCCGTTTTAAGAAGCTTCCTGCAGTTGCAACATCCAATTCATTGCGCTGAATATCCCATCGAGTATCAAGCTGCCTTGTAACGTTTAATTGGCGGCAGTCGAACTCTCTCTGAGCCTGACAAACATGCCGAATTTTTATTTGGCGACAGCGTTTTCGCTGTGGTTCAAGTCGCTGTATGAGGTCTTCGCTGGGCGCTGCTTGGATGGGTTGGAAGCCGCGCCAGGGGCGGGTTTGCGGGAAAAGTTGATCGGCAGTGCGTTATAGCGAGGAAACGATGACGAGCAAAATCGGGCTTAAGGTTGCAGCAGTTGGCGCAGCACTCTATTCAGGGGTGGCGACGGCGGCCTATCAGTTGAACTTCACTCGCGGCGCGACGCGGTTGACCGAAGAGATCTACGACCTGCATAACCTGATGATGTGGGTCATCACGGCGATCTTTTGCGCGGTGTTCGGCGTCATGTTTTATTCGGTGTATGCGCACCGCAAATCCGTGGGCCATAAGGCGGCGCAGTTTCATGAGAATACCGGGGTCGAATTGGCGTGGACCGTTGTGCCGTTTTTCATTTTGATCGCCATGGCCGTCCCCGCGACCAAGACATTGCTTGAGCTGCGAGATGCTTCGAACCCAGATCTTACTGTGAAGGTAACCGGGTATCAGTGGAAATGGGGCTACGACTACATAAAGGGCGAAGGCGAAGGCGTGGCTTTCCTGGCCAATTTGTCGACGCCGCATCAGCAGATCTACGGCAGCGAAACCAAGGGGGAGCACTACCTGAGAGAGACCGACAGGCACATGGTGGTTCCGGTAGGCAAAAAAGTTCGGGTGCTGGCCACTGCCGCAGATGTTATTCACTCATGGTATGTGCCTGAACTTGGGGTAAAGCAGGATGCAGTACCCGGGTTCGTCCGCGATGCCTGGTTTCGCGCGGAAAAAGAAGGCGTGTACCGCGGCCAATGCGCGGAGCTGTGTGGCAAGGATCATGGATTCATGCCGATTGTTGTCGAAGTCGTTTCAGCGGAGAAATACAGCGCCTGGGTTGCCGATACTAAGAAAGCCATGGCCGCGGCCGCAGATGATCCTGACAAAAAATGGGAACTCGCCGACTTGAAGGCGCGAGGCGAAAAAGTGTATGCGTCCAATTGCGTCGCCTGTCATCAGGCCAATGGTCAAGGTATCAAGGGGATGTTTCCAGCGCTGGATGGTTCGAAAATAGTAAAAGGGCCTAAGAGTGGTCAAATTGACATGGTATTGAATGGCAAGCCGAACACCGCTATGGCGGCGTTTGGTAAGCAACTATCGGATACTGATATTGCTGCGGCAATTACCTATACCCGCAATAGTTGGGCCAACAAGACAGGAGACATCACCCAGCCGTCGGAAGTCAAGGCGGTGCGCAGGTAAATTACGAAGCTTTTTAAACTTCGAAATTAGATTTATTCGCGCGGTGAACAAGGAAATCAGGAGAAGCCAATGAGCGCAGTCATCGACAATCACGGTCACGCACATGACGATCATGGTGGAGGCCACGGTCGACCCAAAGGATTGATGGGTTGGATATCAACCACTAATCACAAGGACATCGGCACCTTATATTTGTGGTTCAGTTTCATCATGTTTTTGACCGGAGGCGTGATGGCACTGACCATTCGCGCGGAGCTCTGGCAGCCTGGCATCCAGATTGTGCATCCAGAATTCTTCAACCAGATGACGACCTACCACGGCCTTATCATGGTGTTTGGCGCGATCATGCCGGCCTTCGTGGGGTTCGCCAATTGGCAGATTCCGATGATGATAGGCGCGCCGGATATGGCCTTCCCAAGGATGAACAACTGGAGCTTTTGGCTGCTGCCGGTGGCCGCCATCCTGCTGGTGTCCTCGCTTGCTGTTGGTGGCGCTGGCGTGGGCTGGACGCTGTATGCGCCACTTACCTCGCAGATGGGCCCAGGTATGGATCTCCTGATATTCGCCATTCACATTCTTGGCATGAGCTCGATCATGGGTGGCATCAATATCATCACCACGATCTTGAACATGCGCGCACCAGGCATGACTTTGATGAAAATGCCAATGTTCGTATGGACCTGGCTGATTACCGCCTATTTGCTGATCGCTGTCATGCCTGTGTTCGCGGGCGCTGTGACCATGACCCTCACCGACCGGCACTTCGGCACCTCATTCTTCAATGCGGCTGGCGGCGGCGACCCGGTGCTCTACCAGCACATCTTCTGGTTCTTCGGACATCCCGAGGTCTATATCATCGCGATTCCGGCATTTGGCGTGGTATCGCAGGTGATTCCAGCATTTTCCCGAAAGCCGCTATTTGGTTACGCGTCGATGGTTTATGCGACATCGTCAATAGCGATCATGTCCTTTATCGTATGGGCACACCACATGTACACCGCCGGAATGCCGGTGGCGGGGCAACTCTATTTCATGTATGCGACCATGTTGATCGCGGTCCCAACCGGAGTGAAGGTATTCAACTGGGTGGCGACCATGTGGAAGGGCTCCTTGACGTTTGAAACACCGATGCTGTTCGCCCTGGGTTTCCTGTTTTTGTTCACCCTGGGCGGATTTACGGGACTAGTGCTTGCGTTGACACCAGTCGATGTGCCGCTTCATGATACCTACTATGTGGTGGCACATTTTCATTACGTGATGGTTGCAGGAGCTCTTTTCTCGGCATTTGCCGGTGTCTATTTCTGGCTCCCCAAGTGGACCGGAAATATGTACGACGAAACCCTGGGCAAGTGGCATTTCTGGCTTTCGCTGATCTTTTTTAATATCACTTTTTTTGTACAGCATTTTCTTGGCCTGGCCGGCATGCCGCGGCGCATTCCGGATTACAACCCGCAGTTCACTGAGTTCAACCAGATTTCCACCATCGGCGCGTTTGGTTTCGGACTGTCGCAATTGTTGTTTCTGTATATTGTGTTGAAATGCATACGTTCCGGTGAGAAGTCGCCACAACACCCGTGGGAGGGCGCGGAGACGCTGGACTGGACGCACCTGCCGACGCCCGCGCCGTACCACACATTTGTGAACCCACCTACAGTCAAGTGACCTCATGACAGGCGCCACACAAACGCAGCATAGTAAAAATCGCTTTACCGGGCTGGTAATGGGAGCGATTGCGCTGGCGTTTTTCCTGGCGGTGGTCTTGAAGTATTACTGGCTCAATGGCTGAAGGCGGCACGCAAGATTATGAACGACGCCATCATTAACGATACCGCCGTAGCGAACCGGCAGATGCTCAAGAAGCTGGTCGTCGCGGCGTTGTTGATGTTCGGGTTCGGTTTTGCACTGGTGCCACTGTACGAGATAATTTGCGAAGTCACGGGCGTACGTAACATTCTTCAGCCCGACGAGATAACGCCCCACAATACCCAGGTCGACTTTTCACGCAAGGTGAGCATGGAATTCGACGCGAACGTTCAACGCCTGGATTGGACCTTCAAACCAGCCGAGGCCTATCGTGACGTACATCCAGGCGAAGTGACTCAAGTGGTTTATGAAATCCGGAATTTGCTAGACAGACCCGTTACCGGACAGGCAGTTCCGAGCTACGGTCCTGGTGAAGCCACGAAATATTTCAAGAAGATCGAGTGTTTTTGTTTTCAACAGCAGACCTTGGGTCCGGGCGAGGTCAGGCGCATGCCGGTGGTCTTTGTGATCGACCCCGCATTGCCAAAATTCGTCACTACCATCACTTTGTCTTATACGTTTTTTGAGGTGGCTGGCACAGGAAAGAGTCCCGGCTGAAGCCTGAGGATGATAGAGAAGTAGATGTCGCGCTAGCGAATGCGGCGAAGAAGGCATCTATCGGAACGGCTTTAAAAACAGTTGTTTTAGCATTTTTGGGCGTGCGAAAAGGTGCGCAGCACGAGCAGGAATCGGCTCACCTGTCGCCAATCCAGATTATCGTGGCTGGGCTGGTGGTAGCGGCGGTATTTGTGACGAGTCTGGTGTCGCTGGTGAAATTCATCGTCGGCCGCGCCACAGGATCATATTGAAGAAGAAGCAGCAATGGGAGATGGACCATGAGTGACGTAGCGCCAACACATAATTACTACCTGCCCGAACCGGCGGCTTATCCGATCATTGGCTCCGCGGCATTGTTGTTGATGACGGTAGGCGCCGCGACTTGGTTTAACGGTGCTGCGTTAGGGCCCTGGTCCGTGCTGGCAGGCGCTGCCATTATGGTGTACATGATGGCTATCTGGTTTGGCAAGGTTATCAGCGAATCCGAAGGCGGGCTCTATACATCGCGGGTTGATCTTTCTTATCGTTGGTCAATGAGTTGGTTTATTTTTTCCGAAGTGATGTTTTTTGCGGGTTTTTTTGGGGCATTGTTTTATGCCCGCACTTTGTCAGTGCCCGATTTGTCCAGCATCGACAGCAAACTCCTGTGGCCGCATTTCACACCTGTGTGGCCGACCTCAGGCCCCTACATCACTGAACCGTTCACTCCGATGGGCGCCTGGGGAATCCCGGCGCTCAATACTATGTTGCTGCTGAGCTCAGGTGTAACCTTGACCATTGCGCATTGGGCATTGAAGGAAAATAAACGCGGCCTGTTGAATTTCTGGATGTTTGCGACAATTTGCCTGGGTGTTTTGTTTTTGGGATTTCAGGCCTATGAATATAGCCACGCGTACTCCGAACTGAACCTCAAACTGACAAGCGGTATCTACGGCACGACCTTCTATATGCTCACCGGCTTCCACGGATTTCATGTGACCGTGGGAACTATCATGTTGATATGCATCTGGGTCCGGTGCCTAAAAGGACATTTCAAGCCTGATCACCATTTCGCATTCGAAGGTGTCGCCTGGTATTGGCACTTTGTCGACGTGGTGTGGTTGCTGCTTTTTGTGATGGTGTATTGGCTCTAGACAGCTTAGCTTTTGCTCGAAAAACAGGTGTCCAATAAAAAAACGCCGTGTAATACGGCGTTTTTCACTACTGCGCCTAAAGAATAGGCGGACCCGCAATGGGACAAGAACACTACGGATTTCGGCCGGGTATCAATCCGAAATAAAAACTTGCCATTAGCATTAGAAAAAGTGTGATTGATAAGCCTACGCGCAAGGCAAGTGCGCGCAACATGCGGTTTCCACCGCTTCGGTCGCTAACCATGTAGTACAGGGCCGAACCCATGCTGCCGATTATGGCGATAATGAATAGAATGATGACGATGCGCATGTCGGGGAAGGTTTCGAGGAGATGCTTGCAGTCCGACAGTTTATCGCAGTCCACTGACTTCACATGAAGACATTCGTAATCGGACCCTGGCGATTCAGCCCAACGCTCTGGCCTACACTCGCGGCACTCGTTACCGTCCTATTGACCGGATGGTTGGGGCACTGGCAGACCAATCGTGCGGAGGAGAAACAGGCGCTGCAGGATCGCCTGGATGGAATGGCGAACCAAACCAGGAACCGGATGCCTCCCCTCCTGGTGAAGGCCGATGAGTTCACTCAACGAAAAGTAGAAGTTTTCGGGGAATTTTTGAACGAAAAAACCATTTTCATAGACAACCGCGTCTATCGAAAACGCCCTGGGTATCAGGTGATTACGCCATTACGGATCAATGGCAGCGACATACTTGTCGCGATCAACCGTGGTTGGGCAGCGGCGGACCCGAGGCGCGAAATTCTGCCTCAAGTACCAGAACTATTCGGGACCCAAGTGGTGCAGGGCATCGCCGTCAAGCCGCTTGCTCGTGTCTACGAGTTGTCCCATGAAAACGTGGTGGGTCCGGTCAAGCAAAATATCGCGCTGGATCGACTGCTCGCGGAATGGGGAATGGCGCTGCAACCCGTGGTTCTGCAACAAACCAACGATACAGGCGATGGCCTGGTACGAGATTGGCCTCGACCCGATACGGGCGCTGATACCCATCGCGCTTACGCGCTGCAATGGTATGTCATGGCTGCGGTTGGATTGATACTGTGGATAAGCTTGAATCTGAGGAAGACCCATGACAGTGAATAGTGACGTGCCAAAGCGGAGCAATAGAACACTTTGGTTGGTACTCGCGGTATGCGTGGCGCCATTTGTAGCGGCAACGCTGGTGCATCGATATTTTCAACCAGGATCACGCATGAACTACGGTGATCTCATCGATCCTGTGGCCTTGCCTGATGTCAGCCTTCAATCTCTCGATGGTGAAATTATTCCTTTGTCGACCCTGCGTGGCAAATGGATCATGGTTCACGTTGATACTGGCTCATGCCTGCCAGAATGTGTCGAAAAACTATGGAAGATCAGACAGTTGCGATTAACGCAGGGCAAGAATATGGACCGCATTGCGCGGCTGTGGTTGATCACGGACAACGAGCCTGTCGATGCGAGTCTTCAAAAAGAATACGAAGGGACATTGATGCTGCGAGCGAGCCCGGAAATAATAAGCAGGCTTCCGACACTGGCCGAGCCAGGCACACATATCTGGTTGGCTGACCCCTTGGGGAATGTGATGATGCGCTACGCGCCTGGGGCGGACCCGAGCCGCATGAAAAAAGATTTGATACGCCTGCTAAAGGTCTCGCAAATAGGTTAACAAGGCTGGGGAGGTCGATTTCACACATGTTAAAATTCGACCTTAATAATTTCGTAGTTAATAATTTAACTCGTCCACAATCATGCAGTTAGTTGCACAGAATCCACTCCACTCGTTTCGCCTTTTTCTGGCATTGACCAAGCCTCGCGTCGTGGCCTTGATTGTTTTCTGCGCTGTAATCGGCATGTTGCTGGCGTCGCCCGAAGTCCCTCCCGCGCGACTTATCCTCGCGGCAACAGTGGGAATCTGGCTGGTCGCAGGTGCGGCTGCGGCTATCAATTGCCTGGTTGAACAAAGCATCGACCGGAAAATGGCGCGTACTCGTAATCGGCCGCTCCCGCGCGGTGATTTAAATTCGAAGCAGACCCTGATATTCGCGGGCGTGATAGGTGGTTTGGGGCTGTGGACGCTCTATAACCTGGTCAATCCACTGACAATGTGGCTGACCTTTGGAACCTTCATTGGTTACGCTATCGTCTACACCGTGGTATTGAAACCGCTGACACCTCAAAACATCGTGATCGGTGGCTTGTCCGGCGCTATGCCGCCCCTGCTTGGATGGACCGCGGTGACTGGGGAATTGGCGTCCCAACCTTTGTTATTGGTGCTGATAATTTTTGCCTGGACCCCACCGCATTTCTGGTCGCTGGCGCTTTATCGGACCGAGGAATATGCCAAGGCCGGCTTGCCGATGCTGCCGGTGACCCATGGCAATAAATTCACCCGTTTGAACGTATTGTTGTACACGGTAATATTGCTCGCCGCCTCGCTGCTACCCTACGTTCACGGCATGAGCGGCGTGATTTATCTGGTGGGTGCGGTGGCCTTGGGGGGGCCATTTCTTTACTACGCGATTCAACTCTATCTCAGCTACAGCGACGAACTGGCGCGGCAAACATTCCGCTATTCAATTACTTATTTGTCGGCATTGTTTGCGGTGCTATTGCTGGATCATTATTTCTAATAATTCACACAATAAGTGGCCTTCGCCCGGATGGTCCTCTCTAAAGTCTGAAATCCGGGACAAAGAATAAACTGACTTTGCTTTATTCGGCCGCGTTTATATACGGATGATGTTTATCCGTATAAAAAACTCAGTTCGCTCGCGGCAGCGGTGCCAAAACCTGCACGAACGAAAAATCCGTTCGCGCAGATCGTTGTTGCGAACAACGATCTTTAGTAAGCCGCTCGTGGCAGGAGGGGGCGAGCCCCAAAGAAATCCTTAAGTAAGTGCCATTCTCTTTCGCCCCTTGTATTCCCCCGATTGCAAAGGGGAATTAATGCTGGGGTGCATTGAACGGGAAGTGGATCATCAAGGATTTTTACCCAGGGCCTTACCCAAAATGTTTTCGAATTCGAATTTAGTTAAGCGCTGCGTCGCGACCAGGTTCGAGTAAGCCCTTCAACTTGTTCAAAGCCTTGGCTTCTATTTGGCGAATACGTTCCGCTGAAACATTGAACACGGCTGCCAGTTCATGCAGCGTGGCGGTGTTTTCTTCTCTCAACCAGCGCGCCTCGACAATGTGTCGGCTTCGCTCATCCAGGCTGGACAAAGCGGCGGTCAAACCTTTGGATTGACCGCATTCATCCTGCCCTGCTTGCAACGCATCCGAAGGCTCGAGCGCCGAATCGACCAGATAGGCGATGGGAGCGTAACGATCCTCATCCTGATCAGATTCCAGTGCAAGATCCTGCCCCGTCAGACGCATTTCCATTTCCGCCACATCTTCAGGCTTGACGTTCAGCTTATTGGCGATGAGATTGATCTCGCCCTGTGTCAGAGAATTCAGGCTTGATTTCATGCGGCGTAGATTGAAAAAAAGTTTTCGTTGCGCTTTGGTCGTGGCGATTCTGACAAGCCTCCAATTGCGCAATACAAATTCGTGAATCTCAGCCTTGATCCAGTGAATCGCGAATGAAACCAGTCGCACGCCACGATCAGGATCAAAGCGCTTTACCGCCTTCATCAAACCGATATTGCCTTCCTGGATAAGGTCATTGTGCGGCAGGCCATAACCAAGGTAGCCACGCGCAATGGCCACCACCAGGCGCAGGTGCGAAACAACCAATTGCCGGGCCGCTTCGACATCGCCATCGTCGCGAAGTCTCTTGGCCAGCCTCAACTCTTCCTCCGCACTAAGAATAGGGAAGTGATTGACTGATCGAACATAGCTCTCCAGGCTGCCGATTGCGGCCGGGATGGATAATGCCATCGCGTTGCTCATAGTGAACCCCTTAACAATTCTTGGGAAAGCGTACCTTCAGACCTATGCGGTCTTGGCAACGTTTGTGCATCCGATGCTCGAATACACCTCAATTTCGCTGACTTGATGCCTTACTATTTTAGCACTCGAGGCTGTAGAGTGCTAATAACGACCTGGGTATCCGCGTGACGTACTTGCCTAGGCCTATGAGAAAATAAAAAGCTTTTAAAATCAATCTACTTTTAGTAAGTGACTACATGCATAGAGAAAGGCACCCAAAGCAACCCAGCTACGCAAAAAAGCTAAGTCAGGACAGATAATCTGAAGGATCGAGCGCAGAAAGTCTAAATTGACTCCCGTGGAGCGTGGCGTGCGTCGATACATCTGGGTTCAGAAGTATCAAGTCTGTAAGAAGCAATCCAAACGCCACCACACCACCTAGAGCCCCGAGGCGTCAATCCTGGTCAAGTAGCGCCGAAACGAACTCATTTGCGTTAAACGGGCGCAGATCGTCGATACCCTCTCCTACGCCGACATATACAACCGGAACCCTATCCTTTCCAGGGAGTTTTCCAGCCTGGGTGACCTGGCTGGACCCTACTTGCCTTTGAGCTTGCGCAATGGCGGCTATGACGCCGCCTTTGGCGGTGCCGTCTAGCTTGGTTAGAACAATTCCGGTGAGTCCGATGGCATTGTCAAACGCATTGAATTGTGCGAGGGCGTTCTGCCCAGTATTAGCGTCCAGAACCAACCAAATTGCGTGAGGCGCCAATAGGTCCGCCTTGCCGATGACACGCTTAATTTTCTTCAACTCCTCCATGAGCTGAATCTGGGTATGCAAACGGCCGGCGGTATCGGCAAGCACCACATCGATTCCGCGCGCCTTGGCAGATTGAACCGCATCAAATATCACCGAAGCGGCATCCGCGCCTTGTTGAGAGATAACGGTAACGCCATTGCGGCTACCCCAGGCCTCCAGCTGCTCGCGCGCCGCGGCCCGAAAAGTGTCGCCTGCAGCGAGCATTACGCTCAATCCACGCTCCCGCACCATATGTGTGATTTTCCCGATAGAGGTCGTTTTTCCCGCTCCATTAACGCCGACCAACATAATCACGAACGGGTGTGGGCCGCTAAAATCCACCACAGTTTCCAGCGGGGAAATCATGTCAACCAACACCTCAAGCAGTTCAGTCTTGAGTTGCTCAGCGGATTGGAGGCGTTTGCTGGCGGCGCGTTCGCGAAGAGATAGCATAAGTTGCCTGGTCGCTGTCACGCCGGTATCGGCCTGGAGTAGTGCCGTTTCCAGTTCCTCGAAAAGCGCCGCGTCAATTTTTCTACCGACAAAAAGATCCCCGATCCTGAGGCCGGTATTTTTTAGACCGGTTTTGAGGCGCTGGAACCAGCTTGTCGACGGATCGTCTGGAGATTTTTTAAATAGGCCTGGCATGGCTGGGACATCGAATTGCAAAAAATAAGCCGGACCCTAATGCGCGTATCGCAAACCGCGTCGGGTAAAGTGAACGAATTCTATCAGTATGTAAATACGCAAAATGCGGTGCAACATGCGGTGCGAAAAGTGCGCCAAGGGAATAGCGCCGACTTTTGTGATGATGAGCTGGGAGAAAGCATGATTCGCCGGAGAACATAGCATGGCAACCCGAGAAACGATGCGCCGCGGGCAAGCGCCGGTTCGCCTTCGTCGCGCTAATGCCGGCGTGGTTCGCATCATTGGCGGCAAGTGGCGCAGTCGCCGGATTACCTTTCCGGAGACCGAAACAATCCGACCGACGCCGGATCGGGTCAGGGAGACGCTTTTTAATTGGCTGGGCCAAGTACTCGATGGCATGGCCTGCGTTGATTTATATGCGGGATCGGGCGCCTTGGGGCTTGAAGCCGCATCCAGAGGCGCGGCAAGCGTGACCTTGGTGGATAAAAATCCACGCATCGTTGCTGCCTTGCAGGACTCAAAGCGCATGCTAGGCGCCGATCAAGTCAATATAGTAAAAGCTGATGCGCTAGAATTCCTCAAGCGCGATCAAAGTACCTATGACTTAGTGTTCGTCGATCCTCCATTCGCGGATGGACTACCCATTACCTTGATGAAGGCACTCGCGGGGCGGTTGTCTGTTACAGCGATGGTCTACTACGAAGCCGGCCAAACATATGAACCGCCGACTGGTTGGCAGATTTTGAAGCAAGGCCGCGCTGGAATGGTCCACTTTTACTTGTTGCAGGTTGCATCGATGACGATCAAAGCAGATTAATAATAGTCAAAGCAATTAACAGTCATAGCGATCTAGGAATAGATCATAGCGATCTAGGCATGATCAAAGCGGTTTAATCATAGACAAAGCGATCTAAGCATGATCAAAGCAGTCTATCCAGGAACCTTCGATCCCATAACTCGTGGGCACGAAGATTTGGTGCGTCGCGCTTCGGCGCTCTTCGACCAGGTCATCGTGGGCGTGGCGGATAGCCGCACCAAGCATCCATTTTTCACCTTGGCGGAGCGCGTGGAGTTAGCCTCAGAAGTACTTCAGAGTTGCAAAAACGTCGAGGTACGGGGATTCTCCGGCCTGCTACGCGATTTCGTCATTGAGCATAGGGCGCGGGTGATCCTAAGGGGCTTGCGCGCCGTTTCGGATTTTGAATATGAATTCCAGATGGCTGGCATGAATCGCCATCTCATTACCGAGGTCGAAACAGTTTTCATGACCCCATCGGAACAATATATGTTCGTGTCCGCGACTATCGTCAGGGAAATCGCCACGCTGAACGGCGACGTTTCGCAGTTCGTCCATCCCATCGTGCTTAAGCGGCTTGCCGACAAGACTGGCAAGTCCGGCGTTTGAACCCGCCCGATTCTCTTGCCTCATAGACGCGGGCGTAATATCTGGCGCCCTACTCAGGCGTGATATTCGGTGCCCTACGCGGGCGTGATACCCAAGTGCCCTACGCGGGCGGCTTAGCCAGCGCACTACTTTTGGCATTGGGGGCAATAGAAGGTCGAACGCTGTCCTTGGCGTAAATTCCTGATGGATGTCGAGCATTCGCGGCAGGGTTGGCCGGTGCGGTCATAAACAAAGGTTTGTTGCTGGAAGTAACCGGGCTCGCCGTTGCTTTGTACATAGTCTCTGAGAGTGCTGCCACCCGCGCGCAATGAATCCTCCAGGGTATCCACTACCGCCTCGGCGAGCGCCTCACATCGCGCACGACTTAAACGTCCCGAGGGCGTTGTCGGTCTTATCCTCGCCCGAAACAGACTCTCGCTGGCGTATATGTTGCCAACACCGACCACGACCTGCTGGTTCATCAGAAGTTGCTTGATGGCGACTTTACGATGACGAGTGGCGCAGTAGAGGTAATCCCCCGAGAATTCCCGGTCGAGCGGCTCAACACCCAGATGGCTAAGCAGCGGGTGACTCTCCGCATCGCCCGATTGCCAGAGAACACAACCAAATCTGCGTGGATCTCTCAGTCGCAGCAGCCGGTCGCCAAACACCAGATCCACATGATCGTGCGGACGCGGCGGCTCTGCCGAGGCAAACAAGCGCAAACTGCCCGACATGCCCAGGTGAATGATGAGACAACCCTTGCCGAGGTTGAGGATCAGGTATTTCGCGCGGCGCTGCACACTTTGAACGGTCAAACGCGGCAGGGTTGTTGCCAATGAAGGCGGAATCGGCCACCGCATGCGTGATTCGCGAACCACGAACGCGGTTATTTGCTTTCCCACAATATGGGGCTCGATGCCGCGCCGCGTAATTTCTACTTCCGGTAGCTCCGGCATGATTTCCTCTTGACGGTTATTGCATCGTAGATTCGCATCGGGCCACCGAATTTTTCTGTATGACGAGATGCCTTGGTGTAAGCCGGGCCCGGCCAGCGTCCCAGCTAGTCATTATGTTCGGGAATCGGCGGCCTGATAAACTCCAGATTGATTTCAGCGTTGAGGCGGGCATGCATATATTCGATTCGAGGCGTCGCTTGGGACCTGCCATCCTGTGCGTAGGGATGCTGGCACTTGGCATCGTGGGTTGCGCACAGCAGCCGGACCGAGGCGATGATGCTCGCCCGGCCCAGGTCACATTGGATGACGATGACACCGTAGAGGGCACATCCTCGGCATTTGGGGGATTGTCTCGAGGCGAGGATTCCAAACCAACACTGCCAGCAATGGAGCTTACCGAGGCGATTCTGTATGAATTTCTTCTGGCCGAAATAGCCGGGCAGCGTGGCAATGTCGGCCTGTCCGCGCAGGCCTATTACGCCCTTGCAAAGCGCACCCGCGATCCCCGCATCGCGCGGCGTGCGACCGAGATTTCCGCGTTCGCCAGGATGAACAATATCGCCTTGGAGTCCGCGCGCATCTGGTTTGAAACCGACCCGCGCTCCGCCAGCGCGGCCCAGGCCCTAGCTGGGTTGCTGCTGGGAGCGGGGCAACTTGACGAAGCTTTTCCCCACCTTCGCAAAATGCTGGTCACACCCGGCGGGAATCCTGCGGAAGCCTTTCTGCAAATGACGCGATCATTGTCCAACGTCAAGGATAAGTCGGCTGGTTTGCAACTGATGCAGCGGCTGGCCGCTGATCACAGTTCGTTGCCGCAAGCGCAGTTCGCTGTCGCGCAAGCAGCGATTGGCGCTGAGCGTGAGGATTTGGCTTTGGAGGCGGTGCGCAAGGCACAGAATGCGCGCCCGGATTGGGAACCCGCTGTGTTGTTCGAGGCGCAAATACTGCAACGCAAATCGAATTCCGACGCCATCAACCGTCTTGCCCGCCACCTGGCGCGCTATCCCAACGCGCGCGACATACGAATGAATTACGCGCGGGCGCTCGCGACCGAAAAGCGTGTCGTCGAAGCGCGCGCCGAGTTTCAGAAACTGCTGTCTGACTTTCCGACCAACACTGATGTTATTTACTCGGTAGCGATCCTCGCGCTGCAGTCCAACGACATGATGGTCGCGGAGGCGAATTTGCGGCGGCTTCTTGATTTGGACTACCGTGACAAGAACGGGGTTCGCATGACCCTGGGACAGATCGCGGAGGATCAGAGCAAGTTTCCGGACGCGCTCAATTGGTACCAGGCAGTCGAGGCGGGCGAGCAATACCTTCCGGCGCAGATTCGCTTCGCCCAAGTGCTGGCCAAGCAGGATGGAATCGACAAGGCGCGCGGCCACTTGCAAAGACTTGCGCAGGAAATGAAGGAGCAGCAAATACCCCTGGTTCTGGCTGAAGCACAGCTATTGCGGCAAGCCAATCAGCTCAAGGAGGCGTTTGAGTTCCTTGGCAAGGCGCTTGAGGCCAAACCCGAAAATCCCGATCTGCTCTACGACTATGGCATGCTTGCCGAACGCGTCGATAGACTCGATCTCCTCGAGTCCAGCATGCGCAAGGTTATCGCCGCACGGCCTGATTATGCGCATGCATACAACGCTTTGGGATATTCCTTGGCGGATCGTAATGTCCGCTTGCCGGAGGCTCGAGAACTTATTGAGCAGGCGCTCAAACTGGCGCCACGCGATTTCGCCATTATCGACAGCATGGGATGGGTGTTGTACCGATTGGGCGAGCATGCGGCGGCGGTTAAGTATCTTCGTGATGCTTTCGCGGGGCAGCCCGACGCTGAAGTTTCGGCGCATTTGGGCGAAGTACTTTGGGTCAGCGGCGAGCGCGTCGAGGCAGAGAAAATCTGGCGGGATGCGAGTCAGAAGTATCCCAAGGATGAGGTTCTGGGCAACACGCTCAAGCGTTTCCTGTCGAAGTGAGCGTATGCGCCGATGCTCAACGTTCGGCGCAGGGCGTGGTGTTGAGGTGAGTCTGGGGAGCGGCGCCGTCACCAATTCAGTGGTGAATTCGCGTCGAAACCACGCCGCTCAGCTGGCCTTGCTTGTCGGCATTGCATGGCTTGCCGGATGCAGCACTGTGCCTGGTGTTTTGCCTGTTGAGTCGTTGACCAATGGATTTGAGTTGCTGGGCAGGGCGGCGATACGCCATGGTGATGACGCCGCCAGCGTTAGCGTGCAATGGCGTCACCAAGCGACAGGCGATGATATGTTGATAACCAATGCGATGGGCCAGGGTGTGGCGCGTATTTCCCGTGCCGATAGCGCGGTTCTGCTTGAGACTTCCGACGGGCGTCGTTTCAGGTCTACTGATGCTGAGACACTGACTGAGCAGGTCCTGGGGTGGCGGGTTCCTCTTTCAGGACTTCCCTATTGGCTGAGAGCCCGTTCCGCTCCCAACCGCGAGGCGCGCAGGGTATTGGAAGCCAATGGCCGCTTGCTCCATCTTGAGCAAGACGCGTGGCAAATCGAGTATCAGGAATATCGCGACGAGCGTCCGGTACGTATGCGGCTCAGCCGTCCGAATCTGGAAATTCGCCTGATTGTCGATAGCTGGCGCGAGGCAGATCCATGATCGCCGCAGCCCGCGAGTGGGACCGCGATTGGTTGGCGCCGGCAAAGCTCAATCTCTTTCTACACGTCATTGGACGTCGAGGAGATGGATATCACCTGTTGCAGACCGCGTTTCGCTTGATCAATTGCCATGATCGATTGCGGTATGCACCACGCGACGATGGCTTGGTGCGACTAAGCCGACCACTGCCGGGATTGCCCGAAGACAAGGAACTTTCGGTGCGTGCCGCGCGCCTGTTGCAATCCGAAACAGGGACTAAGCGAGGTGTGGAAATTAGCCTGTTCAAGCAAATTCCTGTTGGTGGGGGCTTGGGGGGGGGAGTTCAGATGCGGCGACCACTCTGATCGCGCTCAATCGATTATGGCAGCTTGGGCTCGACAGGAACGCGCTGGCACGACTTGCATTGGGCTTGGGGGCAGACGTGCCGTTTTTTGTATTTGGCGAAAATGCGCTCGCGGAGGGGGTCGGCGAGAAGCTTACGCCGCTGGCGCTCAAGCCCGCCTGGTATGTCGTGCTGACGCCACCAGTTGCTGTGCCAACGCAGTCCGTTTTTGCTGACCCCTCATTGACAAGGGATACAAAAATAGTCACAATATCCGGCTATTCTGAGGGATTTGGGCACAACGACTTGGAGCAGGTTGTATGTCGGCGGTACCCAATTGTTGCAGCGCACCTAACTTGGTTAAAAGAATTTGGAGATGCCCGAATGAGCGGTTCGGGCTCTTGTGTTTTCGCCGAATTTCCCGCCGAGTCGCAAGCGCGCTCGGTACTGGCCAGAAAGCCACAAGGAATGCGCGGATTTGTGGCCTCTGGGCTGCCCCGGCATCCATTGGCAGAGGACTAGGGGCCGTTTAGCGCTTGGGGAGTCGCCAAGCTGGTTAAGGCACCGGATTTTGATTCCGGCATGCGAAGGTTCGAATCCTTCCTCCCCAGCCATGCATTAATATCGCGGCTGTTGTTCGTGTTTTTTGAAATTGATGGATAGAAAAATGCGGAGAATAAGTGCGGTGAGGAAAAGCGTTTGGTAAAAATGGCGTGTAAAAAAGCAAGTTGTAGAACAACAGAAATTAGCAGCGTGTTTTTCAGCGCGGATCTAACTGTGGTACGGGGCGCGAACCATGGCCTATGAAAGCCTGATGGTGTTTACCGGTAACGCGAACCCGATGCTTGCGCATTCCGTGGTTCGGCGACTGAATATCCCGCTGGGACACGCGAAAGTCGGGCGCTTTTCCGATGGCGAAACCAGTGCAGAGATTCTGGAAAACGTGCGTGGCAAGGATTGTTTTGTGCTGCAGTCGACCTGCGCCCCGTGCAATGACAATTTGATGGAAGTTCTGCTGATGATAGATGCGCTGAAGCGCGCATCGGCGGGGCGGGTTACGGCGGCAATACCCTACTTTGGCTACGCGAGGCAGGATCGCCGCCCGCGCTCGGCGCGCGTCGCCATCAGCGCCAAGGTGGCGGCCAACATGTTGCAGGCGGTCGGCGTGGATAGGGTTTTGACAATGGATCTGCACGCCGACCAGATACAAGGTTTTTTCGATGTGCCGGTGGATAATATTTATTCGACCCCGGTTCTGTTGGGCGATGTCTGGAAGCACGATTACGAGAATCTGCTAGTGGTTTCCCCCGATGTTGGCGGCGTGGTGCGTGCACGGGCGATAGCCAAGCAATTGGACGCGGATCTGGCGATCATCGACAAGCGCCGCCCGCAGGCCAATGTCGCCGAGGTCATGAACATCATCGGCGATGATATCGAAGGCAGAAGTTGCGTGATCATGGACGACATCGTCGATACGGCGGGTACCCTCGCCAAGGCTGCGCAGGCATTGAAGGAGAAGGGCGCGAAAAGCGTGGCGGCCTATTGCACGCATGCGGTTTTGTCGGGAAATGCGGTGCAAAGGATCGAGGAATCGGCTCTGGATCAAGTGGTGGTTACGGACACCATTCCGCTTCGCAAGGACGGGCAAGCGAGCGAAAAGATAAGGGTGCTGTCAGTGGCTGGATTGCTGGCGGAAACGGTATTGCGCATAAGCAACGAGGATTCGGTCAGTTCCTTGTTTGTCGAATAGCAAAGTCGAAAAGCAGATTTCACTGGAAAAGCTGGAAGGCAGGTTTCGCTGCGGCAAGGTTCGCGGCGTGGAAAAATTCAAACGGAAATGATAGTCGGGCATACAAGGCCCATAGGGTTTGCATGTGCTCCTGGTCGCGGGAGCATTTTTTGGGCGAGGGGAGAAACCCCTTGTTCTTCTTCGGGCCGATAGGCACGGAGTTTATTGGAGGCAAAAATGGCAATAGAAGTCGTAGCGCAAACGCGCAAATTGCAGGGCACGGGTGCGAGCCGCCGTCTGCGCAACGTCGGGCGCATACCCGGCATTCTGTATGGCGGTAAAAAGGAAGCGCAATCGATTGAAATGGAACACAACGCGCTTTTTCATCAGCTTCGCAACGAAAAGTTTCACGCATCGATCCTGACATTGAAATTGGATGGTGCAGACGAACAGGTACTGTTGCGGGCAGTCAACATGCATCCCTTCAAGTTGCAGGTTCAGCACATGGATTTCCAGCGCGTGTCGGCGGATCAAAAGATCCACATGAAAGTGCCGTTGCACTTCACCAACGCCGAATCCTCGCCAGCGGTCAAGGAGCAGGGCGCGATGATCAGCCACGTGTTGAACGAACTGAATATTCGCTGCCTGCCCGCGGACCTTCCCGAATTTATCGAAGTCGATCTGGGGCAGGTCACGGTGGGCCATTCCATGCATGTCCGCGATCTGACGATGCCCAAGGGCGTGGAAATTCTGCTTCGCGGTAGCGATAACCCTGCGGTAGTCACTGCCCAAATACCGCGCGCAGCAATTGCAGAGGAAGAAGCAAGCGCGGCCGCGACCACTGCGGCGACCACTGCGGCGTCCGCGGTACCGGCGGCCAAGCAAAAAGCCGAATCCGCTGAAGCGGGCGGTGGCAAAGACGACAAGGGCGGCAAGAAATAGCCCGGGTTTTTAAACCAAGTCAATAATCCAAATTCGGCCGAATTGCTGGTGCACGGTAAGAACCGCGCACCAGCATGTTTGCTGGCGCAATCATGGGCATGGGCATCCGACTGATCGCAGGACTGGGCAATCCAGGTCGCGAACACCAACACGATCGGCACAATGCCGGATTTTGGCTGTTAACGAAGCTTGCTCTGATCCATAGGCTTGTTCTCAAACACGAAACCAAGTATCACGCTCTGGTCGGTCGAGTATCGTTAGCGGATGCCGAGTTTTGGCTGATGTTGCCGCAGACTTATATGAATCTCTCAGGCCAGGCTGTCGGTACGCTGGCGCGGTTCTACAAAATAACGCCAGAGGAGGTGTTGGTGGTGCATGATGAACTCGACCTTCCTCCCGGTGTCGCGAAACTCAAATTTGGCGGTGGCGTAGCCGGCCACAATGGTTTACGGGATATTTCCGCAGCCTTGGCGGGCCCAGGTTTCTGGCGCCTGCGCTTGGGTGTCGGGCACCCGGGTGATCGAGATCGTGTGTCCGATTACGTGCTATCGCGGCCTTCCCTGTCCGATCAGATTGCAATAGACCTGTCCATCGATGCAAGCCTTGACCTTTTCCCCCTGCTCGTTGCTGGAAAAATGGAAGTGGCGATGCATAAGCTGCATACCAAAAGCGCATGACGCGGCACGCACCCTGCGCCCGCAATTTTGAAAGCGACAATCCATGGCACTGAAATGCGGCATCGTCGGTCTGCCTAATGTGGGTAAATCTACCCTGTTCAATGCGTTGACCAAGGCGGGTATTGCGGCGGAGAACTACCCGTTTTGCACCATAGAACCCAATATTGGCATCGTCGAAGTGCCTGACCCGCGCATCGATGCTCTCTCGGCCATCGTCAAGCCGCAGAAGGTGGTGCCTGCAGTCGTGGAATTCGTCGACATCGCAGGTCTGGTTGCCGGCGCCTCCAAGGGCGAGGGCCTGGGCAACAAGTTTCTGGCCAACATCCGCGAGACTGATGCGATTGCGCATGTGGTGCGCTGCTTCGAGGACCCCAATGTCGTGCACGTTGCCGGCAAGGTCGATCCCATCTCCGACATCGAGACCATCAACACCGAGCTTGCCCTGGCCGATCTTGCCGCCGTGGAAAAGCAGTTGTCCAAGAATGTGAAACTGGCCAAGACCGGCGGTGACAAGGAAGCAGTCCGCCTGGTTGCCGTGCTGGAGAAGATACAGGCCGTGCTGGATCAGGGGCGTCCGGCACGTACACTGGATCTCTCCAAGGAGGAACTGGCGGTGGTGACACCAATGTTCCTCCTCACCATGAAGCCGACCATGTATGTGGCCAACGTCAGCGAGCATGGGTTCGAGAACAATCCGTTGCTGGCCCTCGTCGAGGAGTATGCGAAGAAGGAAGGCTCCCCGGTGGTCGCCATCAGCGCCGCGATGGAGTCACAGATTGCAGATTTGTCCGACGAAGACAAGCAGATGTTCCTCGACGACATGGGCATGACCGAACCAGGGCTGAACCGGGTGATTCGCGCCGGATATGCGATCCTCGGCCTGCAGACCTACTTCACCGCAGGCGTGAAGGAAGTGCGTGCCTGGACTGTAAGGGTGGGGGCCACCGCACCGCAGGCGGCGGGTGTCATCCACACGGATTTCGAGCATGGATTCATCCGGGCCGAAGTGACGGCCTACGACGATTTTGTGGCCTGCAAGGGTGAGCACGGCGCCAAGGAGGCGGGCAAGCTACGCGTGGAAGGCAAGGAGTACGTGGTGCATGACGGCGACGTGATGCACTTTCGCTTCAACGTCTAATCCAATCACCTCATTTCATGGCGTCTCAAGAGGTGTCACGGTTACACTTAAATATCTGTAAATAATAGATTATTTGTTTTATTGGGTGTCAAAAAATGTTTTGGCATCTCATGAAAAACCGGGTATCTATACCGGGTATAGGCTTGAAACCGGACACTTAAAAACCGGGTATGAAGGCCGATCCGGAGAATGCCATGCTCACCGATGCCCGATGCCGTACCGCTAAGCCCACGGACAAGCCTTACAAGCTGTCAGACGGCAAGGGCCTGTGCCTTGAGGTCAAACCGAACGGAACACGTGCCTGGCGCTATCGCTTTGAGCTCCGGACCGAAGGCCAAATCAAGGAGGGGGTGTTCGCGATCGGCGACTATGTCACCCCCCCCGACGGCCGAAAGCCCTGAGGATGCGAAGAGCCGCCGTGCTGGGCGGAACTTCACCCTTGCCGAAGCGCGTGAGGAGCGCGCCAAGGCGCGTGCGCTGGTCAAGCAGGGGATCAACCCGGTCCACCATCGCCAAGTAAATAGCATCAAGCAGGGCACTGGTCTTCTAACGAATTCTAGCTTGCAAGGTTGAGCCTAAGTGATACCATGGCCATGTTAAATAACGCGGCCATGTTAATTATCATGGCCTAGATAGATATCATGGCCAAGGTAATGTGATGATTCCCTTCTCTTCACCCAGAAAGCGCGGTCAGGACGCAGAAGCCTTAGTGTCCCAACTCTTTGAATCAAACGGCTGGGACGTTAAGCACTCCCCGCAGCTCGGTCCGAACGAAGCGGATCTACTGATTAGTAAAGGCCATCAAGCCTTCGTCGTGGAGATCAAGGCACTCTCCGAGGGGCGCTCAGACCGAGTTATACCGTTACTTTCACAAGCCATTCTTCAAGCGCGCGCCAACGCTCGAAAGGAAGGAAGCGCTCGTCCCCTAGCTGTGATCTATGTGGAGAGCGCCCCCGCCTCTCTTCTTGATCAAGTCAATTCATTTTCCGACAACTTCGCGCCGGACGTGGCGGTGGGCGTAGTCTCTAAAAGTGGGCTAAAGCACTTTAAAGGTCATGGCTTAGACAGACTGAATGAAGGGCCAAGGAACGTTCGCTGGGGCGTAGGCCCATCTTCAAGACAAGCCATAAACCTATTTTCTGACCTAAACCAATGGATGCTCAAGGTGCTTCTAGCACCAGAGATTCCAGAACACCTGCTAAATGCTCCGCGTAACGAGTATCGCAACGCTTCCGAACTTGCGAGTGCGGCAAAAGCGTCAAATATGAGCGCGTTCCGCTTCGTGCAACAACTACAAAACGAGGGGTTCCTCGAGAATTTATCTCGGCGTCTCGTCCTTGTTCGTCGGGCCGAGCTATTTCGTCAATGGCGGTCGGTTGCTGTACGGAAATCCTTAGAACTTCCGATGCGATTCCTTGTTCGAGGCTCGCCACAGATCCAAATTCCCGAAATGATTGCCAAACATCAAGCGTGCTTGGGGCTCTTTGCGGCGGCTGACGCATTGCGAGTCGGACATGTAGTGGGCGTTCCACCATATATCTATGTGTCGGCCCTTCCTCGTCCCGATAGTGATGAGTTTAGGGAACTGGTACCTGCCTCTCCTTCGGAAGTTCCTGACGTAATTTTGAGGCAAGCCCCGGCGCCTAAATCAGTGTTCCGAGGTGCTGTACATCGAGATGGAATAATGGTCTCTGATGTTATTCAAGTTTGGCTTGACGTTTCGGGCCATCCTTCTCGAGGTGAGGAACAAGCTAACCTGATATATAAGAAAGTACTACGCCAGATCATTGGGGGAGAATTAAGTGAATGATTTGGACGCTCTCGCAAAGCTTTTATCGGCTCTAGAGCCCTGGAGGGCCCAGCTTGTTTTAATTGGTGGTTGGGCACATCGGCTCTACCGATTCACCCCAGCAGTGAATGTGCCTGGCTATCAGCCGGTTTACACCCGAGAAACAGACTTGGCATTCGATAAAAAGGCGCCACTCGACGGAGATATTAAGGCGGCCCTCGTCCAGGCAGGATTTAGTGAACAGTTGACTGGGGACCATGAACCTCCAGTCGCTCACTACACCTTGGGCGATAGCGATGACGGGTTCTACGCAGAATTCTTAACGCCCTTGCAGGGAAGTGGTACTAAACGAAACGGCAAACCAGATGCGACGATGCTAAAAGCAGGAATATCCGCCCAAAAGCTCCGGTACTTGGAAATCCTGTTTGTCGAGCCTTGGACGATTAATGTGGGCCCAAATTCCGGGGTGCCGATGGCTAGGTCTATGGATGTTCAGGTAGCCAATCCAATCAGCTACATAGTTCAAAAATTCTTGATTCAAAAATACCGCACGCCCAAAAAGCGCGCCCAAGACGTACTGTACATCCACGATACTCTTCAGCTTTTCGGCGCCCAGCTTCCTGAGCTCAATAAACTATGGAAGGGAATCGTCCAGCCGACTCTTCCAGAAAAGACCAGCGGCCAAATCATCAAGTTGGCGCAAGAAACGTTTTTGACTGTTACGGATACCATTCGTGATGCGGTGCGCATTCCGCAAGACCGAAGGCTCTCCCCGGAAGAGCTTCAAAACGCTTGCAACTTGGCACTAACTCAAGTGCTGACTTGAGTTGCATCCACAGATTTGTCTGAGTTGCGCAAATACCAATCGGTTGCGTTAAAGGTCGAACGTGTCAGCATTGGCGGTTTGACTCACGCCATCTCAATGAAAACCGGGTACAAAGCCGGGTACGAAAAGGCAACGAAAATGACCAACACTAAAATCCACGGGCGTCTTCGCCAACAATGTTGGTTTAACGTCTAAAAGTGTTTTTACTTGGAATCAGACTGGAATACGCTTGCCTCAGTCCCCGACCGGGTATTTTCGGTATTACACGCGAAAAATTTAGGGTTTCAACGCCGATAATAGGGTTTCAAAGTCGAACATATGGTTTCAACGCCGATCAAATGCTGTAGGAGCAGATCAAGTGGTGTCAAAGCACGTCAATCGCTGATAGCATTATGTTTCCAAAAAAAATGGCAGTATCTGAGCGTTAATGCAAATAACAATTAATCAAATCAGAGCTTTATTTCGGCTGGGTGTCCTTGCTGCGCTGATCACTGCATCCAGCAGCGCCGTTTCGCAGCCGCTACGCTTTGATCAGGATTTGGGCGCTCAATGGCGCGTCAATTCCACGGCCCGTTTGATGGCTGGACTTCCGCCCTTGCATCCGGCGCATTTGGAATTTGCCAGGACCGACGCCTGGAAGGAGCACAGCGCGGCGATGCAAAGCGCTTGGAAGCAGACCCTGGCAAACAGAGTCAAGCCCATGACGGTTTGGCGCGACGCGGCGATTTCGCCGACCTGTCCTGTTGGACGCACGCTGTTATACCCATTTAGCGGCCCGGATTTTTTTAATGCCAATTGGTTGTTTCCCGATTGCGATACGTTCGTGATGTTCGGCCTTGAGCATCCTGGTGAGCTACCGAACATTGAGGCCATGAACGAGAAAAAGATCGCGCGCCTGATGACCGACGTGCGTGCCGCGACCAGCGATCTTTTCGGTCGTAATTATTTTATTACCGAAAACATGGCGCGGCATTTGCGCACAGCGCAAGTACGCGGTGTGGTGCCGCTGTTGGCCATTGAAATGGCGATATCCGGCATGGATATTCTGCGCATCGTTCCTTATGAAATCCCGGGTGGATTCGCCGAGCAAATCGCGCCTGTCGATGCTTCAGTGAGCGATGCCTTGCCAGAGCGCGCCAAACAGCGCCCGCTGCGCCAACTGAAGGCAGTGTCGATTGAGTTTCGCGCCGCCGATTCGTCGAGACTGAAGCGCGTGATTTATTTTTCCGTCGATGCAACCGATGGCGGCCTGGCGAGGTACCCGCAATTTGTGACATATCTTCGTTCCTTGGGGCCGACCACCACCTTGATTAAATCGGCGTCCTATCTTTTGCATTCAAACAATTTTCGACTGATACGCAAGACCGTGCTCGATGTAAGCGGCTATCTGGTGCAGGACGATTCGGGGGTCCCTTACGGAATGCTCTCTTCGAGCGGATGGGAGGTGCAATTCCATGGCACTTACGCCGTGCCGATTCCGCCGTTTCAGGGCGCGTTTCAGCCTGCGCTTGCCAGCGCGTACAAGGAGCGACAGCCCGATACGTTACCGTTTACCTTTGGCTATAACTTTCACGACCGCCGCGATGAACGTTCCCACATGATCATCGGCATACGCACGGAACAGACTGTCTCGGCGTTCAACGAGCGTGCCTCGAGCGCGCGAACCAAAGTAAAGACACGACAACGCGGCGGTGCCTGAACAACACCCATCGCGATCTCCGTCACGGTGAACTATGCGACTCCAGATTTGTCCAGAATGGAGACCTCGGTGAGCGAAATCAATGCCGAATATTTTCTCGCACCGGACGGTGCGCGGCTGAACCTGCTTCGAGCGGGACGTTCGCAAGATGTGTGCGATTCCAAGCTGACAGTTTTGCTGGTTCCGGGGTGGTGCATGCCTGCGACCATCTGGCGGGAAACGATGCTGGCATTGGCGATGCACCATGAAGTCATCGCGTTCGACCCTCGCGGACAGGGGGAATCCGAGGTTCCAGCGTTGGGCTACCAAATCGAT
>CAMDFL010000023.1 GCA_945897475.1 Bordetella parapertussis
TACCGGTCTTCAGCAGCGCCGCATTCCACTTTGTCACAACCAGGTGCGCAGTGTTTCTTCGGCGCGATTTGCGGCATTGGGCCGATTACTTCGCTCACAATGCTGTGATCCAGACGATGATTCCGGCCGTGCTTGTCTGGCAGAAATTCTCCGCTATCGAGAATAAGCTGACGCAATCGATAAAAGGTATCCCAATCGGGCAGTGCCAGTGCAAGATCCGCGTCGAATGTCGCACGTAGCGGATCGATGTTGTATATCTCGGTCAGTATCCAATCTCTGGCCAAGGCACCCGCCAAGAACCAATCGACCCCCTCCTTGCTTGCCGATGTTGAGATGATCCTGAAGGCTCTCCTGTGAACCGGATCAATCTTTTCTGTCAGATCATGCAAGGTGGTTTTCCAGAATCTTCTGGGCGGTCTCAATTGCTCTTGGATCCCCTGTCGCCATCAGGTCCGCATAGACAAGCAATGGCGGCACGTTATCTCCTTCGCCCTCATTGGCAGGAAAATCCCAAAAGGGTTCAACGATTCTGACCTCTCCCTTGGGATCGGCACGCATCCGGTGCGCTTGCAGGAGCGTAACAAGGTTTGCTCTGGTGTAAATCGTAATTTCCACCGGCTTCAGATACCCCGTGAGCCGAAAAGCGGCAACGTCCCCTCCCCAGAAGGCACCAAGCGGTTTCAGCTCGACGTTTTTCCACCAATCCCGATTCTCTGCATGGTAGCGGCGCACTTTGTAACGCGGCACAACCCGCAGTGCATATGCGCCTACCCAGTCCTCAATCAATTTGGGGCGGCCGCGCAGATCATTTCTGCCCGCCGCCAGATTAACGAGGTACCCCATTTCCTTGAGCCGCTCCATGAGCTCCCCGACCGTACCGAGAGCCACACCCGCTGCCTTGGCAATTTCCCGGTAAGGCCGGTTTAAGTACTCTGGCCGGGCGAGCAATACAAACAATACCTTCAGCCCGGCAGGATTAAACACTGTCGCCCCTTTGGGACGGACGTGTAGCGCCCAGTCCGCAGGGGGCTCGGCACCGGCCACCCGTAAAAAAATGCCCGGGTCAGCGATGTAAGCATTTCCCACCGTGTCCAGAAACCGGATACCCGCACCCTGAAGCTGATCAGCAAGTTTCTTATTTAAATACTTTGTAATCAATAACTTACCATCTAACTCAACGCGCTTTCCGAGAAGCTTGACCAACACGACCTGCGTGACAACCGGAATCGGATGAAAAGCATAAACGTAGTCTTTACGCCCCCCTTTGAGTCTTAACCGTAGTTGCGGTAGTTCGGCAATGGGGTCTCCGCCTTCAACCCGTAGCGTAATTTGCCCCTGGGCATGCCGACCGAGGGCCTCGCACGCCTGCTCAATGAGTGCCTTCGCATCTCCAAGATCGACTGCTACTTCGTTCACCGAAACCTCTCGTCCAATAAATTTGAACAACAGAATAATTTGAACACAAGATCAACATCACCGCATATCAATGTTCATTATTATCTATCGTTCATCAATAATGAACAATAAATAAAATTGAACGAAATCCTGACAAAAACCGCTGATCCCTCTAGGCAAATGGGGCACGAACATCGGATGAGCGAATGTTTCGAAACCCGTTTCCAATCTATAAAAATCATAACAATCAATCACCTTTAACCTTTCCATGGGGCAGTTGCGCCTCTTAACGAGCAAGAGATTTGAGAAATATCCAACGGATCTGTCCGTTGGAACGCATCTGATGTCGCTGATCCGGGATCCTTTTGAGCGGATATTCCGAGGACAAATCGACATTAGTGTCGATTTGTCCCGGCGCGATCCTCCCTGTTTGGGGGGATATTGGGGGGGCAATCTGACATCGATGTCAGACTGTCCGGCGGAGTCACCCTATTTTTGGGGGGCACTCCAAGCACTTTTCTAGGGGTGCGTTACACCCCTACGGCGGAGTCATCCTACTTTTGGGGGGCACTCCAAGAACCCGTCGGACATGTCCGACGACCTGCCAGGAGGAGTCACCCTATTTTTGAGGGGGCACTCCAAGTGTTAACCGTTAACATTTGCTCTATCCTATGGCGGAGTCACCCTACTTTTGAGGGGGCACTCCAAGCATGCACCGTGTGAGATGTCACACGCAGTCGGCGGAGTCACCCTATTTTGGGGGGGCACTCCAAGACGGGTTTTGGGTGGACATTTTGCCCACTCGGTGGAGTCTCCCTGTTTTTGGGGGGATATTCGGAGCTGTAAAGCGACACCGGTGTCGCTTTGAGGGGGTATTTGGAGAGCGTTGGACATTGACCAACTCCAGACCTGCCCGGAACCGATCTCTTTTTGAGTGGATATTCCGAGCAAAACAAACGGGGTTAACCGTTACCCCCCCTTTTTTGACGTGGATATGTGAGAGTTAAACCTACAGGACAAATAAACATCGATGTCTATTTGTCCACCCCGAAGCCAGTGCCCCGAGCAGCGCTGAGTGCGTATTTCACGTCATCGTGACCGGTGATTTCGCCGTATCGTGACCGCCGTTTCGCGGCGGAGTCACCCTCTTTTTGAGGGCACACTCCAAGAAAAGTGAGACAAAATGTCTCACTTTTTTAGGTGGATTTCCGACGGAACAAATGGACATTGATGTCCATTTGTTCACCCCGAAACCTGTGCCCAGAGCAGCAAGGAACCTCCCGCTGACCGCCTTTAGCGGACGGATTCCCGGGAACCCGCGCCACCGTCTTTAGGGGGGCCGATAGACGCCTATTGGGGCATACCAAGGCGATGGAGTATCACAAGTTTGATATGAGTAGCAGGCTGTGTTAACCCGTTAACACGAAGTATGTTATTGTTTTATATAGTTTTTTCGCATTTCACTGATAGTCAAATCGAACCCGAACTGAACGTATGGAGGGCGCTTAAATTCTCGAATTGGTCATGTTTTGGATTTTTGAAAAGCGTACATCATCGATTATGTTCAAATCCTGTGTTTGCCGATGCCCGATCCCGGGGTTAATGGGTAAGGCCTTGATGCGATGGTCCCACTATTACCGCTTCGAAGCCCTCGAATGAGCGCCATGGTCGGGTTCCAACTGTCGAATCGAGGTCTGGCATAGAGGGTTAGAGCCGGCCAATCTTCCATGACGTATGGTTGGCTTGGTGGCTAAAGTGCTTTTCCACCCCCATCTTTGTATTCCCACCCGGGCCTGCTTCGGCGGCCCCGCAGACTTGTCAGGAGATCAGCATTGCCAAAATGCGCGTCGAGGGCTCGTTCGTGGCAACCATCACCCCGTTCAACGAGAACGGCTCGGTCGATTTTGGCGCCTTCCGCACCCTGCTCAAATTCCAGGAGGATCACGGCAGCGTTGCCGTGCTGTTCATGGGCTCGACCGGCGAGCCCTCGTTGCTCCTGCCCGAGGAGAAAAAACAGCTGGTGGTCGAGACCGCGAAAATGAAAACCGGGAAGGTGAAATTCTTCTACGGCTGCACCGGCAACACCCCCGACCAGGTCATCGATAACGTCAAGTGGGTGAAGGCCAACGGCAGCGACGGCGCAATCATCGCGGCACCGCCCTATATCTGCGCAGCGGAAGACGATATCGAGCGCTTCTATTTCGACGTGGCCGACGCCACCGATCTGCCTTTGGGCATTTATAACAATCCGCCGCGCGTAAAGACCGATCTGCACTGGGATCACCTGCTGCGCATTTTCAAGCACCCGAATTTCGTCATCCACAAGGAATCCACCAAGCCCGTGTGCCACGTGGCGCAGATTCTTGCAGCGCGGCCCGATGTCACGGTGATGTGCTGCGATGCGCCCGCGCTGGGATTGGTGGTGCCGACCATGAGCCTGGGCGGCCATGGCACCGCCAACATGGGCGGAAACCTGATCCCCGCCGAAATGGCGACCATCTCGACACCCTGGAAGTCCTACCAGGATGCGGAGAACTTCAAGAAAACTTACCCGGCGATGCTGCCGCTCCTGCACTACAACTATTCGGCGATCAATCCGGTGGCGGTAAAGAGCCTGATGCGCGCGCTCGGGCTTACGGTCGGTGCGCTACGCAAACCGCTGCGCAATCTGGAGGGCGAAGCCCTATCCAAGGGTGTGCGCATCGTGCAGGAACTTGGTCTTGACAAGAAGTACGGCTACGCGGTGCAGGCCAAGCTGGCCAAGGTGGCCTGAGACGCGGCAAAGGACAGCAACACGCTTGTGATCCTTGTCGTCCTTTTATATGGACCGGCCATGAAACACGGGGTACACCGCATGAAACACCTGGCACGACGCGTCCTTCTTCCCGCCACGATTGTCATGGCATCGCTGGCGCACGCGCAAAGCTATCCCGCCAAGGCGGTACAAATCGTCGTCCCCTTTCCGCCCCGCGTCACGGTGGATGTGGTTGCGCGAATCGTGGCGCAAGGCCTCACCGAACAGATGGGGCAAACCGTCAGGGTGGAAAACAAGGCCGGCGCCAACGGCATCATCGGCAGCGATTTTGTGGCGAAGTCCGCGCCCGACGGCTACACGCTGCTGGTGCAGGCGTCGATATTCGTGATCAACCCGCTGTTCCTGCCGGATGTGCCTTACAACGTGCAGAAGAATTTCACGCCCTTGTCCAATCTGGGTTCGGGGCCACTCTTGATGGTTGCCAATCCGAAGGTGCAGGCCGGCAATCTGCGCGAATTCGTCGCGCTCGCCAAGGCCGATATCACGAAATACATCTTCGCCACCTCCGGCCTGGGCTCGGCCGGACACCTGGCC
This sequence comes from Bordetella parapertussis, assembly GCA_945897475.1. GTDB lineage: Bacteria > Pseudomonadota > Gammaproteobacteria > Burkholderiales > SG8-39 > 2-02-FULL-62-17. The sequence goes on from CAMDFL010000023.1 coordinate 4,745, forward strand.
GAGGAGACCGTCAAGCGGCAATTCGGAATCCCTGATTTGCTCATCGTCGCCTACAAAGGCACCGCGCCGACACTGACCGATCTCATGGGCGGGCAGGTGAGCGTGATGATCGATGCCATGCCCTCGGCCTATCCGCATGTCAAGTCGGGCAAGCTCAAGCCGCTGGCGGTGAGCAGCCTCAAGCGCGTTGCCTTCCTGCCCGAGGTGCCCACGCTGGCGGAGTCGGGGCTGCCCGGTTTTGAAATGGTTTCCTGGTACGGGCTTTGGGGTCCGTCGGGACTGCCTCGGGACATCGCGGCAAAATTGTCTCTCGAAGCGGCTCGATCAGTGCGCACGCCTTTGGCGACCGAGCGGCTCGGGGCGCAGGCGTTTGACGTGGTCGGTTCCAGCTCCGAGCAATTCGCCTCCTATATTCAGGAGGAAATCGTGCGCTACGCCAGGATCGTCAAGGAAGCCAATATCAAGGCGGAGTAGCCGGCTGCCGCGCCATTCGGCGGCAGCGCCGCGTTCTCAAGAACGCTTCAGCAGCGGCGCCCCGGTCGGCGTCACCATGACATCGAGAAGATAAGGGCGGCCCGACGCGACGGCATTGATTGCGGTCTCCAGTGCGTGCCGCAAATCGCGCGCGAGCGTTACCGGACCGCTTGCCTCGACGCCCTGGGCGTTCGCCAGTTTCACCAGATCGAGCGACGGGTCGTCGATGCGCATGCCGATCCATTTGTTTTCCACCGGCCGCTTGCGCTCCCGCGCGACCGCCTCCTGATGCACCTCGTCGTTGAAGTTGGAGCGGTTGTTGGTGACGATGATGAGCACCGGAATGTGGTAATGCGCCGCGGTCCAGAGCGCGGTGGCGCCTTGCAGAAAATCGCTGTCGCCGATCAGCGTCATGGCAATGCGGCCGCGGTCGCGCACGCTGTCGCGCAATGCCAGACCGACACCGATCGCCATGCCCGGCCCGGCGCCGAGGCCACCGCCACCGTCCCAGCCGAGAAAATCCAGCGGCTCATGAAACGGGTAGTACTCGCTCGACCAACCCAGGCCGACGCGCACGATGGTGAAATGCCTCCCGGCGCGCGCCTGGGCGAGGCAATAGGTGAGTTCCTTGTACGAGATCGGCTGATCGCCCAATTGCGGGGGCGCCGGCATGGCATGCGAGGCCGGCGCAACGCCTTCCCATTTGCCCTCTGCGGTCGCGCCATCGAGAAAAGGCAACAACGCCTCGATAACCACATCCGGCTCGGCCAGCACCTTGAGATCGACCGTGGGCAGGGCCTGGTGATCCATGCTCCAGCCGTTGTGGACATAGCTGTCGGTCGAGCAGTGAATAATGAACGCCCTCGCCGCACCGCCTGCCGCGGTCAGGCGCAAGGCGCCTGCCAGATCGACGCAGTCGAGCGCGAGGATCACGTCGGCCTGGCGCATCAAGGCCTGCGATTCCGATGGCAGATTGGGTCGCGGCGCCGGACCGTGCAGCGGGTGGTCGGTCGGAAACGACGCGCCGGCGCGCAGATCGGTGACCACGCGCGCGCCGAGCGCCTCGGCGAGTTTCACGCGGCGGTTCCAGTCTTCACTGCGCCGGGAGACTTTGCCGATGAATAACAGCGGACGTTTGGCAGCGATCAGGCGAGCGGCCATTTCCTTCAACGCCGAGGGCGCGGGATAAGGCGGCGGACCCGGCTGAAAGCGCGCGATGTCGGGCATCTCGAAGGTCGCGGTGTCGAGCGCCTCCTCCTGCAGGCCGGCATCGAGACAGACGTAGGTCGGGCCTTTGGGCGCGGTGCGCGCGATCTGCTGCGCGCGCAACAAAGCCTCGACCGCGGCCTGCGCCGACATCGGGGTGTTGTCCCACTTGGTGAAATTGCGCAACAGCGCGCCCTGATCGGCGGTGGTATGAATCCAGTCGACCCAGGGGCGGCGCTGGTCGGCATCGATCGGGCCGCCGGCGCCGATCACCACCATCGGCACCCGCGCGCACCAGGCATTGAATATCTGCATCAACCCGGCCATCAGGCCGACATTGCTGTGCAGCAGGCAGCCCATCGGCGCGTCGGTGATCTTGGCATAGCCATGGGCGATGGCCACCGCATGGCCCTCGTTGAGGCACAGCAGCATCTGCGGATCGCGATTGCCGAGGTAATTCACCAGACTGTCATGCAGGCCGCGATAGCTCGCGCCGGGATTCATCGCCAAATACTTCAAGTCGAGCCGACGTATCATTTCTGCCATGATGTCGCTGGACCATTCCATCGCGGGCTTGTCGACGTTGATGGGCAATTCGATGTCGTTACGGCTTGTCATGGGTGTCAGCTCTTGTGCGGGTGCATGTGAAGTTGGATGCAGGTGCAGGTGCAGGTGCAGATGGATGCAGATGGATGCCTGCAATCATGCCTTTGGATTCGCGGCTGTGCGATTATCACACGGGCAATCTCGGGAGTTAATAAATGACGCAACAATTCGGCGGCCATGCGCGCAAGGGCCGCAGCGAGGATCATCGCCTGCTGACCGGTCGCGGCAGCTTTGTTGAAAACCTGCGGCCGGCGGATGCCGCCAACGCATGCGTGCTGCGTTCACCGCACGCCCATGCACGCATCGTCAGTGTGGATACGGGCGCGGCGGCCGCGATGCCGGGCGTGCTGGCGATCCTCACCGGGGCGGATGTGCTGGCCGATGGCCTCGGGGGAATCCCCTGTGTCAGCCTGCCGCGCAGTGCCGCGGGCCGCACCCTGCCGATCATCGAACCGCCTTATCTCGCATTGGCCGCGGATCGAGTCCGCTTCGTCGGTGATGCCGTGGCCTTGGTGGTCGCAGAGACGCCGATGCAAGCACGGGACGCGGCCGAGCAGGTCGCCATCGAATACGAACCCCTGCCCGCGGTAGTTGAAACCGCGCGCGCGGCGGACGCCGGCGCGCCGCAGCTCTGGTCGATGGCGCCCGGCAATCGCTCCTTTGTGTATGAATTGGGCGATGCGATCGCCGTGGATGCGGCACTGGCCAGGGCCTATCATGTCGCCCGCGTCAAGCTGACCATCAGCCGGGTGACCGCCAACCCGATCGAGACACGCAACGCGATCGGCGCGTTTGACCGCGGCAACGGCCGCTACACGCTGACCAGCGGCAACCAGACGCCGCATCAATTGAAGAGCGTGTTGGCGAAAACCATTTTCAAAGTGCCCGAGAGCATGATCCGCATCGTGTCGCCGGATGTCGGCGGCGGCTTCGGGCTCAAGGGGGGATTGTTCCGCGAGCAGATTCTGGTGATGTGGGCCGCGCGCCGGCTCGGACGCACGGTCGCGTGGATGGGCGAGCGCGGCGAGTCGCTGCTCTCCGACGAACACGCGCGCGACAACGTCATTGAGGCGGAGCTGGGCCTGGACAGGAGCGGCCGCTTTCTGGGCTTGCGGGTGCGCAGCACCGCCAATCTGGGGGCGTACGTGGCGTTGCGCGGCGCCCATCCGCCAACCAATAACCTCGGTTCACTATCGGGCGTCTATACCACCCCGGCCATTCACGCCAGGTCCGAGGGGGTGTTCTCGAACACCTCGCCGACTTCGTCCTATCGCGGCGCCGGCCGGCCCGAGGCGACTTATGTGATCGAGCGCGCGATCGATGTCGCGGCCGACGAGCTTGGCATCGACCGCCTGGAGATGCGGCGGCGCAATGCCATTCCGGCCGCGGCGATGCCCTACCAGACCGGGTTTCTGTTTACCTACGACAGCGGCGCCTTCGAGCGCAATATGACGCTGGCAACGCAGGCCGGCGCCTGGGCCGGGTTCGCCGCGCGCCGCGCGTTGTCGCTCTCGCAGGGGAAGCTTCGCGGCATCGGCATCGCCAACTGCATCGAACAAGCCGGAGGCCCTTATGGCTCGCCATGGGAAGAACGCGCCGACCTGCGCTTCGATCCCGGTGGCGGCATGGTCGTCATGGTCGGCACCTTATCCACCGGACAGGGACACGAAACTGTCTTCGCCGACATGGTGGCATCGAGATTTGGCATACACCGCGAGGCGGTGCGCGTGGTTCAGGGCGATACCGACATCGTGCCGTTCGGGCGTGGCAGTTATGGTTCGCGTTCGCTGATGGTGGCCGGGTCCGCGGTGACCCTGGTTTGCGAGAAGGTGATTGCCAAAGGCCGCCGCATCGCGGCCCATCTGTTCGAGGCGGCCGACGCCGATGTGATTTTCGAAGGCGGCAGCTTCAAGGTATCGGGCACCGATCGCGCCCTGACATTCGCCGAGGTGGTGCGCGCCGGGTTCAGCGTGCATAAACTGCCGCCGGATCTCGCCGGCGGACTGGACAGCAGCGTCACTTACGCGCCGAAGGAGCCCAGCTATCCGAATGGATGCCATGTGTGCGAAGTCGAGATCGATCCGGACACCGGCGCGCTGGCGCTGATTAGCTATGTGGTGGCCGACGATGTCGGTCGTGTGATCAATCCTGCCATGGTCGAAGGCCAGATTCACGGCGGCATCGCGCAAGGTGCCGGCCAGGCACTGTTCGAGAACGTGATCTACGACCGCGACAATGGCCAACTGGTGACCGGCTCGTTCATGGATTACGCCATGCCCCGGGCGGATGACCTGCCCGCGATACAAATCATCACCAATGAAGTGCCGTGCACCACCAATCCCCTGGGCGTGAAGGGCGCGGGCGAGGCCGGTGTGATCGGTTCGATTCCTGCCGTTATCAGCGCCGTGGTCGATGCGCTGCGCCCGCTGGGCGTCAGGCATATCGATATGCCGGCGACGCCGGAACGGATCTGGCGCGCTATTCTGGAACAGCCGCGCGTCCTCCATAGCGATAAAAAAAATACAAACATTTAAGTAATTAAATCAATAACAGGAGCTAATTTTCAGGCAGTTTTGATTCCATTTTTATTGAAATATCTTCCAAGGTCGTCCAGCTGCCGCTGCTTCATGGCGCGCGAATTCGGCCGTCGGTGCTGCGTTCAACAAAGTGGCAGGCGACCCAGTGGTCTTCGGCTATCTTGTTGAGCGGCGGTTCGCGTTCGGCGCAGACGGCGGCGGCAAAGGGGCAACGGGTGCGGAAGCGGCATCCGGATGGAGGATCGATCGAGGACGGGATTTCGCCCTCGATCACGGTTTGATCGCGCAGGCCCGGTTGCCCGGGATCGGGAATGGGCACGGACTTAATCAAGGCGCGGGTATACGGATGCAGCGGCTGCGACCACAGGCGCGCGCGCGGCGATTGTTCGACGATCTTGCCCAGGTACATCACCGCGACGCGGTGGGCGATGTGCTGCACCACTGATAGGTCGTGCGAGATGAACAGGTAAGACAGGCCATGCTCGCGCTGAAGATCTGCGAGCAGGTTGATCACCTGGGCCTGGACCGAAACGTCAAGGGCCGATACCGGTTCGTCGCAGATGATGAGCTCGGGATTTAGGGCGAGGGCGCGCGCGATGCCGACGCGCTGGCGCTGGCCGCCGGAGAATTCGTGCGGGTGGCGGCCGAGCGCATCCGCATGCAGGCCGACGCGTTGCGCCAGCGCGATGACGCGCTCGCGGCGTTCGCGCGGATTGCCGATGCTGTGGACGATGAGCGGTTCTTCAATGATCCGCCCGACCGGCAGCCGCGGATTGAGCGACGCATACGGGTCCTGGAAGATCATCTGCATGCGCGCGCGCTGGCGGCGCAGTTCGCCGCGGTTGGCGCCGACGATCTCGGCGCCGTCGAGCTTGACGCTGCCACGCGTCGGTTTCACCAGCCCGACGATGGTTTTTCCCAGGGTCGACTTGCCGCAGCCCGATTCACCGACCAGGCCGAGGGTTTCGCCGCGCTGCAATTCCAGGCTGACACCATCGAGCGCGCGCAGCGTGCCCTGGCGGGTTGGGAACAGCACCTGAATGTCGTCGACGGCAAGCAGCGGCCCGCTCATGCCGGGTCCGCGCCCTGCGTCAGGAAACACGCGCTCTTGCGTCCGTCGCGCGTCGGCAGCAGTGCCGGTTGCTCGACCTGACAACGTGCGAACGCCTTCGGGCAGCGCGGCGCGAAAGCACAGCCCACCGGCAATTGATCGGGCTGCGGCACCATGCCAAGGATGTCGATCAGGCGCCGTCGGGCGCCTTCCTCCGCGTCCTGGTGCATGCGCGGTGTCGCGCCGAGCAGCCCCTCGGTATAGGGATGCAATGGTTCCCCGAACAACTCGCGCACCGGGGCCTCCTCGACGACGCGCCCGGCATACATCACCAGCACGCGCTGCGCGATCTGCGCGACCACGCCGAGGTTGTGGGTGATGAGCAGCATGCCCATGCCGAACTCGGCCTGCAGGCGCGCGAGCAAGCCCAGGATCTGCGCCTGCACCGTGACATCGAGTGCGGTGGTGGGTTCGTCGGCAATCAGGATCTTCGGCCGGCACGCCAGCGCCATGGCGATCATTACGCGCTGGCGCATGCCGCCCGACAGGCGATGCGGGTATTCGTCGATGCGTTGGCGGGCATCGGGAATGCGCACCCGCTCGAGCAGCGCGATTGCTTCTTCGATGGCTTCCTGGCCGGTGATTTCGCGATGCTCGCGAATCGCCTCGACAATCTGCTGTCCGATGGTCATCACCGGATTGAGCGAAGTCATTGGCTCCTGAAAGATCATCGAGATGTCGCGCCCGCGCACCTTTCGCATCTGGTCCTCTTCGAGCCGCAGCAGGTCCCGCCCGGCAAACAGCACCTCACCCGCGGCGATGCGCGCCGGCGGTTCGGGGAGCACGCGCAGCACGGACATGGCGGTGACGGATTTGCCGCAGCCGGATTCACCGACGATCGCCAGCGTCTCGCCTTCTTCCAGCGTGAAGCCGACCTTGTCGACGACCGTGACAAAACCCTTCGGGCCCGCGAACTGGGTGGTGAGGCCGCGCACCTCGAGAATGGCGGGCATGGCGCGCTGCCTACCGGTTCTTCAGGCGCGGGTTGAGCGCGTCGTTCAGGCCTTCGCCCACCAGATTGAGCGCGAGCACCGTGATCACGATGGCGACCCCCGGCAGCGCGCTCATGTACCAGGCGGTGCGCATGGCCTCGCGGCCGATGCCAATCATGGTGCCCCAGCTCATCAGGTTGGGGTCGCCCAGGCCGAGGAACGACAGGCCCGATTCGGTGAGGATCGCCGAGGCCACCAGGATCGAGGACATGACAATGATCGGCGCCAGGCAGTTGGGCAGAATCTGCTGGAAGATGATGCGCGTCTCGCTCATGCCGATGACGACGCAGGATTGCACGAATTCGCGCTCGCGCAACGACAGGAACTCCGCCCTCACCAGGCGCGCGACCGAAGGCCAGGTCACTGCGCTGATGACCAGGATGATGGTAAGCATGGAAGGCTTGAAAATCGCGACCAGGACCACCGCAAGCAGAAAAGTCGGGATGGTCTGGAACAACTCGGTGATGCGCATCAGGAGGTCGTCGGGCCAGCCGCGAAAGTAACCGGCCACCGCGCCCACCGTCACGCCGATGCCAAGCGCTGCGGCCGTCGCGGCCAGTCCGATGAGCAGCGAGACACGCGAGCCGTGCACGATGCCGCTCAAGATGTCACGGCCGAGCGTGTCGGAACCCAGCGGAAATTCAGGGTCTTCGCCGGGCCACAGAAACGGGCGCACCACGATGTCCCAGGGGTCCGCCGACACCAGCCACGGGCCGATCAGCGCAACCGCCATCACAAAGAGCAGCAGCACCAGGCCGATCATCGCCGAGGTCTTGCGCCGGTAGCGCCGCCAGAAATCCCGCCACGCCGCCATTCAGCCCACCTCGATGCGCGGGTCGAGCCAGGCGTACAGCAGGTCGGTGATGAGATTGGCGATCACCACCAGCGCCGATCCGAGCAGCAGGATGCCGATCAGCAGATTGTGGTCGCGCTGCAGGATGGCGTCGAATGCAAGACGCCCCAGGCCAGGCCAGCCGAACACCGTCTCCACCAGCACCGCGCCGCCAAGCAGCGAGCCCACCTGCAGGCCGAGCATGGTCACCATCGGCAGGATGGCGTTGGGCAGCACATGGCGGAAGGCGATGCGGCCTTGCGACAGGCCCTTGGCGCGCGCGGTGCGGATGTAATCCAGGCCGAATATTTCCAGCATCGAGGCGCGCATCAGGCGCGTATAAACGGCCATGTGGAAAAGCGCGAGGCTGCAGGCGGGCAGGACCAGGTGACGCCCCACGTCGAGCGTCGCGGCGAACCAGCCCAGATTCGCGCCGATGGTGTACATGCCGTTGCCGGGCAAGAGGTTCAACTTTACCGTGAACAGCACAATGGCCATGAGGCCGAACCAGAACAGCGGCGTGGCGTAGCAGAGCAAGGCAAGCACCGACACCGCGTCGTCCGCAAAGGTATTGACGCGCCGCGCCGAGAACACCCCCAGCAGCAGGCCGGCGGTGAACGACAGCAGCATGCTCGCCACCATCAACAGCAACGTCGCCGGCAGGCGCGTCATGATGAGTTCGAACACCGGCATGTTGTTGCGAAATGAAAAGCCGAAATCGAGCTGCACCACATTGACAAGGTACTGGAACAGCTGCACGTAAATGGGCTGATCCAGCCCGTAGGAGCGCCGCAGCTTCTCCAGGTACTGCACATCGGCGCCGCCGAATTCACCGGCGAGCACGTCGATCGCGTCACCCGGTGCCAGGTGCACGATGATGAAGTTGAGGACGACAATGGCGAGCAGGGTGAGCGCCGCCTGCGCCGAGCGGCGCGCCAGAAAACGGGCAACCCGGTTGCGCCCCGCGCGCTGCATCGCCGGCTGCACGCGCTTTAATCCCGCGGGGATTCCTACTTCTCCATGTAGACGTTGGAGAAACTCTCATACGGTCCCAGACCCGTCGTATTGAGATTCCTGACCTTCTTGTCGTGGATCGTGAACCACTGAATGTAGACCAGGCCCATGTTGGGCAGGTCGGTCATCACCAGCTTCTGCACGTCGGCATACATTGCCTTGCGTTTGGCCGCATTGTTCTCGACCTGGGCGGCTTCGAGAAGCTTGTCCATCGCGGGGTTGCTATAGCCGGAACCGTTCGAGTAGGAAACCCCTTTCTGGATGGTCTTGCTCCAGTAGAAGCGCTGCAGTCCTATCACCGGATCGGCAATGTTCGAGGCCGAGTAGATGTTGATGTCGAAGTCGTTTTCGGTCCACATCCGGCGCAGGTAGGTGGGGTTATCCGAACTTCGAATTTCCGCGGGGATGCCTATGCGGCCCAGCGATTGCTTCAATACCTCGGCGGTCTGGCGGAACATCTCGCCGCTGGGCGCCCAATCGATCGTCAGCTTGAAGCGGACGCCGTCGGCACCGCGCTTGAAACCGGCCTGGTCGAGCAGGGATTCGGCCTTCTTCAGATCGTAGGGATACTGCGGCACCTTGTCGGTGTGGAAGTCGGCCTGCTTGTTGGTCACCGGCGAGCTGGCTTTTTCGGCGAAACCGAACCACACGTTTTTCACCAGGAAGTCGGTGTTGATGGAGTGGGCAATCGCCTGGCGCACGCGCCGGTCCTGCAGTTGGGGCCGGCGCAGGTTGAACTCCATGTAATTGACCGATGTGTTGTATTCGTAGCCGGCGGTGGTCACCGCGAGATTGGGCAGGGCCTTCAGGCGCTGCACGTCATTGAGCGGGACGATGTACTGCGTGCCGTATTGCACGGCGCCCGACTCCAGCGCCACGGCACGGGCCGCGCCGTCGGGAATGATACGGAAAATCAGCGTGTCCAGATAAGGCCTGGGCTTGTCCCAATAGTCGGGATTGCGCACCAGCGTGATGTGGCTGCCGCGCTGCCATTCCTTGAATTTGAACGGCCCGGTGCCGATCGGCGCGAGGTTCGCCGGATTCTTGAGCGGCTCGGTGCCTTCGTAGATGTGCTTGGGCATGATCGGCGATTCGGCGCCGGCCAGCGCGCGCATGACATAGGGCGACGGTTCGGCGAGGCGAAACACCGCTGTCAACGCATCGGGTGTCTGCACCGCGTTCAGATGCAGAAAGGTTGCCGGGCCCCGCGAATGCACCTTCTTCAGGATTTCCATGAAGGTGTATTGCACATCGGCCGAAGTGAATGGCTTGCCGTCATGCCATTTCACATTGGGCCGCAGCTTGAAGGTGATCGTCCTGCCGTCGGCACTGACGTTCCACGCGGTCGCCAGTTGCGGCAGTATCTTGAACTTCGGGTCGTAGGTCACCAGGCCTTCGAATATCTTGGGCGAGACCGTATAGACCGGCGAAGAGGTGTTGACGCCCGCGGCCAACACCGCCGGTTCGGGATTGAGAATCATCGACAGCGTGCCGCCCTGAGTTGGCTCCGCTGCGAAAGCCTGGCCGCTAATGGAGGCCAGAGCGAGCATTCCCATTGCAGACGCCGCGATTCGGGTGAGACCTTGAAGATGTCGAAACATGTTGTGTCCTTTGGGTTCGGGGCTGACCGGGAGAAGCAGCAACGCAACTGGAATTGTAGCTGGGTTCAGCCTGGCCTGACCGGCTTGCGGCAACGACAGGCTTAAGGCACCCACAGGCTTACCACACCGATTGTTCCTTTTATGGATTTTGCATCGCCTGCCCAAGGCAGGCGGCTGCCGCGACTCAATAAGCCTGGCCCACCCGGATGAAACTGGCTTGGGCCACATCGGCAGCTAAATTTCCATCAGGTGAGAATTCCTTGGATATATTGCCATACCTTTTGCCGTTCAACGCAATATTCAACGCAATATTCTTGACAGCGTATGAACCAGTGTCTAGCCTAGCCGAATGAATCCGATCGATAGCGAACGCCTGCCGGTTGCCGTGCTTACCGGTTTTCTCGGCAGCGGCAAGACGACACTGTTGAACCGGTTGCTGCGTCACACGGACATGGGCGATGCGGCGGTCATCGTCAACGAGTTCGGCGAGATTGGAATCGACAATTTGCTGGTGGAAGCGAGTACCGAGGACATTGTCCTTCTTCCTTCGGGTTGCCTTTGTTGTACGGTGCGCGGCGACCTGGTCAACACCTTGCGCGAGCTGTCGATGAAGCGGGTGATGGGGGCGGTGCCGCCGTTTCGCCGCGTCCTCATTGAAACCACAGGGCTTGCGGATCCGGCACCGATAATCCACGCATTGATGACGTTTCCGGTGACGCGGCGCTACCGCCTCGACGCGGTGCTGGCCACCGTCGACTGCGTCAATGGCGAGGCAACGCTGGACAGTTATCCCGAAGCCGTGAAGCAGGTTGCCGTTGCCGACCGCTTGTTCCTTACCAAGACCGACCTCGCCTCGCAGGATGCGGTGGCGTCGCTGCGCGCACGCCTGGTGGCACTCAACCCGGCGGCGCCCATAACGGCCTCCGGCGAGGATCTCTCACCCGCCATGCTGTTTGACGCAGCGCTGTACGATCCGGCGACCAAGACTGTCGACGTGCAGAACTGGTTGCGCACGGAGGCTTACGCAGGCCGCGAAAAAACCTCCGATGCGTTGCGCCATCGCACCGGAATAGACTCCTTTTGCAGCACTATCGACGATCCCCTTGAGTGGCGCCACATTGCAGCATGGCTGGATCTGCTTGCCGGGCACCGCGGTGAGCGGCTGCTGCGCGTAAAAGGAATTTTCAACGTGCGCGATGCCAAAGGGCCGATCGTCGTCCACGTCGTTCAGCACCTGTTCCATCCGCCGTTGCAACTAGAACGCTGGCCGGACGCCGACCGGCGCTCGCGCGTCGTCTTCATTACCCGCGACCTGCCGCGGGAGGTGATCGAAGAGACGCTCGCGACGCTGCGCAATGGGACTGGCGCTTCCTTCCAGTCCGATTTATCGTCCCTTGCCTCCACCTGAATTTACCTCTGAACGGAACCATTCCATGGAACTTGACACACTCATCTGCAACGCCCTCATCATCGGCGCCGAAGGCCGCCAGCACGGCAGCATCGGCATTCGCGGTGAGCGCATCGCCGGCATTTACGCGCCGGGCGCCGAACCTCCTGCGAAGGAAACCATCGACGCCGGCGGAAAAGCCCTGCTCCCGGGGGTGATCGACATGCACAGCCATCACCGAGAGGGGTCGCTGCCTGGATTTGAGTACAAGGACACGATATACAGCTCGACTCGCCAGTGCGCAGCCGGCGGAGTAACCACCTCGGTGGGCATGCCCAACGTCACACCCCCGCCCAACTCGCTGGACCTGCTGCACAAGCAGTTCGCGATCTACCAGCGAGATGCGATCGTCGACTGGAACTTCAATCCTGCCCCGACGCTGCTCGACGAAGTGCCGGCCATGGCGAAGACCGGCATCGCCGCATTCAAGATATTCATGGTGGTCGACACCGGGCGCAGTTATCCGCACATGCCCGGCATCGGCGTGCACGATCATGGGAAATTGCTCAGCATCATGGAAGCCTGTGCCGCGCAGAACGTGCCGTTGATGGTGCATCCGCACGACCAGGCGCTGATGGACCAGATCGAGCAGAAGTTCTGGGCGCGCGGCGAGCGCGATGCGCTTGCCTACGCCAAGGCCTATGCGGCGCATGATGGCGTCATCTGGGAATCCGCGATCTCGACACTGCTCCGGCTGCAGAAGGCCAGCGGCGTGCACCTGCACATCCTGCATACCCAGACCGCTGGAAGCGTTGATCTGATCCGACGCGCCAAGATGGCCGGGCAACGCGTCACCTGCGAGATCAACCCCTGGGCGCTGTTCCTGGGCTGCAGCTGGGCGGCCATCGAACGCCTGGGCTCCTACGCGCTTTCCTACTGGGTGCCCGAGAAAAACACGCCGGATCTCTGGGGCGGGCTCAAGGACGGCACCATAGACATCGTCGCCACCGACCACGCCCCGCACACCCGCGAGGAAAAAGAGATCGGCTGGACCGACGGCTGGAAAGCGCACACCGGCACGCCTTCGACCCAGTTCTACCTGAGCTTGTTGCTCAACGCCGCGTCGCAGGGAAAAATTTCACTGGAACGGGTGGTCGAGGCAACCTCGACCGCGCCGGCGCGGATCTTCGGGCTGATCGACAAGGGCGAAATCCGCGTGGGTGCCTTCGCGGACCTGGTGATTGCCGATCTTGACCGGGAAATGGTTATCCGCGACGAGGAGGTGCTGAGCCTCACCGGCTGGACCCCCTATGCGGGCGACCAGGTCAAGGGCGTGCCGGTCAGGACGATGGTGCGTGGACGCACGGTCTATGTCGATGGCAAAGTGGTTGGCGAGAAGGGCTGGGGCAAGCAGGCCGTCGCGGAGTACCCGGGCTCAGCGTCCGCAAAACGCGCGGCGTGAGAGCGTTTTTCGAATGGCTGGAGAGCGAGGCGCGCGGCGCGGGCGCGACACGTGTTGCGCTTTCGTTCGCCGTCTTTTTCATTGCGTGGCAGCTGCTGGCGCTGCTTGTCACCAACACCATGATCATGGCGCCGCCGCTTGCGGTATTCAAATCGCTCTGGGTCGAGACGCAAAGCGGCGCAATGTGGAAGCATGCCCTGGCCACGGTGGGCGTGGTGCTGTTTTCGTTTCCGGTCGCGGTGTTGCTGGGAGTGATGATCGGTCTTGCCCTTGCTTCGAGCAAGCTCATGACCCTCACCGCGGGCCCTTTGCTCACCGCGCTGTACTCGGTGCCGGTGGTCGCGCTGGCGCCGCTGTTCATCTCCTGGCTCGGCCTGGGGCTTGCGTCCAAATTCGTCATCGTCGTGCTGGTGGCGGTTTTTCCGGTGATTGTCTCGACCGAGGTCGCGCTGCGCTCCACTGACGCGCACCTCATCGAAGCCGCGCGCTCGTTCAACGCCAGCCGTGCGCAGATTTTCACGACCGTCACCTTCCCGTTCGCGGTGCCCTTCATCGTCGGTGGTGTGCGCGTGGCATGGGCGCGCGCGCTGGTGGGTGTGGTGGTGGCGGAGTTTTTCGGCGCATTCGCGGGATTCGGCTTCGCCATTCTTGCGGCCGGCCAGACCTTCGACACCCCGGTGCTGCTGGGATACGTGTTCGTGCTTGGCATCCTGGGACTCCTCGGCAGCGTGCTGCTGCGCGCGCTGGAGCGCCATCTCGCCCCCTGGCGCGAGGAGTTGGGCCAGTGAGCGCCCCCATCCTCGAAGTCCGCGCCGTCAGCAAGACCTTCCAGCGCACCGGGAAGCCTTCCGTGGAGGCGCTTGCGCGCATCGACCTGGCCTTCGCCCCCGGCGAGTTCGTTTCCATCGTCGGTGCCAGCGGCAGCGGAAAATCGACACTGATTCGAATCATCGATGGCCTGGTGCAGCCCACCTCGGGCGAAGTCTACGTCGAAGGCAAGCGAGTGACCTCGCCCGGCGCGGATCGCGCCGTGGTGTTCCAGCAGGACTCGCTCCTGCCATGGAAATCGGTGATGGACAATGTGATGTATGGCTTGCGCATCGCCCGGGTGCCGCACGCCGAGGCCCGGGCCAAGGCGCAGCATTTCATCGATCTGGCGGGCCTGACGGGTTTCGAGACGCATTACCCGCACCAGCTCTCGGGCGGGATGCGGCAGCGGGTCAATGTCGCGCGGGCGCTCGCGGTGAGCCCGAAAATCCTGCTGTTGGACGAGCCCTTCGCGGCGCTGGACTCCCAGACGCGCGAGATCATGCAAACCGAACTTCTGAAAATATGGGATGCGCAGCAGAAGACGGTGGTGCTGATCACCCATCAGATCGAGGAGGCGGTGTTTCTTTCCGATCGCGTCGTGGTGTTCAGCGCCCGCCCCGGCACGGTAAAGGCTTCGATTACGATCGACTTGCCGCGGCCGCGCACGCTGGCGATGAAACGCACCGGTGTTTTCACCGGACACGTCGACCATATCTGGAAGCTGATCGAGGACGAGGTGCGCAGCGCGATGGGTCTGGCGACACTGACCTGATCGAATTGGCTTGCCACCGGGAAGCAGCGATCGAGGCAAGGACCCGGGCGGCGAGGCAGGCGCCGCGGCGGCGGCCTGCCGGCACTTCAAGCCTGTGAGCGCGCCTATTTCCCGGCGAGGAAACTGCGGTCGAAATAGCGCTCCAGCGCGAATGGTTTGCGCGGCGAGGATCCCAGTGCAATCGCATCGTCAATGGCCATGATGTTCTGCAGTCCGGCGGCGCTCAGCATCAGGTCGCGCGGAATCGCCTTTTGCTCAATGATCACGAACTGGTAGGACGCGTCGGCGACATCCGCCGCGCTCTTGGTGTAGTTGGCAAGGATTTTCCCGGCTTCGGCGCGATTGGCGGTGTTGTTGATCCATTCAGCGGCGTCGCGCAGCGCGAGCGTGACCGCCACGGCCGGCCTGCGGTTTTTCTGCGCCCAGGCCGTGTTTACGATCAACGGTGTCTGCACATACTCCTCCTTGTACACATCAAGGATTTTCATGTTGTCGCGCTCACCGAGGGTGTCGAATGGCGCGAGCATCAGCGCGCCCTGAACCTGCCCGGCCTTGAGCGAAAGCAGGCGATCGCGCGAATTGGCGATCGAGACCATCTGCACGCCGCGCGGATCGACATTGAGATTTTTCAGCTGGTAGCGCAGCAGGTTGGCGGTGCCGCCTTCGACCGCCCCGGCGGTAACGGGCTTGCCCGCGAGCTCCGCCGCCGTTTTGATGCCGGGGGCGCCCATCAGGCGCAGTATGGTGCGGCCAAGCACGGCGCCGGTGATGACGACCGGTGCACCCTGGTCGATAGCGCGTATGACGACATCGCCCAGCGACACCCCTGCGTCCGCGCTGCCGGTGGACACCGCCTGCAGCAGCGCCGGGCTGGACGCCGTTTGCAGGACATCGACGCTAATGCCGCGCGCGGCGTACATCCTGCGTTCCTCGGCGATCGCGTGCAGCCACAGCAGGGCGCTTGGCGCAAGCACCGCGAGCCGCACGGTTTCGAGCTTGGCCTGTGCAAGCGCGGCGCGCGGTCCGGCGCCGACAAGAGCGGCAGAACAAAGCAGAAATAAAAAGAGATTGCGTCGCATGATTTTCCCCCTTTGTGCGTTGACCGGTTGATCAGTTATGCTAGCACACGTTTTTCAGCAAGCGATTAATCGAGGCATATGTCCAGATGACATTTCTCAAATACCCGGAAACAGGGAGCGCTTGACTTGGGCCAGGCCAGCAGCGCCCGCCGTCTCCTCGGGCTGCTGGATATGTTTTCCCCGCAACAACCGGTTTGGACCGTCGAGGGCATGGCGCGCCGTGCCAAGCTGTCGGTCTCGACCACCTACCGGTATGTTCGCGACCTTACCGCTGTCGGCCTGCTCGCGCCGGCGGGCGCGCCAGGTTATGTGCTCGGGCCGGCGATCATCGAATACGACCGGCAGATCCGGCAAAGCGATCCACTGCTGCTGAAGGCGGTGCCCGTGGCGCGTTGGCTGCTGCAGCAGGCAGCCCCGAACGGCGCGGTGGTCATTTCGCGCTGGTACCGCGACAAGGTCATGTGCCTGCACCAGGAGTCCGGCGGCGCGCATCCGCTGGCGGCAAGCTACGAGCGCGGCCTGCCGATGTCGCTGTTCCGCGGCGCGACCTCCAAGATCATTCTCGCCAATTTGCCGGACAGGCTGCTGCGGCGCTTGTTCGATGCGCGAAGAAGAGAGGCCATGGCAGCGGGCCTCGGCGGGGACTGGACGCAATTTCGCCGCTCGCTGCGGGTGCTGCGCGATGCCGGCGTCTGCCAGACGGCATCCGAAGTCGCCGCAGGCCGCATCGGCATAGCGGCCCCGATTTTCTCCGATGGCAAGGTGCTGGGCAGTCTTTCCATCGTTCTGGCCAAACACACCATGACCTCTCCGGTGTCGGCGCGCCTTCGGGCGCTGGTCATTGCCGCTGGCGCCGAAGTCAGCGCGGCACTGAATCCGGCAATGACACGCCGAACCAGCAGGAAACCCTCGAAGGGAAATAAGGGCAGCGCTGGTCCGGCGGCCCTAAAATCCTGATTCTCCGTGCGCCTAGATATTGCAATGGGCATCAGAGCCCTTTCATCGCCCGCTCGTAATAAGTGAGGTCGATGTAACGTTCCGGTGGCGGGGGATTGCCGCCCCACTGGCCCTCTATTTCGGCGCGAAGCTTGAGCACGTTGCGAAACCCCGGCAGGTCGAACTTCGCATCGATCGCGAAGCCGGCCTGCGGATCAATGGCAATTTCATAGCAACGGGTCGCAATGTCCTGCGGCAGGTACAGGCCGGCCGCCAGCATGCCGATCGCTTCTGCCCTGTTGGCCGGGTCGAGCGTCCAGCGCAGACCCTCGACGTAAGCCTGCACGTAACGCACCAGCACGCCGGCGTTTTCAGAGGCCCAGGAGCGCAGCGCAAAACCGGTGGTGGATTGATAGGGGCCAATCATATCGACTGCCACGCCCATGTCCTTCAGTCCGGCACGTTCGGCGTGGATGGCGAAGGGCAGGTTGAGCATCGCTGCCTTGTAGGATTTTTCATCTCGCATGCCTTCCAGGCGGAAGCGCGTCGCGCCGAGCGATTTGACCGCGTAGTCACCGCGGTTGAGGCCATGGTTCTTGAGCACCTTGTAGAGGATCAGCGCAAACGCGGTATCGGGGGCATCGACCACGACCGTTTTGCCGCGCAGATCCGCCAGCGATCCCACATCCGGCTGCACAAACAGATGATTGAAGCCGTTATCCCCGCCAATGAACACCAGTGTGTCGACTTTGGCGAGTTCCGCCATCGCTACGGCGTTATCCACCGAAGTGTGCACGATCTGGTAGCGCCCCTCGGCCAGGCCGTTGCGCAGTTCCTCCGAGTTGGGCGCCACCGGTAGATCCACGGCGAGCCCGCGTCCGGCAAAAAAGCCCTTTTGCTGCGCGGCATAAAGAGGCAGGTTCTGCACGCCCTGGAAAAGCATGACATTCAGGCGCAAGGTCGGGGTCTGGCGCGGCGTCAAGCGAGCACCCTGCGGATTCGCGCAGCCACCCCCGGAAACACAATTCCTGTCATCAAGATTCTTGACTCCTTCGACGAGGACAAAGCGGCCTTTGCCAGTCCATCGAGCACTTGTTCGCGCGCCCCTTGGCTGAAATTCGGATCGGGCGTACGTTACGCCTCGCAATATCACCGGTCGTCGCTTGCGGCTGGCGGGGTGAATCATAATCTGGAAATGCGCCCCCGCCCCCCCCTGTCGAGTGTCGTCAATTCATTCTGGCTGCACGGGTTCGCCGACACCTCTGCAGGAGTGGTGCTAAGGGCGCGTCCCTGGGCGTAGAATTCAGGAAAATGGAGGCACCCATGGACGAACCGGTCTGGAACCAGTTTCTGACAGAGCGCGACAAGCAGGTGTTTGCCGCAAGCGGCTACGGCGCGCGCCAGGGGTTCGGCAAGCGGCCGGCGCTCTTGATCATCGACGTCAATTACAACTTCTGCGGCGACCGGCCCGAGCCGATCCTGCAGTCGATCAAGCGCTGGCGCAATTCCTGCGGTGATGAAGCCTGGGTGGGTGTGCGCGCGATCAAGCGGCTGCTCGCGGCTGCGCGCGAGAGGCGTCTGCCGGTAATCTATACCACTGGCGTGCGGCGGCCGGACAACTGGGATGCGGGCGCGTGGGCCTGGAAGAACACCCGCAACAGCGAGCGCCCGACCACTTCGGGGACGGCCCTGGCCGGCGACACCATCATCGCGGAGATCGCGCCGCAGGCGCGCGACATCGTCATCGAGAAGCTCAAGGCGAGCGCGTTTCACGGCACGCCGCTTGGCAGCTTTCTCACACTGCTGGGCGCGGACAGCCTGATCGTCACCGGCACCACCACCAGCGGTTGCGTGCGTGCGACGGTGCTGGACGCTTTTGCCGAAAACTACCGGGTGGCGGTGGTGGAGGAAGGCTGCTTCGACCGCTCACAGGCAAGCCACGCCATCAACCTTTGCGACATGCACGCGAAATACGCCGACGTGGTCAAGCTGGAAGAAACCATCGCGTACATCCAGTCGCTGCCGCAGGGCATGTTCCGACTGCCGCTTGGCTAGCCACTCGGTCGCGACCCGGGGCGTCAAGCAGGCAGGTGTCGCGGCGGCGGGCGGGGGTGCGCGCGGCGCGGCGCGCCAAACAATACGTTGCGGCTGATCGCGCATTGCCCGAGTTACGGCGCGAACAGTTCGTTCAGCTCGACGCGGCGGTGCGCCACGCCCTGCTCCAGGCAGAATTCGAGAAATACCTCCAGGGTGCGCCGGTTGGAAGCGATGCCGTAGGGCCAGAAATCCTCGCCGCACAGCGCCTCGGCCTGCTCGGCCCAGGTGAAGGCCCAGGGGTAGGGATAGCGCGAGATAGTGCTGTCGCGCATGCGCGCGAGGCTGCGATTCTTCGCCGTCTCGAAGGCGGCATAAAGGCTTTTGACGATCCACGGATTACGTTCGTACACGTCGCGGCGCAGCGCGATCACATGCATGATCGGAAAGATGCCGGTGTCGCGCCAATAGGCGGCTTCGCGCGCGGCGAAATCGGCAACCAGGCGTGTCGATGCGGGTTTCGGCCCCAGGGAACTTTTGAGCGGGTGCGAGGAGATCACCGCGTCGATCTCACCCGAGAGCAGCAACTCGTCTAGCGAGCGTTCGGGCAGGCTTATCCGGCTCACCTCGGGCGGCAGGCGTGGGGCGAGCAGTTCACGCAGGCCCGGCGCGTTGACCCCGGCCTGGACCCAGGTGTTTTCGTGCAAGGCAATGCCCAGCTGATGTTCGAGGTAGCCCCGCGCGAAGATTCCCGCGGTGTGCATCCAGTCGGGGTAGCCAATGCGTTTGCCGCGCAGGCTCTCGAGCGATTCAATGCTGCCGTCGTTGCGCGCGTAGAACGAAGAGAGGCGGAACATGCGCGAGGTGAACACCGGTATGGCGGTCAAGCCGCGGTCGCCTTGCGAAAGCAGCGAGACGTACATGCCCAGCGACATCTCCGAGACATCCCATTCCCGGTCGCGCGTGAAGCGTTGAAAAATCTCGGCAATGGGCAGGGTCACGACGTCGAGCTCGATGCCTTCGGCGACCACCGGGCCGTCGGTCAGATCGCGAACGTGGTCGTATTCGCAGATGGCGAGGGACAGCCGCAGTTTATTTCCAGCCGTCATGATGTTGCGTTCGCGTGCGGGTCTGGAGAGGCTGCGGCGCGCGCAGGCGCCGTGTACGCCTGCACCGCAGGCGCTTCGAAATTCCATTTCTCTATCTCGACCAGCATCGACAGCGCGCTGGGCCCCTGCGCCAACCGCGAGGTACCCACATCGAGGGAAAGCACATTGGGATTGCCGCCGCGCTCCAGGCCATCGGGCGCAGGGTCGTACCAGGCGCCGGTGGCAATGATCGCCACACCCGGCATCACGCCGGCGTCGCAGTACACACCGGCGAGGCAGGCGCCACGATCGTTGTAAATCCGCGCCACATCGCCATCGGCGAGGCCGCGTCTGGCGGCATCGCCCGGATTGACCCGCAGCTTCTCGCGACCGGCCACCTTGTTGGCCTGCGCCACGGGACCGGCGTCCATCTGGCTGTGCAGCCGGTCCGGCGGCTGAATGGTGATCAGATGCAAGGGATGGCGTCGCGCCGCCTCGCTGCCCAGCCATTCCGCGGGCGCGAGCCACGTCGGATGCGCCGGGCAGTCGTCGTAGCCGAAGGCGGCAATCGATTCGGAAAACATTTCAATCTTCCCTGAAGCTGTCCGCAGCGGATGAGCGGCCGGGTCGGCGCGAAATGTCTCGAACAGCACGTAATCGCGCGCGGGAGGCGGCAATCGGATCCAGCCTTGCCGCCAGAAAGCGTCGAAGTCGGGCAGAGCAACGCCCTTGTTCGCGCACCCGGCGCACAGCACGCGCCAGATGTCACGCAGCCACTGGTTCTCGTTGCGGCCTTCGGTGTACGCCTCCGCATAACCACCACGCTGCGCGAGTTCGGAGAAGATGTCGAAATCGTCGCGACTCGAGCCCACCGGCGCGATGGCGCGCTGCATCGCAAACACATAATCGTCGCGCGACGATCCGCCGATGTCGTTGCGCTCGAGCGTGGTGGTGGCTGGCAGCACAATGTCTGCGCGGCGCGCGGTGGCGGTCCACCAGCTGTCATGCACCACGATGGTTTCGGGTCGGGACCAGGCGCGTGCGAGACGGTTGAGGTCCTGATGGTGATGGAAGGGATTGCCGCCGGCCCAGTAGACAAGGCCGATATCGGGATAGGTGGCACGCTTGCCATTGAACTCATACGTGCAGCCGGGGGATTCCAGCATGTCGGTAAGGCGCGCGACCGGAATGGCGCACGCCGCGGGATTTCTGCCAAGTGGAAATTCCGGCCCTGGCAGGTCGACACGCGGGCTGCCCACCCCATTCATCGAAGCATGGCCGAACGCGAAACCGCCACCGGGCAGGCCGATCTGGCCGAGCATGGCGGCCAGTGCGATGGCCATCCAGTAGGGCTGCTCGCCGTGATGCGCACGCTGCAGCGCCCAGGCCAGGGTAATGAGGCTGCGCGTCGAGGCGGAGCGGCGCGCAAGCTCGCGGATGATGTCCGCATCGATGCCGCAGATCGCGGCCGCCCAGGCGGCGTTTTTGGGCGTGCCATCGGCCTCGCCCGCGAGGTAGCGGCGAAACGGCTCAAAGCCACTGCAATGCGTGGCGAGAAACGACACCGCGTGCAGGGACTCGGCGAGCAAGGTGTGCGCCATGCCCAGCATCAGCGCGGTATCAGTGTTGGGGCGTATGGGAATCCAGCGCGCGCCGAGGAACTCCGGCGCGTCGGCGCGCGTCGGACTGATGACGATGAATTCAATGCCGCGCGCCGTGGCCTCGCGCAACGATTTTTCCATCGAGTGCTCGCCCATGCCGCCCGAGGCAATCTGGCCGTTCTTGAGCGCGAGGCCGCCGAACGCCAGAACCAGGCGGGTATTGCCGGCCACACTGTTCCAGTCGGTGACGCGGCCCGCGACCGGCTCGAAAGTGCCGATGACATGCGGCAGGATGAACTGCGCCGCGCCCCAGCTGTAGTTGCCGACCTGGTCGGTGCAGCCGCCACCGGCGAAAAGAAAGCGCCGCACCTGCGTGCGTGCATGGTGGAAGCGCCCCGCGGACGACCATCCGTAGGAGCCGCCGAACAGGCCGGTGGGGCCGCGCTCGGCGCGCACGCGCTGCAACTCTGCGGCAACCAGATCGAGCGCCTCGTTCCAGGACACTTCAACGTAAGCGTCACTGCCGCGTTGCGTGCGATCGCGTTTTTCCAGCCAGGACTTGCGCACCGCCGGTCGCAGGATGCGCGTGGGCGAATACACCATCGAAGGCATTGCGCTGAGCATGGGCGAGGGCGCGGGGTCGGCCGCGAACGGCTCGCAGCGCGCGAAGCGACCGTCTTCGACCACTGCGGTGAACGCGCCCCAGTGGGCGAGTTGCTGAAAACGCTCAATGCTCATGGTGTGGCGGGATAAGGGCGCGGCAGGACCGGACGTGGCAAGAATACAGGTGAATCGGCGCGCATGGAGCCGATCAACGCGACGGCGCACGTACAAAAGGACCGCGTCGACCTCTGGTCGCCCACGCATTGACCAATTGGTCGCGATGCAGCTGGTCGCAGAGCAGACAGGCCAGGGCCATCAATGCGGTCATTGCGAACACCACAAGCACTGCAGCGCGAAGGCCCCGCCGGCGCCGACCTTGGCTTCGATGATGATGGCTGCCCGATCTGTTCGCTGATTTTCTGCATCAGCGGGCGGATATAAAGATCGGGTCCTGGTCCCGGTGCGAACGAACTGACGTACATCAGGGTTTCGCGGGCCAGGCCTTCGCCATTGCAGCGCCTGGTCCGGCAATCTGCAGATGGCCGCGGCGATTGCGCAGGCCCGATCGGCATTCAAGTTGCTGCCACCATTTTTGAGTGTACCCATGTTCACTCCACTTTGATGTTCGCTTCCTTGATGATCTTGGCGTAACGCCCGATTTCGTCGCGAATGTAGGTGGCGAACTGCTCTGAATTGGAACCCACCGGATCGAAGCCCTGACCGCCCAGGCGTTCATTGGCCAACTGTGAATGCACGGCCTTGGCCACTTCGGAGGAGAGCCTTGCCGAAATATCCCCCGGCAGTCCGGCAGGACCCCATAGCCCGTACCAGGACACCATCTCGAACCCTGGCAGTCCCGATTCGGAGACCGTGGGGACGGTGGGCAGGAACGCCACGCGTTTGGCGCTGGTCACCGCAAGGGCCTTGAGTTTGCCCGCTTTTACCTGTGGGATGGCGGATGGGAGCGCATCGATCATCGAGCTCACCTGGCCGCCGATGAGATCGGTGAGGGCAGGGGCGGTGCCTTTATAGGGCACGATCAGCAGGTCGGGGACGCCTGCCAGGCGTTTGATGATCTCTTCGGCAAGATGGCCGGCGGAACCGAGTGAGGAAGTCGCGAAGGAATATTTCTTGACGTCAGCTTTTACCAGTGCGAGAAATTCACGCAGGTTATTGGCCGGCACGCCCGGATGCGCGACGACCACCAGGGGAACCGAACCGACGTTGGAGATCGGCGTGAAGTCCCTTTGCACGTCATAAGGAACATTGGGCAGGAACAGCGGATTGGCAACAAAGATGGACGCCTGTACCAGGGTTGTGTAGCCGTCGGGCGCGGCTTTTGCAACCATGTCGCTGCCCAGCGTGCCGTTTGCGCCGGTGCGGTTTTCCACAATAAATTGATTGCCCATCTGCTCAGTCAATCGTACCCCGAGCACACGCGCCACCACGTCAACGGTGCCACCGGGCGGGTAGGGCACGATGATGCGCACCGATTTGCTCGGATAGGGCTGTGCTGCCGCTAAAGCGGAAATGGCAAGTGCGGCACCTGCTGCGACGGCGTTCAATAAAACTTTCATGGGTTCTCCAGAATGGAAACACGCGGCTGTGTTGCCCACATACCGGCAGATTGTAGAGCGTCGGAAGAATCAGGCCGCTTTGGCGAGCTTGCCCTGGATCGTGTATCCGTACTTCTTGTCGAGGCCGAGTTCCTGCACGATGCGCACACCTATCATCAAGGCCTCGCCCTCGACGTTGCGCAGTGGTTTGCGCAGTGCGCCCACCGGCAGGCCGACGGCGCGCATCAGGCTTTTTACCGCCACCGGGTTGATCGCCGAATAGTTGTAATGCAGCAAGGGCAGCATGCGCAGGTAGGTCTGTTTGAACGCTTCGGCTTCGGTGTAGCTCTTCCATGGCGTGGATATCACCGCCATTTCCGCAGGCATCAGGTTGCCGCCCATGTTGGCGGTGCCGTGCCCGCCGAGGGACATGGTCGGTACCACCAGACCCAGGGAAGGCGAGTCGCAGCACATCACCGTCGCATCCGGTTTCGCCGCAAGCACCTGCGCCACCTGGCCCACGCGCGTGGTGGACTCTTTGAGAATCACATAATTGGGGTGTTTGAGCAGGCGCAGCAGGTGATCCCAGTGCAGGTCGGTCTTGATGCGCGGCGGATTGTTGTAGATCCCCAGCGGCAGGTCGGTGGCATCGGCGACTTCCATGTAAAAGTCTTCGATGTCGTCCTCCGGACCGCAGATATAGGGCGGCGCCGCAATCACCGCGCCATCGGCGCCGTTGGCCTTGGCGAAGCGGATGTTGTCGATGACCTGCTCGGCACTGTTGCCAGTGCAGCC
This sequence comes from Bordetella parapertussis, assembly GCA_945897475.1. Lineage (GTDB taxonomy): Bacteria > Pseudomonadota > Gammaproteobacteria > Burkholderiales > SG8-39 > 2-02-FULL-62-17. The sequence continues at coordinate 29,241 of CAMDFL010000023.1, forward strand.
ATAGAAGAATTTCATCTTCCCGGTTTTCAATTTCGCGGTTTCGACGATGAGCTGCTTTTTCTCCTCAGGGGTCAGCAGCGAGGGCTCGCCGGTGGAGCCCATGAACAGGATGGCGACGCTGCCATGGTCCTCTTGGAACTTGAGCAGGGTGCGAAACGCGCCAAAATCAATGCGGTTGTTTTCGTTGAACGGCGTCACCGTGGCGACAAAGGAACCTTCGATACGCAATTTGGCCATGCTGATTCTCCTGATCGATTTGCAAAGTGGCGATGCTACGCCGACAGACGCTATTTTAGCGCTGCATGAGCCTTCAGGTTCGCAGCGTGTTCGCGGTTCGTCGCGGTTGTCGACGCTGCGGCGCGCGTACGGTTCACCACCATGCGCTCGTGCAGGCGGCGGATCGCATCGCTGCCGGTGCGCTCGAACCAGAACGGAAACAGGCCGTGCAGCAGGCAGGCAAATCCGGCGGCGAGCATGGTGAGGCCGAATCCCGAGGCAGTGCACAGGTGCTCGAGATAGCTCTCGCGGACCGAGTGCGGGTGGGTGGTGAACAGGAGATGTGTTTTCATGCCCTGCAGTCTACGCAAGCGGTCCTGGAAAAATTTATCATTTTCACTTCAAAAGTGACAAATAATAGGAATTAATTCTATATTTTCATTAAAATAGGGCAATGGATTCCATAGACAAGCACATACTCAATCTGCTGCAGGAAGACGCCTCCATGCCGCTCGCCGAACTCTCCGAGCGCATCGGCCTGTCGCAGACGCCCTGCTGGCGGCGCATCCAGAAGCTGAAGGAAGCCGGAGTCATCCGCAAGCAGGTGGCGCTGCTTGATCCGGCGCGCATCAATCTTGGTGTCACGGTATTTGTCTCAGTGCGCACCAGCGAGCACACGGCGCAATGGCTGGAACGCTTCGCCAAGGGTGTGAGCGTAATACCCGAGGTGATGGAAATTTATCGCATGAGCGGCGTTGTCGACTACCTGCTGCGCGTGGTGGTACCCGATATCGCCGGCTTCGACAAGGTCTACAAAAAATTGCTCAAGGCGGTCGATCTGCACGATGTCAGTTCCAGTTTCGCGATGGAATGCATCAAGCACACCACTGCGCTGCCGCTCGATTACGTGACCACCTCGCGCTAAACTGCCGGACCCTGCGCGGCATTGCGCGACATCATAACGACAGGCGGAACACATGGATCTTGGCATCAAGGGACGCACGGCCCTGGTATTCGGCGGTAGCCGTGGCATGGGACGGGCCATTGCAACGCGACTTGCCAGAGAAGGCGTGGCCGTGACCATTGCCGCGCGCAATCCGCAAACACTGGCACTCGCCGCAGGCGAGATCACGACAGAAGTCGGACAGCCGGTGGCCTGGGTATCGGCGGACATCTCCACCGAGTCTGGTCGCAACGCGGCGCTCGCTGCCTGCCCCATGCCCGACATCCTGATCAACAATGCCGACGGGCCGGCGCCCGGTGACTTTCACGACTGGACGCGCGCAGACTGGATTGCGGCGCTGGATGCGATGATGCTCGGGCCCATCATGATGATGCAGGCGGTGGTTGACGGCATGATCGCGCGCAAATTCGGGCGCATCGTCAACATCAGTTCGCGCTCGGTGAAAACGCCGCAGATCGAACTGGGGTTGTCGAACGGGGCGCGTTCCGGGCTGGTGGGTTTTGTTGCGGGGCTTGCGCGCCAGACAGTGCGCCACAACGTCACCATCAATAATCTTCTGCCCGGCGTATTCGATTCGGACGCGCAGAAAAACCACATTCGCGGCATGCTGGAATCGACCGGCAAGACGTTCGAACAGTTATGGGAAGAACGCGGACGCAACAACCCTGCGGGTCGCTACGGTCGGGTGGAGGAAATCGGCGCTTATTGCGCGTTCATCTGTTCAGCGCACGCGGCCTACATTACCGGGCAGAACCTGTTGATCGACGGCGGCGCGTACCCGGGGACATTCTGAGAATTGGCCGGAGATGCCCGCCAGTCGTGGCTTCTAGCCGGTGTTCAGTCGAAACGCCGCGCACTGAACGGGTCGAGCTGCACGCAGGGTACGCGCCCGGCAATCAGATCCGTAATCGCCCGGCCGGTGGTCGATGCGGCACACATGCCGACATGGCCGTGGCCGAAGGCGTAATAAGCGTTGGAAAACTGCGATGAGGGCCCGATCACCGGCAGTGAGTCGGGCATGCTCGGGCGAAAGCCCATCCAGCGCGTGACGCGGCAGACATCATCTTCGGGCAGCAGCCCAGGATAGAGGCGGCGCCCGCCGCGCAGCAGCACTTCGGCGCGGCGCCAATTGGGTGGTGCATCGAGGCCGGCCAGTTCCACCGTGCCGGTGAGGCGCAGGCCCATGTCCATGGGCGTGGCGCTGAAACTGTCATCGACGAATATGGTGGGCGTGCGCGGGCCCTTTTCCGGTTGCTTGACGATGATGTGGTAGCCACGTTCGGTATCCAGGGGCACGGCGTCCCCAAGTTGCAGGGCAAGCGGCTGCGAGAAAGCGCCGCAGGCGAGCACCACGTGGCTGGCAGCGTGGCGGCCTGCATTGGTGACAACTGCGCTCACGTTCGCGCCATTGTGCTCGAAACCCGTGACACGCTCGCGCAGTACCACTGCACCTCGCGAGGCCGCCTGGGCGATCAGTGCCTGCACCAGGGCGCACGGATCGGTGGCGTGGCCATTGGCGCGAACCAGGCGCGCATGCGTAAAACCGTCGGCCAGGTCCGGTTCCAGGTCGCGCAATGGATAACCGGTCACGTCCTCGATTTCCACACCATTGCGACGGCGGATGTCGGTATTGCGCGCATCGTTGCGAAAGCTGCGTTCGCTCGCATATAGATACAGCGTGCCTTCCTGGCGAATGAGATGCTGCGCGCCGGCATCCCGCACGATCGGCGCGTAATTCTCGAGTGCTGGTGACAACAACGCACGCAGCGCGCGTGCCTGCGCTTCGACTTTCGGCGGGGTGGCCGAGCGCAAAAAGCGCCACAACCAGGGTGCGAGCGTTGGCAGATAGCGCCAGCGTATGGTCAACGGCCCCTCCGCATCCAGCAACCATCCGGGTACTTTCGCTGCCACACCGGGCATGCCCACGGGAATGATCGAGGACGCCGACAGCATGCCGCCGTTTCCCGACGAAGCGCCTGAACCGGGTTCGTTGTGGTCTATCAGGGTCACATTGCGGCCATCGCGCTGCAGCCAGGCGGCAGCGCACGCGCCGACAATTCCAGCGCCGATGACAATGACGGAAGGTGGCGCAGGCGGCGTATTCATCAATAGGTTGCTTGCGCACAAATGGCGGGCTGGTATTCTAGCCTGCGATGACAACACAACGATTCCAGCAACTCGCCCACTGGGGCGAATACACGGCGGTGGCGGAAAACGGGCGCCTGGTGCACTGCGAGCCGTTTGTGCACGACCCCGAGCCGTCGCCGATGCTGGGTCCAATACCAGGCATGGCCTATTCACCGACGCGCATCCAGAGGCTGGCAGTGCGCAAGTCGTGGCTCGCAAAACGCGCGCGCGCAGTGAGCGTGGTGACGCAGGTATCTTTGGTGGATCTTACGGCTGGTCTTCAGCCGGACGCTTTCATCATGCGCGCACCCAGGTACGGCGATTCCTGTTTGCCGGCGGCGGCTGCACCGACCAGGTGGGCAATTACAGCTGGGGCGCGGCGCAATTCATACTGCCGCATGTCATCGGCACCTACGAGCCGGTATCCGGACGTGTCACCGATTGGGCGAGCGTCGCCGCCAACACGCGCCTGATCCTCGCCTTCGGCGGTCTCGCGTTGAAGAACGGCCAGATCGCCTCGGGCGGTGCCGGCGAACATTCGATGGGTAAATGGCTGCACACGGCGCGCGAACGCGGCATCGAGTTTGTGGTGATCAGTCCGACGCGCGCCGATGCGCCGGCTTTCCTGGATGCGCATTGGATACCGATACGTCCTAATACCGATACTGCGCTGATGCTCGCCCTGGCGCACACGCTGCTTGCCGCGAACCGGCACGATGCGGGCTTTCTCGAACGCCACTGCACCGGTTTTGATGCATTCCGGCGTTATCTAACCGGTGAAGCCGATGGCGTGGCCAAGACTGCTGCATGGGCAGCGGTTATTTGCGGCATGAATGAGGTCTCGATGTTTCGACGGTTGGCAGTCGGTGCCGTTAATATACCCTCCATATACCGCCCAGGGCCTTATTCAAGAGCCACGCAGTGCATGTTCAAACAGACTCGAATGCCACGTTATTTGCCATTGAGGTCGTCGCGATGCTGAACACGGAACAGAACGAACTGATCACCCGCATCGGTCCGGGCACGCCGGGCGGGAATCTCATGCGCTGCTACTGGCAGCCGGCGGCGCTGTCGCGCGAACTCAAGGACGACGAACCCCTGGCGGTCACCCTGCTGGGCGAGGCGCTGGTGATGTTCCGCGACGGCAAGGGCTGGCCTCAGCTGATCGGCCGCGCCTGCCCTCACCGTGCAACCGACCTTACCTACGCCCGCGTCGAGAGCGGCGGCTTGCGCTGCATCTATCACGGCTGGTTGATGGACGGCCGCGGGCGCTGCGTGCATCAACCCTCCGAGCCGGCCGGTTCGGCATTCAAGGACGCGCAACTCACCGCCGCCTATCCCTGCCACGAAGCCGGAGGGCTGATCCTCGCCTACATGGGCGGGGGCGAGCCGCCGGTGCTCCCCGGATTTCATTTCCTGTCGGCGCCGGAGAGCCAGACATTCGTGATGAAGGTGCATCACGAATGCAGTTACCTGCAGTCCAACGAAGGCAACATCGACCCGCAACACCTCTCCTTCCTGCACCGCTTCCTGCGCGATGGAGTTCCAGGCAGCCGCCGCTCGTCGGACGCGCTAAACGAGATCGTGTCGAACGACCCGGCGCCGGAGATCCGTGTGGACGAGACGGCGTACGGGCTGCGCATCAGCACCGCGAGAGCACACAAGCCGGGCTCGCGCTGGGTGCGGATTACGAATTTCGTCATGCCCAACGGCTCGGCGATTCACGGCAGCCCGGTCACCAACCCGCGCACCGACCCGGTCCCGGAAAACTGCGCGTATCAGATAAACTGGCATGTGCCGATCGACGACGGGAATCACTGGAAGTACGTGGTCGCACACCGCTTCGACGGCCCTGTCGACACGCCATTCATGCTGTCCGCTTTTACCGAAGTGGGGTCCGACTTCACGGTGGCGTACAACCGGGAGAACCGCTACCGGCAGAATCGCGCCGAAATGAAGTCGCAAAGCTTTGCCGGCCTCGGGCCCAATTTCTTCGTTCACGACAAATGCGCGACCGAGAGCCAGGGCGTGATCATGGACCGATCGAACGAGCACCTTGTAACGACCGATCGCGCCATTATGAGGATGCGCAAGCAGCTCCTGGAGGCGGTCCAGGCCGTGCAGGCCGGCCACGAACCCTTGATGGTGGAACGCGACGGCGCACCGCCCGCTTTGGCTGAGCTGACGGTCTTGTCGACCGAGGTTGCCGACGATGTCGAGCTCTCCGCCGACTGGTGGCGCCCCTATTTCGAGGGGAACCGGCCGAAGCCAAAGCCGCCAAAGTAAATCGACCGGCAACCTAAATCGTATTTGCGAACCGCGCTAAGATTGGCGCAATGGGAGCAAGGAGGAGCGATGCGAGTTCGACTCACGATACTGCTGGTTCTGGCGTGCGCTGTGCTGCACGCGGCGGGCGCGAATGCTCAAGGGTCTTACCCGACGAAGCCGATCCGCTTCATCATTCCGTACGGGCCCGGCGGCACGCCTGACAGCATCGCGCGCGCGGTGTCGCAGCACCTCGCCGAGCGGCTGGGGCAGCCGGTGCTGCTCGACAACCGGCCCGGCGCGGCGCAGGCGATCGCAATCGAAGCGGCAGCAAAGGCGCCGCCCGACGGGCATACACTGCTGATGGGCACGATGTCGGGTCTGGTGCTGATGACCGCCGCCCGCAAGAGCCTGCCCTACGATCCGTTCAAGGACATCGCCTCGGTGACGTTGCTGATGGCGACGCCGTTCTTCATCAGCGTCCACCCGTCAATCCCGGTCAATACCATCCACGAGTTCATCGCCTACGCGCGGGCGAATCCCGGCAAGCTCTTCTACGCGTCGGCCGGCACCGGCAGCGGCCACCACCTGGTGACTCAGCTCTTCAAGACGCGCACCGGGTCCGACATGGTGCACGTGCCGTTCAAGACCAACCAGCAGGGGCAGCTCGACCTGGTAGCGGGGCAGGTGCAGGTGATGTTCGAGGGCCCGGGCATCCTGCCCTTCGGCAGGAGCGGGAAACTCAAAATCCTCGCCGCCACCAGTGCAAAGCGCGCGGCCGCAGCGCCCGACCTGGTCACGCTGAACGAGACAGTGCTGCCAGGCTTCGACGTCGCAACCTGGTTCGGGCTGTCGGTGCCCGCCGGCGTGCCGCGGCCCATCATCGACCGGCTGAACCGCGAAACGGTTGCGCTGCTGCGCATGCCCGCGACGGTGGAGAAGTTCTCGGGCACCGGCATGGAGTTCCTGCCGGGCACGCCCGAGGAGATGAGCGAGCGCATCCGCGCCGAATTCCCGCTCTGGAGCAAAGTGATGCGCGCAGCGGGAATCGAGCCTGAATAAAAGCCAGGCCGTCACTCCAGTAACCACCGAACGCGTATCGGGCGATACATGCGCCAAATATAGATCAAGCAGGTCGATGCGCCCGCAGGAATGAGCACGTGGCGCACCGCGAGCGCGATCCGCTCCTTGGGTTCCTTCCACGGGTAGATGCTCACTTCGGCCTTGGGCGCGAGCATCGCGGCTTCCCGCTGGAACGGCGCATTCTCTAGTGGTCGCCTGGTCGCCTGCCATTTCCACGCGCCGGTGCTAATCTGCGTCCGGAAAAATTCAGCGGGAGGAAGGCCATGAAATTCACCATAAAATTCGCCGCACTCATTGCATTGCTCGCACTATCGTTCGCAACAAGCGCGCAGCAGTACCCCACCAAGCCGATTCGCCTGGTGATCCCGTATCCGCCCGGCGGTGTGGACATCACGGCGCGGCTGCTCATGCCCACGCTGGAAAAGGAGCTGGGCCAGCCTTTTGTCATCGACTACCGGCCGGGTGCGTCGGGCGTTATCGGCGTGGACAACATCGCCAAGTCGACGGCGGATGGTTATTCGCTCTTGATGGCCGTGGCTTTCAGTTGGGTCCTCCAGCCGGCCGTGCGCAAGGTGGCGCCGTATGACCCGGTCAAAGACTTCACGCCCATTTCCCTGGTGATCGAGCCGCTCGGGGTGATCGTCGCGAACAACAATTTTCCGCCCAACAACCTCACCGAGATGATCGCGTGGACGCGCGCGAATCCGGGCAAGGCAGCCTGGGCGACCTCAGGCATCGGCAGCTCATGGCATATCAACAGCGAGATGGCCAAGAAGCTCGGTAAGTTCGACGTGCTGCACACGCCCTTCCAGGGCTTCGGACCGATGTTCCCCGCGGTGATGAACGGCCAGATCCAGATGGGGCTGTTCGCCTACACCAGCATCTTTCCACTGATCGCCGGCGGCAAGGTCAAACTGCTGGGCATGATGACTACGGAGGGACCGCTCAAGGCGGTGGCGCTGCCCGGGGTGCAGTCACTCAGCGAGGTCGCCGCGGTGCCGCAGTTCGTCTCCGATTGGATCGGTGTCGCGGGCCCGGCCGGACTGCCCGCACCCATCGTACAACGCCTGAACGCCGCCCTGGTGAAGGCCGCGGCGGGGCCTGAATTTGTCGAACGCTCGACGCGCGAGAAGGCGCTGATTGTCGCCGGCACGCCGGAGCAGCTCGCCCAACGAGTGCGCACGGACTTCGCCCTCTCGCAGCGGTTGGTGAAGGAAGTCGGCATCGCGCTTGACGAATAGGCGCAGGCGGCCGGGCCTGGCGACAAGGGTGAGCCAGAGCTACCGTTACGGACTGCCCAAGGTGATGGCCGCGATGTCGCGGGTGTCGGCGGGCCGACCGGATCAAAACTGGCCGGGTCGTCGGACAACATATTTAGGAGGCGACATGCGCGAGATAACTGATAGTCAAATCGAACCCGAGCTGAACGTATGGCGGCAGCTGAATTTCTCCAATGGGCCATGTTTTGGACTTTTGAAAAACGTACATCATCGATTATGTTCAATACTCAGGTTTGCCCATGCCCGAATTCGGTTTTAATGAGCTTTCGCGGTGGTGTGGTCGATGAAATTATCTAGTATTTATTCCATTATTAAATAAAAAACGTGGGGTAAGCAATGCCAATAAATGGACAAGTTATTTTATTTTTGTTAATTGTTGGATTGCATGCAATTTCAGGCGCCGCGCACGCGCAAGGCGCAGCGGCGGTCTATCCCGTCAAGCCGGTACGATTCATTCTCCCCTATGCCGCCGGTGGCATGCCTGATACCACGGCGCGAGCGCTCTCGCAGGACTTGTCGGTTCGGCTGGGCCAATCCGTGGTGATCGATAACCGCCCCGGCGCGGCCCAGGCGATCGCGTTGGACGCGGCCGCTAAGGCGCCCGCCGACGGCTACACCATGGTGATGGGAACCATGTCGGGCCTGTTGTTTCTCACTGCTACGCGAAAATCGCTGCCCTACGATCCGTTCAAGGATTTATCCTCGGTTACGCTATTGATGAACACGCCGTTTTTCGTCTCGGTGCACAACTCGCTGCCGGCCACCTCCATACAGGAGTTCCTCGCTTTGATGAAAGCGCAGCCAGGAAAATATTTCTATGCAACGCTGGGAGTTGGCAGCGGCCACCATCTGGTAACGGAGCTTTTCAAAATACGCACCGGAACGAATTTCGTGCATGTGCCCTTTAAAGGCGGGGTACAAGCGCATGCCGATTTGATCGCAGGCCAGGTGCAAATCATGTTCGAAGGGCCCGGCCTCCTGAATCATGTGAAAAGCGGCAAGGTGCGCGTATTGGCCGCCACCACCGCCAAACGCGCCGCGGTGATGCCCGAAGTCCCGACGCTCAATGAAACGATATTGCCAGGGTTCGATGTGGGCACTTGGTTCGGACTTTCAGTTCCCTCGGGCGTGCCGCGTCCCGTGGTTGACAAGCTCAACCGCGAGATGGTGGCGATACTGCGCTCGCCCGCGCAACTGGACCGATTTGCCGCGCAAGGCCTCGAGGGCATGGCGAGCACGCCCGAGGAAATGAGCGAACGCATCCGCGTCGAGTATCCGATATGGACCAAGGTGATGCGCTCGGCGGGCATAGAACCCGAATAGCACCCAAGCAATCATCATGTAAGCAAAATTCTCTGGGAGTGTGTAATGAGCGTTCGAAAGAGAGTGTTGCCGTTGTTGTTGTGCGGCACGCTGGCTGGTGCGGCCGCGCAGGCGCAAACCTTTCCCACTAAACCGCTGCGTTACATCATTCCTTAAGCCGCGCAAAACCAGGTTATCCACTCCCATGCGGCAGGTGCCCACGGGGTGATAGGCGGCAAGGAGCAGCGCGGCACCCGCCCGGTGCTGGTAGTCACCCGAGTCATTCCGCTGACGCGGCTCATTCCGGATGGACTCCTGCGGCACGCATGACCTTGGTCCACAGCGGGATCTCACTGCGCACCCGCGCCACAAGCTGATCGGGGGCGCCGGGCAACAGGTCGATATTGTCAGTCGCAAATTTCTCGATCGTTTCCTTGTTTCTCAGGAAGCTCACCGTTTCGCGGTTCAGCCGCTCGACAATCGGCCGCGGCAGATTGGCCGGCCCGGACAGGCCGAACCAGGCGTCAATATTGAATTCGGGGACGCCGGCTTCCGCCATCGTCGGTAGTTGGGGCATCGCACGGGCACGTTCGGGGCCGGTGATGGCGAGCGCGCGAAGCTTCCCGGACTGCGCCGGCGGGATGCTGGAAGTCGGGCCCTGGAAGGTCAACTGAATCTGCCCCGACAGAATATCCGGCATGAGCTGAGCCGATCCCTTATAAGGCACGTGCACCATGCTGATCCCGGTCCTGATGCTGAGCAGTTCCATGCCGAGGTGGTGCATGCTGCCCACGCCGATGGAACCGTAGTTGAGCTTGCCGGGATTGGCCTTGGCGTAAGCAATCAGATCCTGCACGCTTCGCGCCGGCACTGACGGATGCACCAGCAGGTAGAACGGCGAACTGAACAAGGTGGTGATGTGAGTGAAGTCCTTGATCGGGTCGTAAGGAACACTCTTGTGCGTGCCCTGCACGAAAACCAGTCCAATCTGGCTGTTTTGCAACAGCGTGTAGCCATCGGGCTCGGCTTTCGCGACGGCATCATGGGCAATGATGTGACTTCCGCCCGGGCGGTTTTCCATGATGACCGGCACACCAAGACTTTGCGAGAGATGGCTGGACAGGCTGCGACCGAAGATATCGACCATTCCGCCTGCCGTGGTTCCCGTAAGAATGCGAATTGCGCGGTTCGGGTAGTCCTGCCCTGCGGCGGTGGCGCAATACAGGAGTGCGCCGATCAGGGCGGATACGCTGTGTCGGGTGGGCATGGGTTATGTCCTCGTTGCGAAAGTGGCGTGATTGCCTGCGCGCAATGATATCGGGTGGTCATGGAGTCGGCAGGCACCACCCGCCAGCACAGAATCCAGACGCCTCCCCTCGATACCCGCTTCGTTATGGATCTGCCGGATGAACTCCAGCCCTGCTTCAACGGCTGGGCGACTAATAGTCAAATCGAATCCGAACTGAACGTATGGCGGCAGCTAAATTTCTCCAAGGGGCCATGTTTTGGGCTTTTGAAAAAGCGCACATCATCGATTATGCGATGTCAGGAACCGGGTGGTAGGTATGCTCGTTTGACGGTTCCCCTGCCGCACATTCAGGCGCGACATGAGGCGGCCCTCGTGCAGGGATAAATCGTTTGGCCGGCGACCACAGGTTGAGGTGTTTGAGTATTCGCCGCACGACTGCAGGATCGTCAATTAACGCGATTACCTGCATTGGCCCTTTGCACTTGGGGCGTTCGAGCGGGTCAACTTCATAGACTTTGTAGATCAAGCTCGCCCAGGTCGAGGGAGCCC
>CAMDFL010000024.1 GCA_945897475.1 Bordetella parapertussis
CTGGCGGTGGAGCCGACTACGGGAGAAGTTCATTTGCGCCACCATGTCAGTCCAACGGGCTACTACCGCGGCAAAAAAGTCGCCAAAGGCTTGGGCGACTAGGACGGGGTTTCGTGCCGGGACGCTCCGCGCCCTGAAGCGAATACCAATTTTTGGGGCGGTCCATGGCCTTCACCATCGCGATTGACTGCATGGGCGGTGACCACGGCCCGCACGTTACCGTGCCGGCGGCGGTCGAGTTTCTGGGCATGTACCCAGACTCCGCCGTCGTTCTGGTTGGACTCCGCGATTCCATCGACGCAGAACTGCGGCTCGCTGGCGGCGTCTGCGCGGAACGGATACGCGTGCATCACGCCCCAGAGATAGTGTCCATGGATGAGTCTCCGCTGGTTGCATTGCGCGGCAAAAAAGAATCCTCGATCCGACTCGCGGCCGAACTCGTCAAGAGCGGCGAGGCCCAGGCGCTGGTCAGTGCGGGCAATACCGGCGCGCTGATGGCTATCTCCCGATACGTGCTGAAGACCTTGCCCGGAATCGACAGGCCAGCCATCCTTTCGGTGCTTCCTTCAAAAACCGGCGGCACCTATGTTCTCGACCTTGGGGCCAACGTAGACAGCACAGCCGAGCATCTTTTGCAATTCGCGATCATGGGCTCGGTGCTGGTGTCTGCGGTCGAACATAAGGAGCGCCCCACGGTCGGCCTGCTCAACATCGGAGAGGAAGACATCAAAGGAACCGAAGTCGTCAAAAAAACTGCCCAGTTGTTGCGAGCCAGCGGCTTGAATTTTATCGGCAATGTCGAGGGTGACGATATTTTCAAGGGTCGCTGTGACGTGGTGGTTTGCGATGGATTCGTTGGCAACGTGGCATTGAAGTCTGCGGAAGGTCTTGCGCAAATGCTCGGCGCCTTTCTCAAGGAGGAGTTGAGCCGCAGTTTTGTCCGCAAAGCGATTGCGTTGGTGGCGGCTCCGGTTTTGAAGGCGTTCAAGCGGCGCGTCGATCACCGCACATATAACGGTGCGACATTGGTTGGCTTGAAAGGGATCGTCGTAAAAAGCCACGGCTCGGCTGATCAGTTCAGCTATCGCCGCGCCATTGAACGCGCGCGTGAAGAAATCGAAAACGATGTCATCGCCCGCTTGACCCATCGCCTCGCAAGTCTGGAGGCAGCATGATCTGGTCGAGAATAGTCGGAACCGGCGGCTATCTGCCCGAACGAATCCTAACCAATGCTGATCTTGCGCGGACCATGGAAACCTCCGATGAATGGATCCAGAGCCGCACCGGAATCAAACAAAGGCATATAGCCGAGGAGTCGCAAAGCAGCAGCGACCTTGCCTTCGAGGCATGTAAGGCGGCGCTACAAGCCGCGGACCTGCCGGCCTCCGAGGTAGATCTGATTATATTCGCTACCTCGACCCCGGATCAGATATTTCCAAGCAGCGCGTGCTTGCTGCAGCACAAACTTGGGATCAAAGGCGGGGCGGCCTTCGATGTCCAGGCCGTTTGTAGTGGATTTGTGTATGCACTGTCAATTGCCGACAAATTCATTCGCAGTGGACAAAATCGGTGTGCCCTGGTGGTCGGAGCCGAGGTGTTTTCGCGCATTCTGGATTGGAACGATCGCGCCACCGCGGTGTTATTTGGCGACGGCGCCGGCGCCGTGGTGCTGCGCGCGGATTCGACGCCGGGTATTCTGGGGAGCGTGTTGCGCGCGGATGGTTCTCAGTCAAAAATACTTTCCGTGCCCGGCACAATTTGCGGTGGCAAGGTTGTTGGTACACCATTTCTTCAAATGGATGGGCAGGGGGTTTTCAAGTTCGCGGTTCGGGCTCTTGATGAAGTCGCGCGCGAAACTTTGGCGCTATGCAAGTTAAGCGTGTATGACCTCGACTGGCTAATTCCGCATCAAGCCAATATTCGTATCCTCGATGCGACGGCTAAACGTCTTGGCATTCCCATAGAACGCGTGGTGGTAACCGTGGATCGCCATGCCAATACTTCGGCGGCGTCGGTGCCCCTCGCGCTTGATTGCGCGGTGCGCGATGGCCGTATCAAGCGCGGCGATAAGGTAATGCTCGAAGGGGTCGGCGGAGGTTTCACCTGGGGCGCAGTATTGTTTGAGTTTTAAATTCGGATACTGAAAATATATACCGAAAATAAAGGAGCAAGCTTGAAACTGGCGATGGTATTTCCCGGGCAGGGCTCGCAATCAGTCGGCATGATGAATGCCTATGGCGATTTACCTGAAATTCGCCAGACCATCGCCGAAGCGTCGGATATCCTGGGCGAGGACATCGGTAAGTTGATGGCCGACGGGCCTGCAGGGGAACTGAACCGGACCATCAATACCCAGCCCGTCATGGTCACCGCCGACGTCGCCGTATTCCGTGCCTGGCGCGCATTGGGTGGAGCGATACCCGAATGGGTCGCAGGCCACAGCTTGGGCGAATATTCTGCGCTCGTGATTGCCGGGGCTTTGTCGTTTGCGCAATGTCTGCCTTTGGTTCGATTGCGCGCAACCGCCATGCAGGATGCTGTACCCGAAGGCACTGGCGCCATGGCGGCAATTCTCGGGCTCGACGACGCCATGGTCATTGCGGCCTGCGAGGAAGCTGCGCAAGGAGAAATTGTCGAAGCGGTCAATTTCAATGCGCCGTCCCAGGTGGTCATTGCCGGACACGCGGCCGCTGTAAAAAGAGGCATGGAAGCGGCCAAGAATCGCGGCGCGAAACGCGCCTTGCCCTTGCCGGTCAGCGCGCCGTTTCACTCCTCGCTGATGGCGCCCGCTGCCGCGCGATTGAAATTGGCGTTGGCGGATGTTGATTTTCAATCACCCAGAATTCCAGTGATTCACAATTTGGATGCGATGCCTCATTCGCAGCCCGGGCAGATCCGCGAAGCATTGTTTGGTCAGGCGGATCATCCTGTGAAGTGGACACAGTGCATTTTGGCCATGGCAGCCGCGGGCGCCACTCATGTTTTTGAATGCGGACCGGGAAAGGTTCTGGCGCCGCTCGCAAAACGAATTCGTGCCGATTTGCAGGTTCTCGCGCTTGCGGATCGCGCCGCCATCGACCAGGGATTGCAGATTAATGTTTGACAAACGGACTTTGGAAAATCAGATCGCGCTGGTCACTGGAGCGAGCCGCGGTATTGGCCGTGCGGTGGCAATTGCCTTGGGTGCCTTGGGTGCAACGGTAGTTGGCACCGGGACCACCCAGGCCGGGGCGTCCAGCATTGACGAACAGTTGAAGTCACAAGGCGCCATGGGACGTGGCGCTGTTCTTGATGTCAATGACGGAGCGGCCATTTCGGCGCTGCTGGAGCTCATCGAAAAAGAATTTGGACCCGTGTCCATTCTTGTCAATAATGCCGGCATTACCAAGGACAATCTTGCGATTCGTATGAAAGATGCGGAATGGGATTCGGTCATAGATACGGATCTGAAATCTGTATTTCGTCTTTCCAAAGCAGTATTGCGAGGCATGATGAAAGCGCGCGCTGGAAGGATTATCAATATCACCTCGGTGGTTGGGGAAACCGGCAACCCGGGGCAAATCAATTACGCGGCAGCGAAAGCCGGGGTCAAGGGTTTTACGCGATCACTCGCGCGCGAGATTGGAAGTCGTGGAATTACGGTCAATTGCGTCGCACCTGGATTTATCCAGACTGACATGACCAACGCCTTGACTGACGCGCAGCGTGAGGCCCTGCTGACGCAAATTCCTCTGGGTCGCCTTGGCGGTGCAGACGACGTCGCAGCAGCAGTATGCTTTCTTTCGTCGCCTTTGGCAGCGTATATCACTGGCAGCACAATTCATGTCAACGGCGGCATGTTCATGAATTGACGGGCAATCATTGCCGGGGACTGAACCGGCGTAGGGATCTGCTACAATTCGCGCCGCAAAAACTGGATTTTGGGCGCAATACTGCGACGCGTTACAGGGGAGAGGGACCGTAGTATGGAAAATATTGAGCAACGGGTCAAAAAAATTGTTGCCGAGCAACTTGGTGTCAACGAGTCCGAGATCAAGATTGAATCATCATTCGTCGATGATCTGGGGGCGGATTCCCTGGATACGGTTGAACTGGTGATGGCGCTGGAAGAGGAGTTCGAGACTGAAATTCCCGATGAAGACGCTGAAAAAATCACGACGGTTCGTCAGGCGATTGACTACGTCACATCGCATTCCAAGGGCTCCTAAGCTCACCATAATCCGTTCGGGGCACATTTGAGCCACCGTCGCGTCGTCGTCACCGGGCTAGGAATTATCTCTCCGGTAGGCAATACACCGGTCGAGGCATGGTCGGCTATTCTTGCGGGACAATCCGGCATAGGCCCGATTACCCGTTTTGATGCCTCTGCATTCACCTCGCGCATCGCGGGTGAAGTGAAAAATTTCGCCGTCGAAAAATATCTGTCGGGCAAAGAGGCGCGGCGCTTCGACACCTTCATTCATTACGGTTTGGCCGCTGGAATCGACGCGCTTAAGGATTCCGGCTTGGCTCTGGACAAAGAGGACCTGACTCAGATTGGTGTTTGTATTGGCTCAGGAATTGGCGGCCTGCCCTTGATTGAGGAAACCCACGCTGCTCTTACAGCGGGTGGCCCACGAAAGATTTCACCATTTTTTGTTCCCGGCACCATCATCAACATGATTTCCGGCCAGCTATCCATCATGTTCGGATTGAAAGGCCCGAATTTCTCGGTGGTAACGGCCTGCACCACGGCGAATCATTGCATTGGTGAAGCCGGTCGACTGATCGAGTATGGCGACGCCGATGTCATGATTGCCGGTGGTGCTGAATCCACCCTCTCTCCCTTGGGATTAGGGGGTTTTTGTGCCGCTCGTGCGCTATCGACGCGCAATGATGACCCCGTCCATGCGAGCCGTCCTTGGGATCGTGACCGAGACGGCTTTGTGCTGGGGGAGGGGGCTGGTGTGTTGGTGCTGGAAGAGTTCGAACACGCACGGATGCGCGGTGCGAAAATTTATTGCGAACTGGCCGGCTATGGCATGAGCGCGGACGCCCACCATATTACGGCGCCTTGTGAAGACGGGGAGGGCGCGGCGCGCTGCATGAAAAATGCGCTACGCAACGCCAGATTAAACGCGGAGCAAGTGGACTACATCAATGCGCACGGCACCTCCACGTTATTGGGGGATACAGCGGAAACCATTGCGGTCAAGCGCGCATTCGGCTCGCATGCTGGCCGGCTTGCCATCAGTTCGACCAAGTCGATGACCGGGCATCTGCTGGGCGCTGCGGGTGGAATAGAAGCGGTTTTTTCCGCGATGGCGGTGCAACAGCAAATCGCGCCGCCAACCGCGAACCTTGAGACGCCTGATCCAAGCTGCGATTTGGACTACGTCCCTAACAGCGCGCGGCCAATGCCCATACGGGCCGCCTTGTCCAACTCCTTTGGCTTTGGTGGAACCAACGGGACACTGATTTTTACTCGGGTTTGACTCTCGTTTGCCGAGTGACAGTGTGGCCATCGCGCCGCCAGGCCATCGTGATGGCCGGGATTCATGGCCTGGGTGTTCTGGCGATCCTATGCAGCCTTGATGGCATTGCAATGGGGCTGGCGTTATTGGGGGTGGTGTTTTCCGCCGCATGGTGCGTCTCCAATGCGATGCTTTGGCTGGCCGGCGCTGTCTCGAGTTTCGAGATCATGTCCGACGGTACTGGCAGTTGGACCAATTGCCGAGGCGAATCTCATTCGGTCAGCCACATTAAAGTAAGTTGGTGCTCTCAGTCTGTACTGGTCATCGGCTTTTGGCAGCGAGGCGCTCACTGGCGCTGGCTGATTTTGGCTCCGGATTCTGCGGCGCCCGATGCCTTGCGCGGCCTGCGTGTATGGGCCCGATGGCGACCTGATTGAGCACTGTGTATCCAGCGAGCATTTTCTTGTGCGCCCGGAATGGGACGGTTCGGTCAATTTAGAGGGGCCTGAATTCGGCAGCCAAGAAAATACTGAACAAGTGGGCCCAGCCACGAATGGCACTTACTTGAGGGTTTTGGGCTCGTCCCATCCTGTCGCGAGCGGTTTGCTGAAGATCGTTGTTTGAAACAACGATCCGCACGAACGGATTTGTCGTTCGTGCAGGTTTTGGCAGCGCTGCTGCGGTCGAGCCGCGTTTTTATACGGAAAAACACCATCCGTATAAAAACGCGGTTTCTGAATAAAGCAGAGTCGGTTTGCTCTTTGTCCCGGATTTCGGCGCTTAAGAAGAGAGCCATTCGGCCCAGCCACCCGGTAAAACCCTGAGCGCAAAGAAAATACTATGTGGTTTTTTCCAAAAATAGAGGCATGACCAGCCTTGCCCAAATAGCTTCCAAGTTTTTTTGAACTAATTGCCGGCAAGGTGGTCTTTAAGAGTAGATGGGCGTGGTCGTGAGCCGAGCTATACTGCAACAGCCGTTTTCGCTGGCGATTGCCTAAATAGAATGCTCAGGGACGCGAAATGAGTGACCGGGAGCTTGACCGGCATCTTGTGGAACGCGCGCGGCGCGGAGACAAGCATGCGTTTGAATTGCTGGTATCGAAGTATCAACGCAGGCTGATGCGCTTGCTGTCGCGGTACATGCGTGATCAGGGCGAGGTGGAAGACGTGGCCCAAGAGACGTTCATCAAGGCCTACCGGGCATTGCCAGGTTTTCGAGGAGACAGCGCGTTCTATACCTGGCTGTACCGGATCGGCATCAACACTGCCAAGAATTTTCTGATTGCCTCGGGCAGGCGTGTGCCGACGGCGACCGAGCACGATGCCGAGGAGGCTGAGGCATTTGACGAGGGCGAACAACTGCGCGACATCAATACCCCGGAGAGTCTGTTGATGTCGAAGGAAATCGCTGCGACTGTCAATGCCGCGATGGACGATTTGCCCGCTGATATGCGCAGCGCCATCATGCTGCGGGAGATCGATGGATTGAGCTACGAAGAAATAGCCGCGATCATGAGTTGCCCGATAGGCACGGTCAGGTCGAGAATTTTTCGTGCCCGAGAGGACATCGCGAAAAAACTGCGCCCGATACTGGATAGCAACAAGGACCGGAGGTGGTAGCCAGCATGAATCAAGAACTGTCCACGCTGGTCGATGGCGAGTTGAATGGCGACAAGCTCGCCGCGCAGTTGGTGATCCTGAAAAATAGCCAAGAAGCACGCGCCGCCTGGGATACCTGCCACCTTATTGGAGATGCCTTGCGCGGCCATATTGCGCCGGAAATTTGTTCTCGCGTGTCGGCACGCCTGGCGCAGGAGCCGACCCTAATTGCACCCATGACTCCGGCAAGAAGCGCCAAGGCATTGGCGCCGTGGACATTGCCTCTGGCAGCGGGCGCGGCGGCCGTGGCAATGGTTGTTTGGACGGTACTGCCTGGCGTGCGCGGCGAACTTCAGGTCGCGCAGACTGCGCCCTTGCCGCAAATGCCCTCCGCTGCTCCGCCCGCGGCGACCCAAGTCGCGGATTATCTACTCGCGCATCAGCGATATTCCTCGACGAGTGCCATGCAAGGCATGGCCCCCTATGTGCGTACCGTTGCTGACGATGGTGAAGCACGCCGATGAGATCTCGCTTGCCCATTCTGATTGCGTGCCTTATCGCGGTGATAATTGGCTGCCCGTCCTCATTGGCATTGGCCGATACGCAAACCGATGCCACGTCGCTGCTCAATCGTGTCTATGCGGCCACGCAGCGCCTTTCCTACACTGGAACCTTCATCTACCAGCACCGCAATCAGAGCGAGACTTCACGGATTACTAAAATCGTCGAGGGTGGCATGATCCGCGAGAAACTGGAAACCCTGGACGGTCAGCCTCGTGAGGTTGTGCGCAACGGCGATGACGTGGTGTGCTACCTGCCTGCGTTGGCCACGGTTAGGGTCGACAAGTATTCCGAGCAAAACAAATTTCCCGCTGTTCTGCCCGCGCAATTGAAGGAATTATTGGAAAACTACGATATTCGACGCGGTGGGATGGAGCGCGTAGCGGGTTTTGACTGCGATGTGTTGACGCTGGAGCCCAAGGACAATAGGCGATACGGGCATAAGTTGTGGGTGGATGTGCAAACCGGAATGCTCATAAAGGCGAAGACCTACGACGGTCGCCATGAAGCGATGGAGCAATTTACATTCAGCCACTTGCAAATAGGCGGGGCTATTGATCGTGAAAGGGTTCGGTCACGCTTTGAGGGAAAAACCGCGTCATGGCGCGTGGAAGACGCCGCTGTGGCAAGCGCGGATCTGGCGCAAGCCGGGTGGAGGCTGCGATCTTTGCCGCCCGGCTTTCGAAAGATACTTGAAATGACGCGGACCTTGGGTGGCAATGCTGGTGTGGGGCATATGGTGTTGTCCGATGGTTTGGCGGCGATATCAGTGTTTATCGAAACCGCCGGCCAGCGACCCTCATTGCCGGAATTGAGCCGTCAGGGGGCGATCAATGTGTATGTCAGGCAACTTGGCGCATACAGGATTACAGTTGTTGGTGAGGCGCCTGTTGAGAGCGTGCGTTCCATTGCACAGGCGGTGGCATATCGTGCGCCGAAGTGATTGGCAATCTGCTGGATTTTCGAGTTTGGAACTAAAGGTGATTGAAACTCCAGAACGATCGTGTAAATCATGATTGTGTCAACCGGCCAATTAAATTGAATAAAAGAGAGGGCATTATGTTTAAGAAAATAATCCTGTCTATGGCTCTGGCAATCATGCCGGGGTTGATATTTGCGCAGGTGAGGGACCTTCCGGATTTCACCGTTCTGGTTGAAAAGCAGGGACCCTCGGTGGTCAATATAAGCACCACCAGCGAGCGCCGGGCGGCAACCGGTACGCCGCAGGTCCCCGGTTTGAATGAAAACGACCCGCTCAATGACTTCTTCCGCCGCTTTATTCCTCGGCAGCCCGAGCCGGGCCAGGGCCAGGGGCCTCGACAATTCGAGAGTCGCTCGCTGGGCTCGGGATTCGTCATCAGCGGCGATGGCTATGTCCTGACTAATGCCCATGTTGTCAATAACGCCGATGAAATTACCGTAAAGCTCAATGACAAACGCGAATTCAAGGCCAGGGTAATAGGCGCGGACGCGCGCACCGATGTTGCATTGCTGAAAATCGAGGCTACCGGTCTTTCCGCAGTCAGATTCGGCGATGCCAACAAGCTGAAGGTCGGGGAGTGGGTTCTGGCGATAGGGTCACCTTTCGGTTTTGACAATACCGTTACCGCCGGCATCGTGTCGGCCAAGGGCCGTAATCTTCCGCAGGAGAATTTCGTTCCTTTCATTCAGACCGATGTGGCGATCAATCCTGGAAATTCCGGCGGACCACTGTTCAATATGCGCGGTGAAGTGATCGGCATTAATTCGCAAATTTACAGCCGTACCGGCACCTTCATGGGTTTGTCCTTCGCCATTCCAATCGACGTCGCGATGGATATTCAAAGTCAGTTACGCAGCACTGGCCGCGTGCAGCGGGGACGCATCGGGGTTGTCATACAGGAGGTTTCCCGCGAGTTGGCGGAATCCTTCGGATTGGCCAAACCGGTGGGCGCGCTGGTCAACGGCGTTGAAAAAGGCGGGCCTGCCGAAAAAGCGGGCGTCGTATCCGGGGACATCATCACCAAGTTCAACGGGAAACCGGTGGAGAACTCCAGCGACCTGCCGCGTATCGTTGGTGGGACTCGGCCTGGAGTCAGCGTACCGATGGAGATCTACAGAAAGGGCGCTACGCGCGATCTCAGCGTTGTCGTTGGCGAACTGCCCGAGGACCGCGTGGCCAGCCGGACCCCGGCGCAGGGACGTCCCGTGGAGCAAGCGGCCAACCGATTGGGTCTGGTGGTCAATGATCTCACCCCCGAGCAACGGCGCGATCTGAAGCTCAACGGAGGCGTCATTGTCGAGGATGTGCGGCAGGTGGCTCGTGGCGATGTGAGGAACGGGGACGTTATCACCGCAGTCACCACTCGCGGACAAACCACGGATATCGTTTCGGCGGATCAATTGAATAAGCTGTTGACCCAGATTGACCGCAATTCCATTCTCACGCTTCACGTACGTCGCGGCGAGAGCAATCTGTTCGTAACCATTCGTGGCGAGACGCCAAGAGGGTGACAGGCACGAATCAAGCAGCGATTGAGCATCCGGTGTGCCAATTTTCCGGATTGCGATATCTGCTCGTAGCGGGTCCCGGCACGAAATGAAAATGCTATTCCAAGTGCTATTAGTGGGACGGTTTCCCTCGGAAACCCGGTAAAATTCGGCTTCCAAGTAATGCAAAGGGTGCCTGCGCGGCACCTTTTTTGATGCAATTCATCCGCAATTTCTCCATCATTGCCCACATCGATCACGGAAAATCGACGCTCGCGGACCGTTTTATTCAGCGTTGCGGCGGCCTTGCCGATCGTGAAATGGCGAGTCAGGTGCTGGACTCCATGGACATTGAACGCGAGCGCGGCATCACCATCAAGGCCCAGACTGCAGCATTGAATTATCGGGCCAGGGACGGCAAGACATACCAGCTAAACCTGATCGATACACCGGGGCACGTTGATTTTTCGTATGAAGTCAGCCGGTCCTTGTCCGCTTGCGAAGGTGCTCTGCTGGTGGTCGATGCCACCCAAGGCGTTGAAGCGCAGACCGTGGCGAATTGTTATACGGCGATCGAACAAGGCGTCGAAGTGGTGCCGGTGTTGAACAAGATCGATCTTCCCTCGGCGGACTGCGAGGCCGCGATCGAGCAGATCGAGGACGTCATTGGCATCCCGGCGCAGGACTCAATTCGGGCAAGTGCCAAAACAGGCTTGGGCATCGATGACATTCTCGAGGCGGTTGTGTCACGTATCCCGCCCCCAAGCGGCAATCCTGAGGGCGCGCTTAGGGCCCTGGTGATTGATTCCTGGTTTGATAACTATGTCGGCGTGGTGATGCTGGTTCGCGTGGTGGACGGGGCGATCAGAACCAAGGAGAAATTGCTGTTTATGGCGACTGGCTCGGTGCATTTGTGCGAGCAAGTAGGTGTGTTCACTCCGAAATCCCAGTCGCGCGACCGGCTTGCTACCGGCGAAGTAGGGTTTGTTATATCGGGCGTCAAGGAGTTGCATGATGCCAAGGTGGGCGACACCATCACCACTGCGGATCGCCCTGCCAAGGAAGCTCTTCCCGGATTCAAGGAAATCCAGCCGCAAGTATTCGCCGGCTTGTACCCGATCGAGACCAATCAATACGAAGCGCTTCGGGATGCGTTGATCAAGCTGAAGTTAAATGACGCGTCATTGCACTTCGAACCAGAAGTTTCGCAAGCTCTGGGATTCGGTTTTCGCTGTGGCTTTCTCGGCCTGCTGCATATGGATATCGTTCAGGAGCGCCTGGAGCGCGAGTATGCGATGGATCTGATTACCACCGCGCCGACGGTAGTCTACGAGGTGTTGATGCGCGATGGCAGCACTGTGATGGTTGAGAATCCCGCGAAGATGCCCGATCCCTCAAAGATCGAGGAAATTCGAGAACCCATTATTACCGCGACGATCTTCGTGCCTCAGGAATACCTGGGCGCCATTATCACGTTATGCACACAAAAACGCGGTGTACAAAAGAACATGCAATATGTGGGGCGGCAGGTAATGCTGACCTACGAGATGCCCTTGAGCGAAGTGGTTATGGATTTCTTCGATAAGCTGAAGTCGGCCAGCCGCGGGTATGCCTCATTGGACTATGAGTTCAAAGAGTATCGATCGGCGGATGTCGTGAAGCTGGATGTCCTGATCAATGGAGACCGTGTAGACGCCTTGTCGTTGATGATTCATCGCGACAATGCAATCTATCGGGGGCGTGCACTTGCGGCCAAAATGCGCGAATTGATACCGAGGCAAATGTACGATGTTGCGGTGCAAGCGGCGATCGGTGCGAATATTCTTGCCCGTGAGTCGATTAAGGCGTTGCGAAAAAACGTTTTGGCCAAATGTTACGGCGGTGACATCAGCCGAAAGAGAAAGCTTCTGGAGAAGCAAAAGGCCGGCAAGAAACGCATGAAGCAGGTCGGTACCGTCGAAATTCCCCAGGAAGCGTTTCTCGCGATTCTCCAGGTTGGCAGCAAATGATCGCGCTTACAGGTCAATGCGCGCACCGCAAAAAGGATTGACATGAATTTCGCGCTGATACTGTTTTCATTAACGGTCTTCACCGGATTGGTCGCACTGGCCGATTGGTTGTGGTTTCGAAAATGGCGTTCCGCCGACGCTCCAGAACCCTGGTGGGTCGAGTATCCGAAGAGCTTTTTCCCGGTGATTCTCCTGGTGTTTTTCCTGCGTTCATTTCTGGTGGAACCATTCAAGATTCCGACCGGATCGATGATCCCCACGTTGGCTATCGGTGATTTCATCTTGGTCAATAAATTCGAATACGGCGTTCGACTGCCCGTGATCAACAAAAAAATCGTGGACATTGGCGACCCCAAGCGCGGCGATGTCATGGTGTTTCGCTATCCCGATGATCCCTCGCTGGACTACATCAAGCGAGTCGTGGGATTGCCTGGCGATCAAATCAGCTACCAGAATAAGCGCTTGAGCATCAACGGGGTCGAAGTGGCGGTTGAAGTTCTACCGGATTTCCTGCATCGTGAGCGGATTCACTATTCGCGTCATTTCAAGGAAAAACTCGGACCGGTGGAGCATTCAATCCTGATCGATGATGATGCGCCGGCCTCGATACCGCCCATGACGCAGTTCCCATTTCGAGAAAATTGTCTCTACAATAGCCAGGGCGTTGTATGTACCGTACCCGCGGCGCACTATTTCATGATGGGTGACAACCGTGACAGCTCGGCTGACAGCCGGGTTTGGGGCTTTGTACCCGACGCTAATATTGTCGGCAGGGCTTTTTTCATCTGGTTTAATTTTAGCGATATCGGCCGAGTCGGCGGTTTCAAATGACGGAGAGCGACATGAACAGTCAAAAGGGCGTATCGATGGTGGCATTGATAGTGGTTCTTGTCGTGCTGATTATTTGCGCCGGACTCGGGATGAAAGTCGGACCGCCGTACATGGAATATCTGCAGATCAAGAAAGCAGTGACCGCGATCGTGGAGAGTGGCGAAGTACGGAGCGGTTCGGTTGCAGATGTTCGCAAAGCGTTCGATCGCCGTGCCCAAGTGGACGGCATCAGCGCGATTAACAGCCAGGATCTGGATATCAGTAAGGACGGTGGAGATCTTGTGATCACCTTCGCCTACCCGCAAAAGGTGCCATTGGCTGGCAACGTCAGCTTATTGTTTGATTTCGCAGGTGGTACCAAGAAGTAGTAGAACATAGTAGATTGGGAGCGTGGCGTGGCGGCGGATCTGGATCGGTTACAAGAGGCCATTGGCTATCGGTTCGTGAATGTGGATCTGCTGCGCGAGGCCCTGACACATCGCAGCTTTGGCCAGCCGCACAATGAGCGGCTCGAATTTCTTGGCGATAGCGTGCTCAACTGCGTGGTATCCGGAGAGTTATTTTCCCGCTACGGCGATCTCAAGGAAGGCGAGTTGTCGCGTCTGCGCGCGCACCATGTGCGTCAGGAATCGCTGCACCTGGCTGCGCGCGATCTTGAGCTTGGCGGCTTTCTGCGCCTGGGCGAAGGTGAGCTGAAAAGCGGCGGATTCACGCGACCTTCCATCCTTGCCGATGCGTTCGAAGCATTGGTAGGTGCGGTCTATATGGATGGCGGTTATGTACAGACGCAGCTGCTGTTACAGCGATTGCTTGATTCCCAACTTCGCGAAAGCAACCCTGATGCTTTCGGCAAGGACCCCAAAACTCTGCTGCAGGAGCATTTGCAGGGCCGGCGGATGGGCTTGCCGAAATATTCCGTCGTGTCCACCCAGGGGGCGGCTCACGATCAAAAATTCGACGTCGAATGTTTGATCGAATCAATGTCAGTGCGCACCATGGGCTCTGGGGCAAGCCGGCGTGCCGCCGAGCAAGAGGCGGCCGAGCGTGCCTTCGAGAAAGTCAGTCGTGGCCACTGATCTGCACAGGTGCGGATTAATCGCCGTGGTCGGCCGTCCCAACGTTGGTAAATCCACTTTGACCAATGCTTTGATCGGTGACCATATATCCATCACTTCCAGTAAGCCGCAAACAACCCGACATCAAATTAAAGGCATTTTGAGCTTGCCAGCAGCGCAGTTCATATTCGTCGACACACCCGGATTCCAGATACGACACCAGGACGCATTAAATCGAACAATGAATCGCAGCGTCAAACGTGCCTTGCGAGATGTTGATGTGGTGCTGATGGTAATCGAGGCGGGGCGATACGATATCGAGGATCAACGAATCGTCGCCCAAATCCCCCCGGACATGCCGGTGGTGCTGGCAGTCAATAAAATAGACTCCCTGCCAAATGCGCAGCTCATACCCTTTCTGCAAACCTTTAATGACGCGTCGAAATTCACTCATTTGGTTCCGGTTAGCGCGGAGAAAAAAAGAAACATCGACACTTTATTGAAGGTGTTGCAACCGATATTGCCCGAGCGGGATTCTCTGTTCGACGAGGATTTCATCACCGACCGCAGCGAGCGATTTCTCGCCGCGGAAAGAATCCGGGAAAAACTTTTTCGGCAACTGGGCGACGAGGTCCCATATGGCGCGAGTGTTGTAATTGAAAAATTCGAACTGGTGGGCAATGTCCGGAGAATTTTTGCATCGGTCATCGTCGACAGGGCCGGCCACAAGCCAATTTTAATCGGTGCCGGCGGGAAGAAAATGAAAGCCGTATCCAGCGCGGCGCGCGTAGATCTTGAAAAACTTTTCGGTGGCAAGGTTTATCTTGAGGTATGGGTAAAAGTCAGGGCCGGATGGACGGACAACGCGGCGGCGCTCACCGCTCTGGGGTATGACTGATTCGGAGCGCGCGATATCCAGCGACGCGCTACGCCAGGCGGGTGAGGGTTATGTCCTGCATAGCTACCCTTATAAAGAAACCAGTCTGCTGGTCGAGGCATTCACCCGAATTCAGGGACGGATTACCTTTGTAGCAAGGAGCGCCCGCAGGCCACGATCGGCGATGCGTGGCACACTCATGGCCTTTCAGCCCTTGTCGCTAGCCTGGATTGGAAAGAGCGAAGTCAAGACATTGACTAAGGCGGAATGGCTGGGCGGGGTGAGCTTGCTGCGGGGCGAAGCATTGCTGTGTGGCTTTTATTTGAATGAATTATTGATGCGCCTGCTGGCTCGTGAGGATGCGCACGAATTCCTGTTTGATCGATATTCCGATGCGATGCGGAAACTTGCCTCTGGCATCGCGCCTGCTCCGATATTGCGGCGCTTTGAGAAAGCCTTGTTACGCGAATTGGGCTATGCCTTGTTACTCGATTGCGACGCCGCGACCGGTGCCCCGATCGACCCCGAGCGGTTCTACACCTACGACCCTGAGAAGGGGCCGTTGCCCGCCATCGGCCGGGACGCCGACCGGGCAATATCTGGCCAGACCTTGTTGAGTATGTCCCGTGATGAGTTTGACGGCGCCAGTATGCTGACTGAGGCGCGAGGCCTGATGCGCACCCTCATCAATCACCGCCTCGAGGCGAGGCCATTGAACAGCCGAAGAGTATTCAAGGAGTTGCTGAATCTATGATTGGACTGGGTGTCAATGTCGATCACGTAGCGACCCTCAGGCAGGCGCGGCGTACTTATGAGCCCGATCCCCTGCAGGCGGCGCGCGAGGCGCTCGCCGGCGGGGCGGGTGGCATTACTGTACATCTGCGTGAAGACCGGCGCCACATTCAGGACCACGACGTGCGGCGAATTCGCGATGGCCTGCGGGCTAAACTCAATCTCGAGATGGCGGCCACCGAGGAGATGGTGACGATAGCAGGTCAGATCAGACCGGATATGGCGATGCTGGTGCCCGAAGGCCGGCGCGAGATAACTACGGAAGGAGGATTGGATATTCTCGCGCAGGAACAGTCTCTCAAGCAATCGGTGGCGAGAATCCGCGACTCCGGTATTCAGGTAAGCGCCTTTATCGACGCGGATCTCGGGCAAATCGAGGCGGCAGGACGCATTGGTGTGCAGGTATGCGAAGTGCATACCGGCCCGTATGCGCAAGCTTTTTACGATTCCGGTGGGGATACTATGGACCACGCAGTCGAGGCGGAATTGGCGAGGATACGCATGGCAGGGAGCGCAATCCAGGCTATGGGCATGCGATTCAACGCGGGACATGCCTTGAATTATGAAAACGTTGCGCCGATCGCCGCTTTGCCCGGCTTGTGGGAGCTTCACATCGGTCATGCCATAGTCAGCCGCGCGATGTTTACCGGCATGCGTGAGGCAGTGCGGGAGATGAAGGCGTTGATTTCTGGCGCGTGCGGCGCATGATAAGCGGCATTGGCACCGATCTTTGCCGCATCTCGCGGATCGAGAAGTCGCTCAAGCGATTTGGAGACCGATTGGCGCGAAAGATCCTCTGCGATGATGAGTTTGCGAAATTTCGTGCCCATCGCAGCCCTGCGGCTTATCTGGCCAAACGATTTGCCGCCAAGGAAGCTTTTTCCAAGGCTATTGGTACGGGTATGCGATACCCGGTGCATTGGCGTAACGTCGCTGTCGCCAATGAGCGATCCGGCAAACCCACAATACAGTGCATTGGCTCGTTGGCGCAGTTGGTGCGCGAACGCGGCATCACTGCGATTCATGTGAGCCTGACCGATGAGCCTGATTTTGCCCTCGCATTTGTGATTCTGGAAAAACAATGAAAAAAAAATTGCCTCTAGGCCCGGTTATGGTCGACGTATGCGGCGTCTCGCTGGAGGCGGATGAACGCGAGATGCTTTGCCATCCTTTGATTGGAGGGGTGATTCTGTTTGCACGAAATTTCGAGTCCAGCGAACAACTGCGGGCACTTACCGGTTCGATTCGCGCACTAAGAGAACCGGAATTGCTGATTGCCGTGGATCATGAGGGCGGACGGGTGCAGCGGTTTCAACAAGGTTTTACGAAAATTCCGCCCATGGCGGAACTGGGGCGTCTTTGGAATGAGGGGCGAAAGGCAAGCGAAGCAGCCAAGGCAATAGGGACGGTGATAGCCCGTGAGTTGCTTGAACATGGTCTGGATTTCAGCTTCACTCCGGTATTGGATGTCGCGTTTGGACGATCGAGTGTGATTGGAGACAGGGCGTTCGCTAGCGACCCTGGGATACTCGCGACGCTCGCCGGTGAGCTCGTTACCGGCCTCCACGAAGGCGGCGTCGCCTCGGTGGGCAAGCATTTTCCGGGGCATGGCCATGTGCAGGCCGATTCGCATACCGCGGTTCCGATTGACCCGCGCACTCGTCTTGAATTGGATCAATGCGATCTGCTGCCGTATCAAAAACTGATTCCAATGGGGTTGCGGGCCATCATGCCGGCGCACGTGATCTTTCCTGAGGTAGATGCACATCCCGCCGGATTCTCCAGGGTGTGGTTGAAGGAGATATTGCGGGGGGAGTTACGATTCGAGGGAATGATTTTTAGCGACGACCTATCGATGGAAGGCGCCAGCACCGCCGGCGACATCGTGGCGCGCGCCCGCGCCGCGTTTGATGCCGGTTGCGACATGGTGCTGGTGTGCAATGCCACGGCCGACGCACAAACCTTGTTGAACAGCCTCGGTCCCCACGGCCTGGACGCGTCGCGCGCCCGGGCAATGCATGGCGACGCATCGCGCATGAATTCGGTGCCATACCAGGCGGCATTGAAGGTCATCGCCGCTTCGTTCGCATAAATGATTGCTTTGAACCGTCAATGATTGCTTTGAACCGTCAATGATTGCTTTGAACCGTCAATGACTGCTTTGAAGAAAAACACGTCCGCTTACGACGCGAAATGCCGGAGCTGCGCACGCTTGGCCGACTATCTTGATGAAGTAAGAAGCGAATATCCGAAGTATTTCTGCGCGCCTGTTCCTTCATTTGGCGACAAGCAGCCATCCCTTCTTATCGTCGGCCTTGCACCGGGATTACATGGCGCGAATCGCACCGCACGCCCCTTCACTGGAGACCATGCCGGAATCCTGCTCTACGCCACGCTGCATAAATTTGGTTTCGCCAATCATGGCGGCTCGGCGGATCCAGGCGATGGATTGAAACTTTCCAACTGCCGCATTACCAATGCCGTAAAGTGTTTGCCGCCGGCCAACAAACCATTGCCCGCCGAAATCAAGCGCTGCAATGTCTACCTGGCGAACGAGATTGCCGCCTGCACGCCCAAGGCAATTCTGGCGCTGGGAAGAGTTGCGCACGATGCGGTGCTGATGGCGGTGGGGTTACGTGCTGCGGCGCATGCATTCGCGCATGGCGCGCAACATTCAATCCTGACCGATGGGGGTGGATTCGTACTGTTCGATAGCTATCACTGCAGCCGCTATAACACGCAAACCCGGCGACTCACTACGCCGATGTTCGAGTCGGTGGTTCTCGCCGCGAAGCGCCATGTCGATGCAGGAAAAAAGTAACAGACGAATAGTTTCCCTCGAAGCGACGCCAAGTCCGGCGCCAAGTAGCTTCGACGCGGACACCTTCATCGCCAAGCTGCCGGGCTTGCCAGGCGTATACCGAATGCTTGATGCCAAGGACGCGGTCTTGTATGTGGGCAAGGCGCGCGACTTGAAGAAAAGGGTTTCCTCATACTTTCAGCGCTCCGCGTTGGGCCCGAGAATTACCATGATGGTCTCTCAGGTGGCGAAGATGGAAATCACAGTGACGCGCTCCGAAGTCGAGGCGCTGGTGCTGGAAAATAATCTTATCAAGTCTCTGGCTCCACGCTACAACATCCTGTTTCGCGATGACAAGTCCTATCCCTATTTAATGCTCTCCGGCGCCAGGTTTCCACGGATGGGTTTTCATCGTGGCGTCTTGGACAAGGAGCATCGCTATTTCGGGCCTTTTCCACACACAAGCGCGGTGCGTGAAAGCATTCAGTTGTTGCAACGCGTGTTTCGCATCCGCACTTGCGAGGAGTCCACTTTTCAGAATCGCTCCAGGCCTTGCCTTTTGTATCAGATCAAGCGTTGCTCAGGCCCCTGCGTCGATCTTATCGACGAGAAAGCCTATGCCGAAGACGTCGCCCACGCGAAGCTGTTTCTCGACGGGCGCAGCGACGATGTATTGAATGCCATCGAGGCGCGCATGAATGCCTCCTCGGAAGCGCTGCGATTCGAGGAGGCCGCCATTTATCGCGACCGGATGCAAGCGCTGGCGCGTATGTCGCAGCGTCAGTATGCCGACACCGGCGTGGATCAGGACATCGATGTGGTGGCCGTGGCCCATGACGGTGGCGCATTCTGCGTGAATCTTGTCATGATTCGATCCGGGCGCCAGTTGGGCGACCGCTGCCTGTTTCCGCAAAACGCGCAGGGTAGAATGCCCGAGGAGATCGTGATGGCGTTCCTCATGCAGCATTACATCGATTATCCGGCGCCGGGCCTCGTCATTGTCGACGCGCTCACCGATCTGGAGGAAGCCGCCGAGATTCTCGGCGCGCACTGTGGCCGCTCCATCCGGCTCCTGGCCCACACTATTGGCGATCGTCGTGCCTGGCTCGAAGGGGCGCGCGATAACGCCCGGCGGGCCTTGGTTGCCCGCGAATCGGAGGCAAGCAACCAGCAGGCGCGCCTGGCGGCCTTGCGCGATGCCCTGGGGCTTGGCGAGTCACTGCAGCGTATAGAATGCTTTGATATCAGTCACACCCAAGGTGAGGCGACGGTGGCCTCCTGCGTGGTCTATGACAAGCTTGAGATGCGTCGCGGTGAATACCGGCACTACAACATCAAGGATGTCACCGCAGGTGACGATTACGCCGCGATGAAGCAGGTGCTGGAGCGGCGCTACAGCAAGCTCGCTAAGGGCGAAGCGGTCATGCCCGACCTGGTGCTGATCGATGGCGGCAAGGGCCAGATGGGCGTGGCAAAGGCGGTATTGGAGGAACTGGGTTTGATCGGCATTGCGGTAGTGGGCGTGGCAAAAGGACCGGAGCGAAAACCGGGGCTGGAAGAGTTGTGGCTGATGGATCGCGAGACCCCGGTGATTCTGGGGCATGCCCATTCCGCGTTGCATCTGGTGCAAACGATACGTGACGAGGCACATCGCTTCGCTATTACCGGGCATAGAGCGCAGCGCGGCAAAAAACGCGTAACCTCATCCCTGGAGGGTATAGAAGGGATAGGCAGCAAACGCCGCCGCAGCTTGCTGGCAAGATTCGGTGGGCTGCGTGGTGTGATGGGCGCCAGCATCGACGATCTTGCGCAAGTCGCTGGCATCAGTAAAAAACTCGCGGAAAAGATTTATCGTGAACTACACGCCTCTTAACCTGCCCAACCTCGTCACCTGGACGCGCATCGCGATGATTCCGGGAATCGTCGGCGTGTTTTACCTTCCCGATACAGCCCTTGGTCCGTGGGAGAAGAATCTCACCGCAACCGTGCTTTTCATCGTCGCCGCGCTCACCGATTGGCTGGATGGTTATCTGGCACGCCGCCTCAACCAGATGTCGGCATTCGGCGCCTTTCTCGACCCGGTCGCCGATAAGTTGATGGTGGCCGCCGCCCTCATCCTGCTGGTGGAGCTCGATCGCATCAACTCCGTGGTGGCGATCATTATTATCGGCAGGGAAATAGGCGTTTCCGCGTTGCGGGAGTGGATGGCGCGCATCGGCGAATCGCGCAGTGTCGCGGTGAATGTCCTTGGCAAGATCAAAACCGTGGCGCAGATGGTCGCCATCCCGATGTTGTTGTATCACCACGTCTTTGTCGGTATAGACATGCGCCAATTGGGCACATGGCTGATCTACCTAGCAGCCGTTCTGACCGTGACCTCGATGTTCTATTATTTGAAGATGGCGGCGGTGTCTCTGCGGCGCTAAACGCCAGTTGAGCGAGCGGGCAATACTCTGCAAGAATTTATTTATAAATTGGAAACTTTAAAAATTAAAACTCAATAACTGATGTGAATTTTATGGAATTTCATAGTCCTTATATAGGATTTTTAATGAGATTATGGATTGTGAGTGTGGCGCGTCGCATTGGGTGGATACCGTTGGTATGCGTAGCGTTTCAGTCCGATTGAATCATTGGCTTTTGGATCAACGCTTTTGGATCAACGACTTGACCATATTGCCTCATCGGCATAAGATCCGCCCTCGTTATCGCGGGAATAGCTCAGTTGGTAGAGCGCAACCTTGCCAAGGTTGAGGTCGGGAGTTCGAGACTCCTTTCCCGCTCCAGAATTCCCAGGAATGGCCGCGCTACCAGTTCAACTTTGCTCTTTGAGTGATCGCAAAGTCTCCGCGAAGCTGGCAAGACGGCCTTTCTTGTTTAGTCCAAACGGCGGGGTGGCAGAGTGGTTATGCAGCGGCCTGCAAAGCCGTGGACGCCGGTTCGATTCCGACCCCCGCCTCCAGCTTTTTTTGTTACCGTGCAAGGCAAGCGATGTGCCTGTTTAGCCGTAGTGCAGCGCTTGATTGGCGTGGCTCTGCCCGGGTGGTGAAACTGGTAGACACAAGGGACTTAAAATCCCTCGCTGCTAACGCGGCTTGCCGGTTCGATTCCGGCCCCGGGCACCAGGGTATTGTTTTTCATTTTGTCCAGGCTATTGCCCGGGTTTGATTGAAAACTCATGATCGTTTTTGAACTGATTTGTTCCGAACAACACCGATTCGAGGGCTGGTTTGCCTCGTCTGAGGATTTCACCGCGCAGCATGGACGCGGCCTTTTGGCCTGCCCGCTATGCTCGGATAAATCCATCGAAAAGCTGTTGACCGCGAAGATCGGGCACTCGGTGCCGGAGATTCAGCCGCCCTCGGCACCCGTGCAAACACAGGCGCTGCCTATCGCGACGGGTAAGGATTTGCAGGCGAAACTACACGAGTTCATCGACCATGTGCTCAAGAATACCGAGGACGTCGGTTCTGCTTTCGCCGAGGAGGCGCGAAAAATCCATTACGAGGAGGCACCCAGCCGCGATATTCGCGGCACCGCAACGCGGGCACAGACCGAAGAGTTACTGGACGAAGGTATTTCGATCATGCCCTTGCCCATCCCGCGCAGGGACGACTGGCACTA
The DNA here is from genome assembly GCA_945897475.1 of Bordetella parapertussis. GTDB lineage: Bacteria > Pseudomonadota > Gammaproteobacteria > Burkholderiales > SG8-39 > 2-02-FULL-62-17. The sequence continues at coordinate 22,071 of CAMDFL010000024.1, forward strand.
GGGAGTACGGGTACCGGCGTGGATCTGGTGCTGGCAAACCCCATTCGGACGTCCCCCGGTGCTGCCTGAAAACAGTTTTTTAAATCAAATCGTGTTGTTTCTTCAGTTCCGGCAGGCAGTGTTTCAACCACTGATTGGTAAGTTTTTCTTGCAATGAGTTCTGCCGCAGTCGCTCGGATAGAGCATGAAAATCCACCGAGTCCAGCGATTGATCTTGATTGAAGCAGGAAAAAACCGTGTAGTTCTTACCAGTGAGCGGATCACGGTGCACCTGCAGGCACTGGGCGCAGATTTCTTTCATCATGCATTGCATCGGCGAGTTGATTGATCCGATGCCGATGTGGCCTTTTTTCAGGTACGGCGCCAGAACATCGTGGCGCGCGCGTCCCACAGCCGCCATCATGCGATCCGATCCGATGGCGATTACTCGTGTGGCCTCCATCATGCCAAGCACCACTTCGCCCAAGCGCCCCGAGGCATAAGCCTGCATGGCCTGAACGATGTTGCCGACGAAGCTACGATCTTGCGTTCGTTGGGCGAAAAATCCGGGTTCCTCGTCGCAGCACCAGACAATTACATCGGCGGCTGCTTCAATTTCCTCGATTTTGTAGCGGTCCTGGACTTTCTTGTAGCCGGCGAAGTAGAGCACCTTGGAGCCTGCCGCGCGAAACGCCTGGCCGATGGAAAAAAGTACCGCATTACCCAAGCCACCACCGACGAGGACCACCGTTTCTCCAGGAACGATATGCGTGGCGGTACCGGTGGGGCCCATCAGGATGACCGGTTCGCCGGGTTTGAGCATGGCGCAAAGATCGGATGAGCCGCCCATTTCCAGGACGATGGTGGAGACCAGCCCTCTGGCCTCATCAACCCAGGCGCCGGTCAATGCCAGGCCCTCCATCTGCAAACGCGTGCCTGCGATCACGGGGGCGAGGGACTCGAAGTTCTGCAGGCGATAAAACTGGCCTGGTTTGAAGTTGCGGGCCGCTTGCGGTGCGTGGACAATGACCTCGACAATGGTCGGTGTGAGGCGCTTCACCTCGTGGACGTGTGCACGTAAGCGCTGGTTGAGTCCGCCGATGAAGCCATGGTCGTCGGCATCCGCCGAGGGAGCGCGTTGCTTCAACACTCCGGTAACCACGGGGTGGCCTTGTTTGGTGGACCCCAGGGCTTTAACAACGTTTCCAGAATAGGACGGATGCAAATCGCCGAAAAAGGAGATGAACCGTCCATCGGACGTACGCGACAAAAGAACCTCAGATCGGTCGGGTTTCGAGATGGATTTTTGCGGTGTTACCGGCGCGCCCTGCTCGTCGCAGGCGGAAAAATACTTTCCGTCCACACTGAAATGTTTTTCATCCTCCCTGGCAAGCACGGTATTGGGCTGGGTGCCGGCGGCGACGAAAATGGTGTGCGCCGCGAGCCGGTAGTCGCCATCCACGGTCGGTTTGCCGTCTTCGACGAATTTTTGATGCATGAAGTGCATTGCACGCGCAGCGCCGTAATCATCGGTTTCGATGGCCAATGGCGAAAGGCATTCGCTGAAGGTGATTCCTTCTTCCAGCGCTTTTTCCACTTCTTCGTGATTGAGTGTGTAGGCGGGGCTATCGATCAGGCGACGGCGATACGCGACGGTGACCCCGCCCCAGCCATGCAACAATTCGGCAATGTGCGGGGCGCGATTTTCATGTGTTGCATGTTGACGCTCTTCCCGTATGGCGCGGCCGTGCGAGAGAAACTCTTCCGCAATTTCCCGCTCCTCGGGGTCCCAGCGGTCTCGGATTGCGTCCTCGCCGATGGCATGCGCGAGGGTCTCAAAGCGCGCCAGAAACTTCTCCACCTGAACCACGTAATAGGCCAGAGACTCAGTGGCCGTGTCTATCGCGGTCAGGCCGCCGCCTATCACCACTGCGGGCAGACGCATCTGCATATTGGCGATGGAATCGAATTTGGCCGCGCCGGTGAGTTGCAAGGCCATTAAAAAGTCGGAGGCGGTACGTACACCTCGTGCGAGGCCATTGGGAATGTCTAGCGTGGTGGGTTTGCCCGCGCCCATCGCCAGCGCGACGTGATCGAAGCCCATTGACCACGCGTCCTCCAGCGTTATCGTTCCTCCAAAGCGAACGCCGCCTATCATGGAGAATTGCATACGCCGTTCCAGTAGCAGGCGGATCACTTTAAGAAAATTCTTGTCCCAGCGAACGGTGATGCCGTACTCGGCCACCCCTCCAAATCCGGCCATGACGCGCTCGTTGAGCGATTCATGAAGGATGGAGATATCGCGTATCGGCTCGAACGGCACGCGACTGCCATTCGCGCGCACGCCGGAGAGTTTTTCTGGCAAAGGTTCGATCTTGAGTCCGTCGATGCCCACCACAGTGTGTCCGTCGTTCATCAGCAGATGCGCCAAACTGAAACCTGCCGGCCCCATCCCCGAGACCAGCACCCGGTAGCCTGAGCGTGGACGCGGCAGTGGATGCTTGAAATTCAGCGGATTCCAGCGTGTGAGCAAGGAATATATTTCAAATCCCCAGGGTAGTTCCAGAACGTCTTTTAAGGTGCGGGTTTCCACCTGTGGAATATTGACTGGTTCCTGCTTCTGATAAATGCAGGCCTTCATGCAGTCATTGCAAATCCTGTGGCCAGTGGCTGCGACCAGTGGGTTGTCGATTGCGATAATTGCCAAGGCCGAAATCGCCAGACCCTGCGTCTTGGCGATATGAAATTCGGAAATCTTTTCCTCAAGCGGGCAACCGGCAAGGGTGACGCCAAACGGACTTTTCTTGAACACGATGGGATGTACCGTGGACTTCACCCCAGCTTGCGCCGGGTTTTTTTCCCGCAGCCCGCGTGAGCAGGAGTCCTTGCCCTGGTGGTGGCACCAGATGCAGTAATTGGCCTGATCCAGCGCGCTGACCAGATCGGCGCCTTCGTCAGTCAGGTTAAACGCCTCGCGGCGCCGCAAGTGGGCGGGGTCTATGGTGAATGAAGTAACGCCCTCGCTGTCCGTTTGTTGGGCGTGTATCAGCAATTGGTAGGGGTCAATTTTGCTGGCTTGCTTAAATAGAACGCCGGCGAGACTGCGTTGGCGGCCTTCTGGCGTGTGCAGTGCCCAAGCGGCGTAACGCAGGGCCATTTCAAGCTCTGCGGCGTGTGCGGCCTCATCCTTGCTCCAGTGCGCCACATGCCTGGCAAACCCCAGCTCGTCGAATCGACCCCCAAATCGCGTTGAGAGTTCGGCTTCCAGAGCGATTCCATCTATGCCCTGCGCTTGCGGGGCCTTGATTCGGGTGGCGGCTTTGCGTTGCACGAATTGGCGCTTGATCTCATACAAGACCTCAAGATCATCGTGCCTTCGTGCAAGTCTAAGGACATCATCTGCGATGCAGAACAATTGAGCAATAAAACGTTCCAAGTGCGGGGCGATATCCAGAATCAGGCCGGATTCGGTCTTGGCGTCCAGCGATTCTGAATGGGCCCTCGCATCGAGCAGGCGCTGTTGCAGCTTGTCGTCCGCGGTCGCCAGAAAGACGAGGAAGGCGGCGTCCAATCGCGCCAAGCCCTCCCGATCATAAAGGTCGGGAAATGTCAGTCCGAAGGACAGTTTGAGCATCACAAGCAGCGGCGCGCGGCCGCGTTAATCGTGGCTAACCTAGCGTTCAAGATGTTTCAGCTTGTCCTTGACGTCTTTCCAGTCGTCGGCATCGAGCGGATGAGGTTTGGCGTCGGTTATCAAAGGCCATACCTTGGTTAGCTCCGCGTTCAGCGCGGTGAAATGCTTCAGATTGTCGGGCAGATCTTCCTCAGCGTAGATGGCGTCCACAGGGCATTCTGGAATGCAAACCGCACAATCGATGCATTCGTCCGGATCGATGATCAGCATGTTGGGACCCTCTTTGAAGCAGTCCACTGGGCAAACGTCCACGCAATCTGTGTATTTGCATTTAATGCATGATTCTGTAACGACGTGGGTCATGTGAATAATCTCGGAAAAAATGATTGGCTGGTGCGTGGCAGAGTTGTGCCTGCGTAGGCAAGACGCGGAATTTTACGGGAGTCAGCGCGCTTTGACCAAAACTAATAGAAAGTACGTGCGAAGCGTTCGGCCGATGCGCTGTCCGCTCGCGGCCTGTAAGCAGGTCTGCAAAAATAGACGCCGACGGTTCAATAATTGGGTATGCTTCGGCCCCGGCGGAGGTTCATCCGCCCTTGCCGCGATCCCACAGCAGATTCGCACCGCTTGAAATACAAGCCGGGCGCCAAAATATTGACGTTCGGAATTACAGGGGAAGGTTCATGATTAAGGTTGAAGGCCTGTCCAAGTCATTTGGCGACAAACGCGCCGTGGACGACGTGAGCTTCGAAGTGCGTAAGGGCGAGGTACTGGGTTTTCTTGGGCCCAACGGTGCGGGAAAGTCGACCACCATGCGCATGATTACGGGCTTTTATCCGCCTACTGCGGGTAAAGTCTCGGTGTGCGGGTTCGACGTGTCGGTTCATCCCATAGCGGCAAAGAAAACCATGGGCTATTTGCCCGAGGCGGCGCCGTCCTATCAGGAAATGACGGTGCTATCGTTCCTGAAATTCGCGGCCGAGATGCGTGGTTTGCGTGGCTTGGAGCAGCGCGGCGCGATTCGCCGGGTGGTCGAGACCTGCCACCTTGACTCGGTACTGGGCCAGACCATTGAAACTTTGTCCAAAGGTTTCAAACACCGTACCTGCCTTGCGCAATCGATCATCCACGATCCGGAGGTACTGGTGCTCGACGAGCCTACCGACGGTTTGGACCCCAACCAGAAGCACGAAGTAAGAATGCTCATCAAGCGAATGGGCGAGACCAAGGCTATTATTTTTTCGACCCACATTCTCGAAGAAGTCGAGGCGGTGTGTTCCAGGGCCATTATTATCGACCGGGGCCGGGTGGTGGCCAATGGTACGCCCGAGGAACTGAAAGCCCGCTCCGCGCGTGCCGGCGCAGTACTAGTTACCTTGCAAGGCGCTAGTGCCGACGCTGTTAAGGATAAATTTTCGGGTATCGCTGCAATGGGTCGCATCGAGGTACTCAGCGCACAAGATGGTCAAGTCGTTCTGGAAGCGTTCCCAGCCGCGGATGCCGGCACGGAACGTGAGGCGCTCGCAGGTCGAATTGCCGAACTCGCGATTCGTGAAAACTGGAAGATCCAGCAATTGAAAACCGAGGAGGGCAGGCTGGAGGAGGTATTCCGTTCGATCACAATGCCTGATACCGATACCACCAAAGGAACATCATGATGGGAACATGGCCTGTAATCGGCACTATCGCCAAGCGCGAGCTGGCGGCGTATTTCGAGTCTCCGGTGGCGTATGTCTTTCTCGTGGTGTTTCTGTTGCTCGCGGGATTCTTCACTTTCAGCCTTGGCGGATTTTTTGAACTTGGAGAGGCCTCCTTGAGTTCTTTCTTTACCTGGATGCCATGGTTGTTTCTTTTCCTGGTACCGGCGGTAGGTATGCGCCTGTGGTCCGAGGAACGGCGCCTTGGCACCATTGAACTCCTCTTGACCATGCCGGTGACCACGTGGCAGGCCATCATCGCCAAGTTTATTGCCTCTTGGGCGTTTCTTGCCATTGCGTTGGCGCTGACTTTTCCGGTGGTCATCACCGTCAATTTGCTGGGCGACCCCGATAATGGCGTCATCATCGCGGGTTACGTTGGAAGCCTGTTGCTCGCAGGCACGTTTTTGTCGATCGCCTGCCTGACATCGGCATTGACTCGCAATCAGGTCATCGCCTTTATTCTGGCCTTGATGATTTGCCTGCTCTTGATTCTGGTCGGTTTCGCTCCGGTGACCACCATGCTGTCTCGATTCGCCGACATCTGGGTAGTGGATACCATCGCAAGCTTTTCGGTATTGACGCACATCGAGGGTTTCCAGAAAGGCGTGCTCGATACCCGCGATCTGTTGTTCTTTTTCTCGGTGATGGCTTTTTCATTGTTCACGACCGGGGTGGTGCTGCGTAGCCACCGAGCCGGCTAGAGTCCGAGGGGGATAGAATGAAACGTTACGAGACATTGATTTACTCCACGGTTGGCGTAGTCACGCTTTTGGTGATTCTGGTGCTGGGCAATTACGTGTTGGGGGCCTTCAAGCAACGCATCGACTTTACCGAGGGAGGTCTATACACGGTGTCGCAAGGCACTCGTTCGATCATTGAAAAACTCGATGCACCGGTAAAGATTCGCTTCTACTACACGCAAAGCGAACAGAACGTTCCCTTGCCAATAAAAGGTTTCGCGCGCCGCGTGGAGGATTTGCTGGGTGCGTTTCGATCGGCCTCGGGTGGAAAAGTGCTGATTGAAAAACTCGATCCGCAGCCGGATTCCGATGCCGAGGATTCTGCGACTTTGGAGGGCGTGGAAGCCCAGGTGATGCAAAGCGGCGATCGCTTCTATTTAGGATTGTCGATCAGTTATGCGGATCAAAAACTGGCCTTGCCTGCGTTGTCATTGGATCGCGAACAATTGCTCGAATACGATCTGGCGCGTGCTATCGCCCGTGCCACGCGCACGGACAAGCCGGTGATTGGCGTGCTCTCGCCGATGCCGCTGTTTGGCAGCCGCGGCATTCCGCAAATGGGCGTTCCACCCGCGGATAAGCAAGTGTTGGTCTCTGAACTGGAGCGAGATTTCAGCGTGCGTCGAGTCGATCCCAACGCGACCGTCATTGATGATGCGATTAAAGTGCTGCTGGTGGTCAACCCTCGTGGTATGAGCGACCAAACCGAATATGCGCTCGATCAGTACGTGCTGCGCGGTGGAAAGATGATCGCCATGCTCGATCCGTACGCGTATTTCGATGTTCCGCCAGGCGCGCAACAGGGCGGCACGTCCTCGACGCTGGAGCATATGCTCAAAGGATGGGGCTTGAACCTGGATACCACCAAGGTCGTGCAGGATTTGAAGTTTCTCTCTGGTGGTGGAGCGCGGCAGATGTCGACCGTGCTGTCCTTTAACAATGAAGCCTTCAACAAGGACGATGTCTCCACCAGCAAATTGGGCTTTACCATGTTCCCTATTGTGGGTGCTTTTACCGGCACACCGACGGCGGGATTGAAGCAGACGGTATTGATCAGGACTTCGACCTTTTCGCAGCTCACCGATTCCTCAAATGCCGTAACGCAGGGCGAAGCGTCGGTGCGTGGCTTCAAACCTTCCGGAACCGAGTACCCGGTCGCCATTCGCCTGACTGGCAAGTTCCAGACAGCGTTTCCAGACGGTGTGCCCATTGATAAAAATGCGGCCAAGGACAAGCCTGCTGCCAAGGCAGTTGCTGGCAAGGCGGACGCGAAGGCCGAGCCCGCGAAACCGATACCGGCGCATGTCTCCGAGGGCAAAGACGAAAACTCAGTCGTGCTGATCGCAGACAGTGATTTCATCAACGATGGCGCAGCGGTAAATATTCAGGAAATTTTCGGTCAACGCATTGTGGTTCCCGCGAATAGCAATCTTTCCTTTGCACAAGCATTGATAGAGCAGTTCGCCGGTGACCCCGCGTTGATCGATTTGAGAACCCGTGCCATTGCCGCTCGTCCATTCACGGTTATTCGCGAGATGGAGGCTCAGGCCGCGCAAGCCTATGTGGGTAAGTTGAAGGATCTGGAGGACAGCCTGCAGAAAACTCAGGAGCGCCTGACGTCATTGCAAAAGTCCTCAGGCCCTGGTCAGGGGGCCATCATGACGACCGATCAGCAGAAAGAAGTCGAGGACTTCCGCAAGAGGGCGGCTGAAACACGCCGCGAGCTGAAGCTGGTTCGCCGCGATCTTCGCGCCGACAGCGAGGCCCTGCAGTTCTGGACTAAAGTAACCAATATCGGCTTGTTGCCTTTGCTGGTGGCGATTCTGGGCATAGGGCTTGGCATGCATCGCAGAAGGCGGGTGGTGACGATATGAGCAGGAATCAGTTTCTTATTCTGTTGGGAGTGCTTGTTGCTCTCATCGTGGCGGGCGCGGGAGTGATGTGGCTGCAACGCTCGGATTGGCGCTCCTCGAACAGCAAGGTGGGTGAAAAGCTCATTCCTGGCTTGGTGGTTTCCGAGGTCGTAAAGATGCGCATCGTGGAGGCCACCGATACTGTTACGTTGAATCGTGTTGATGGCAAGTGGCAGGTGGCGGAGCGAGATGGCTACCCCGCGCATCTGGATCGCATCGCCGATTTTCTGGCCAAGCTTGCCGAACTCAAGGTAACTCAACTCGAACCGCTGGCCGAGAGTCAACGTGCGCGGCTTCAATTGGTGGAACCCAAGGACCCGAAGACAAAAGACACTGGGATACTTGTCGAGCTGGAAGGCGCCGACGGAAAGTCCATCGGACGGGTACTTTTGGGTAAACGTGTTGTTATGCAGGCACAAACTACTGCCCCTAGCAAGGGCTCGCCGCAGCCTAGCGGGCGATACGTGGTCGCGGGCACGGATGCCGCAAATATGGCGGTGATTCTTGATCCTCTACCCAATGCCGAGGCCAAACCGGGCCCTTGGTTGTCTCGAGACCTGATCCGCGTCTCAGGCGCCAAGGCCATGCAATGGAGTTCGGGCAGTGGTCGGCCGGGATGGTCGGCGGTGCGAGACAGCGAAACCAAGGATTGGCGTTTCGCCGATTCCGGCGAGAAGCTGGATAACAATAAAGTGCAGGATCTGGTCAGCGTGGTGCTCTACATAGCGCTGGCAGATGTTGTGACCGACAAGAGCAAGGGCAATTTCGATAAAGGCGCGACGCTGAAAATGCAGTCTTTCGATGGACTAGGGTACGTCATTCGATTGGGCGATCTCGAAGGCGAGAATCGTTACATCAAAGTGGCGCTCATTGGCGAGCCGCCGAAGGTCCGGGTGCCCGGCAAGGGCGAGACCGCAGAAGAAAAAGAAAATCTCGATAAGACATTCGAAGAAAACCGCAAAGCGCATATGTTGGGACTGGATCGCGAGCGTAAGCTCGAACCCTGGACCTTCCTCGTGCCAAACTCGAATATCGAATCGTTGTCGCGTGACCGCACGCAGATCGTGCCAGGCGCGAAGAAAGACGACGCCAAGAAATCCTAAGCCGGCGTAGCCGGAACCAAGCAGGGTGTCATTGATGCCACCTTTCCCGCTAAATTGTAGGTTTGGAAAAGCGCAAACCTACAATTTAGCGGGACGCATACAAACCTTGGTTCTTTGCCAGTGTTCTTGGTTCTTCGCCAGTGTTGTCAACACTTGGCTTGTAAGTGACTAAGCGGTGTCGTCGCGAAGTAGTGTCGTCTATGGGTAATAAAGTCCCTGCGACGAGAGGTTTTTACGTTGGCATGGTCACGACGACTTTGCCGCGCGTGTGGCCTTGCTCAACATGCTGGTGTGCCTTGGCAATTTCATCGAGCGGATAAATTTTATCCACGGTAATGCGCAGCGAGCCTGCATCAATCAACTTGCCGATTCCCGCAAGTTGCTCGCCACTTGGGCGAACCGAAATGAATTTACCCTTGGCGCCGTATTGGTTGCCTTCGTTCTCGGGGACCGGCCCGGTAATCGCGACCAAGTAGCCACCTTTTTTCAATACCGACCAACTACGCGGACGGTGCTCGGCGGCAATGGTGTGAAATACCACGTCCACGTTGCGCGCCAAATCCTCGAATTTCGAAATTGAGTAGTCGATAAACTGGTCCGCGCCCAGGGATAGAACAAATTCCTTGTTCCGAGTCGACGCCGTGGCGATGACCTTGGCCCCGGCATTTTTCGCCAATTGAACGGCAAGATGGCCGACGCCGCCAGCAGCGGCGTGTATGAGCACCGTCTGGCCGGCCGACAGGCCGGCATTGTCAAATAGCGCCTGCCAGGCCGTCAGCGCAGCAAGCGGCACTGACGCCGCATGAGCGTGATCAAGACAACTCGGTTTGAGCGCGAGGTCTTGCGCAGGAACGGTGACGTACTCAGCGTAGGCATTCGCGACCGCGGGGAAGCGGGCAAGCGCGAATACCTCATCACCAGGATTGAAACGCGCGGCCCGCGACTCGACTACCACGCCGGAAATGTCCCAGCCCAGGATCAATGGAAAACGGATCTCTTTCCACCCTCGATTCACTCCGGTACCCATACGCGTCTTATAGTCGATAGGATTGATTCCAGCCGCATGTACCTTGACCAAAACCTCTCCATCGCTAGGCACAGGGCGCGGCACGGTTTCCAAGGACAACTTGGAGGCATCGCCAAACTCGCGAATGACGGCCGCTTTCATGGCGTTGCTCATGGGAGTCTCCACATAGATTATTTAAAATTAAAGGGGGCGCGAGGGCAAGCGATAAATTGTTGGGCTGGTGGGTGGTACAGGGTTCGAACCTGTGACCCCTGCCGTGTGAAGGCAGTGCTCTACCGCTGAGCTAACCACCCGAGCGCGCTGATTTTCCCATAGACGCGGACAATGGGTCAATATTGCCAGAGAGATCTTGTACTTTTCGACATCTTTCGCCGAACCTTGCTCCGCGTCTCATGTCGCGATGAAAAGGCTGGTGGGGCGTGAGTGATTCGAACACTCGACCAACGGATTAAGAGTCCGCTGCTCTACCAACTGAGCTAACACCCCGAGATGTTTGGCGTCCCCTACGAGATTCGAACTCGTGTTACCGCCGTGAAAGGGCGATGTCCTAGGCCTCTAGACGAAGGGGACCGATCGACGCATCGGTTTTTTTGGTGGAGGTAAGCGGGATCGAACCGCTGACCTCTTGCATGCCATGCAAGCGCTCTCCCAGCTGAGCTATACCCCCAACCGAGCTAAGGAGTATAGCTATGAGGCCATCGAATGTAAAGAAACTACACGTCGTTTAACTCTAATTAAACCTAAAAAGGTTTTGATCGAAGGTGAAAATCACCTGGATACAAGGTCGGTACCACGCCGTTTCTCAAGCCTGTATGTTCCAGGAGGCGATTGCGCAACCTATGTACCATTCGTGATAGGGGTGGTATCCAATGACTTCAAATCCTTTTCCGCCGGTGGTGGCGTGCGCGATGACCCAATTGCGCACTTCGGCGGCGCCATTGCCGGCGGCTTCGGTACGACGATCGAGAAAGTTCATCAGCGTTGGCATGTCGCCCGATTTGAAATGTTCCAAGCATTGCAAATCGTATTCTTCATCGAGTCTGCCCATGTCGGGTTCGCCTATCGAATGGCTCAAGCCTCCAGTGGCCAATATGGCGACTCTGATGTTTTCAGGATAGCTGTCGATCGCCCGTTTAATCATTTCTCCCCAGGCATAGCAGCGTCGGAAGCTGGGCATGGGAGGCTCTATGATATTCACGACAATGGGCACTATTGGAGGAAGTTGAGTCAACCCCATTTTCCACAGCGGAATCATGAATCCGTGATCCAGTTTCAGATGATGGGAAAGTGATGGATCGAAATCGCAATTGAGCGCGGTCTGCGCCAGATGCGACGCAAATCGGGGATGTCCCGGGAATTCGTTAAAGGGGAGTTTCAACCAGGGTTCCGGGGAACCCTCATGGGTTTCGCCCACTCCGATGCAAACAGTGGGAAGATTGTTGATAAAAAAATTCACCCAGTGATCGGGTGAGACCACGATCAGCACATCGGGCATGCATTGTAGGAAACGATTGCCGAGTTCGGCGAATGTTTTTTTCACGCTCGCCAGGCGTTCCGGCCCGACATCCTCCCAGTTTCTTGCGATAAGAGGACCATGACTCGATGCGAACGCCCCTACCAGCTTAGCCATGGTTGGTCTCCTTGGGGGCTGCCAGCGCACGTATGCGCTCCAGAAACCACGATTCAGGTTTCCCAGTGGCAAAAAAATAGAATCGCAGCAAGTACGGATTGACCATGGGCGCGAGCGCGGCCACGTCATCGGCATTAAGTGATTTGAGTACATCCGGTTTGATCGGATAGCGGGCGAGCACCTTCTCCCGATCCAACGCGTACTCCTCTGCGTTGGCTGGGGTCTGTAAATCGAAAAATAGTTTACTTAACCAATAATCTCTCATGCCACTCACTTTTCAGCGTTTTTGGAAATCGATGCCACAGGCTCAGTCTCAGGTTAAAACGATTGAATTATTAAAATACTCATCCAAGTCATGTCATGAGGAGCCAATCACGTCGCAATCAGCAGTTCGGAGACCTTTTTCATGTCGCCGGCCAATTCGGCGCTGGCGCCTTCAAATGCGATTTTGCCGCGATCCAGTATCACCGCACGCTGAGTTACTTGCAAAGCCAGGCGCGCCGATTGCTCGACCAGGATGACGGTGAGCGCTTCATCCGATATCAATTTTTCCAGAACAATCAGTAAGCCATCGACGATGATGGGCGCCAAGCCTTCCATGGGCTCATCCAGGAGGAGAAGGGTGGGATTGCCCATCAACGCGCGCCCGATAGCCAGCATTTGCTGCTCTCCGCCGGAAATCTGGTTACCCATGTGCTTCTTGCGTTCCGCGAGATTTGGAAATAGATCGTAGATGCGTTCTAAGTTCCAGCGCCCCGGGCGCTGCGCAACGGTGAGATTCTCCTCAATTGTCAGCGATGGGAATATCTCGCGTGCCTGGGGCACGTAGCCTATACCCGCTCTTACTCGCTCATAGATAGGGGAGCGCTCAACCGCAATCCCATTGAACGCTATCCCTCCGGAATGCAAGGTCGTGTGACCCATGATGGTAGCAAGTAGAGTTGTTTTGCCGACGCCGTTTCTTCCAAGCACCGCCAGGGTTTCCCGGCTGCCCAGGTGGAGCGAGAGGTCCTCCAGAACTACGGTTTCGCCGTATCCCGCGCGCACGTGGTCCAGCGTGAGCACCTCAGACATGTCGCTCTCCAAGGTAGACCTCGCGTACGCGCTGGTCGGCGGAAATTTCTTCCGGGGTGCCCTCGGCCAACAGAGCGCCGCGCGAAAGAACCGTAATTCGCCGCGCAAAGCGAAATACCAGATCCATGTCGTGCTCGATTATCAGAATGGCCAGATCTGATGGCAGTGAATCGAGAACCTGGAGAATGCGCTGGGATTCGGTCGAAGGGACACCGGCCGCGGGTTCGTCCAGCAGCAGCACCGAGGGTTTCATTCCCAGTGCAATGGCGATTTCCACCAAGCGTTGCTTGCCGTAGGGCAGATCGGCTACGCGAACGTCCGCGTCGGCTTCAAGGCCGAGCGACCCAAGCAGGGTCCGGCTTTCTGCGACAACGTCGCCCTGGCGGCTGGCACGACGAAACAGGTGCCACGCGACGCCCAGGCGTTCCGCTACGGCCAAGGCGACATTGTCCAGGGCAGTCAGGCTTCGAAAAAGAGTATTGATTTGAAAGGTCCTGCCCAGCCCGCGTTGAATTCGGCCGCGCTGCGATATCTTGGTGATGTCCAAGCCGTTGAGCATAATGCCACCGGAATTAGGCGTGAGCCCCCCGGTGATCAGATTGATGAAGGTTGTTTTTCCGGCCCCATTGGGTCCGATCAAGGCATGACGCGCCCCACGCTCGAGGCGGAAGTCGATGCCGTCCGCCACGGTTAGAGCACCGAATTGCTTGCGCAGGTTTCGTGTTTCCAGGACCGTGCTCATGGGCGGCCACCTTTGAGCCGCGACAGTATCCGGTCCAGCAGCCCGAGTATTCCGCCTTTGGCAAATAAAACGACGATGACCAGAAGCCCGCCGATACCCAGGTACCAGTATTCGGGGAATTGTTTTGCCAATTGATCCTGCGCGATCATGTATACGCCTGGGCCGACAAACGCGCCATAGATACGACCCACGCCTCCAAGGATCAACATCACCAGCATTTCGCCAGATAGCTCGAAACTCAATACGTTGAGCCCGACGAACTGGTTGGTTTGTGTCAGAAGCGCGCCGGCAATGCCGGCCAACATGGCGGAGATGGAATAGACCGCAATCATGCGTAGGTAGACCGGAGCGCCTATCGCATGCATTCTGAGATTGTTCTCCCGAATTCCTGCCAGCGACGCGCCAAAGGGTGAGTACACCAGGCGGCGAACGATCCACCAGCAGACCAGAAGCGTTGTCAGGCAATAAAGATAAGCCGTCTTACCGTAGAGATCGAATCTGAACTGGCCAAGCAATGGCGCGATGGTGACACCGGCCAATCCATCTGCCCCGCCAGTCAGGGTGCTGGCTTTGTTGGCTACCTCAAGGCAAATCGAACCTATCGCCAATGTAAGCATCATCAGGGCGAGGCCACGCGTTCGCAATATGATCGCCCCTGTGATCATGCCCAGCAATCCCGCGGTGAGGGCTGATATCACCAATTGAATCAGCGGATCGTTGATTCCTGCGCTGACAGACAGGATACCGGCGGTATAGGCGCCCAAGCCAAAGAAAGCCGCGTGTCCCAGCGTCACGATGCCTGCATATCCCACGATCAAATCCAGGGAAATCGCAAACAGAATGAAAATCAGGATTCGCGCGCCCAGATTGAGGTATTCGGGGAGCAGAAAGAATGCTGCAATCGCGACCAGCCATGGCAGACTTTCCTGCCATTTCAGGCGAGCGTCGGCGCTATAGCCTCCGGCGTGAAGAGTGCTCATCAGGTGTTTCGTCCGAATAGGCCAGCCGGGCGCCACAAAAGGATGCCAACGGTCGTTGCATAGATCAGGAACGCACCGAACTCCGGAAGCCAGTATTTGCAGGCTGTGTCGGTTACACCGATCAACAGAGCGGCGACAAACGGACCACGCAACGTACCCATGCCCCCAACCGCGACGACAATCAGAAAATAAGTAAGATTGGCGAACGGATAAATGGGTTGAATGGCAATAATCTCCGCACCCAGCGCGCCGCCCAGACCCGCGAGTCCGCTACCGGCGGCGAAGGTCACCATGAACAGGCGCCTGGTATTAATTCCCACAGATTGAGCCATGCCGCGATTGTCCACTGCCGCCCGCAACATGGCCCCCCACGCGGTGCGCTCCACGCCAAACCACAGGCCTGCAACGATCGCCGCGCTGGCCGTGATCAGGAACACCCTGAAGGCCGGAAAATCCCGACCCATCATGGAGAACTGCCCCTTCAAATAATCAGGCAGCACTACGGGTTGTTGCAAGGTTCCATAGGCCAGTCTCGCCAATGCGACCGATATGAATATCAGGCCGATCGTAAACAAAACTTGATCGAGCTCGCCAGCGGTGTACAGGCGTGAATAAAGCGTAACTTCAAGGACCAGGCTCACCAACGCGATCACCACGAAAGCAATCAGCAGCGCGACGGGGTAGGGGGCGCCCAGGCTCGACATCGCCGAAATCATCACGTAGCCACCTGCCATCGCGAATACGCCGTGTGCGAGGTTGGCAAAACCCATCAGGCCCATGGTGATCGACAGGCCAACGGATATCACATACAGCACCATGCCATAGGCGATGCCGTGAAACGCGATGCTTACCAGGGATACAAGGAAGTCGTCCACGTCAGGGGGAATTATTTTATTCGAAAAAAGATGCGTACAAAAATTTCACGCGCAACAAAAATTTTGCCCCCGAACACGCTGATTGGCGCAATCGGGGGCAGTGAAAACGGTTGACTATTTTTTGTTGAACTCTTTCCAGGGATCTTTCACGTTGGCGGCAATGGTTTCTATTTCCACATTGGCAAGCTTACCGCCGACTCTGCGTACTTCACGAAGATATTCGTTCTGCACGATATCGCGGGTGAGCGGATCGATGGAGATCGGGCCACGCGGGCTATTGGGGTTTTTGTAGCCACGCAGGCTGATCATGCTTTGATCGCCGTCGATCTTGCCCTTCTGGTCGATTATCAATTGATAAATCGCATCCATCCCATCCCAGGCGCCAACCGACATGAAGCTGGGCGTCGACTTCTCGCCGTACTCTTTCTTCCAGGCGGTGATGAATGATTTGTTGGCGGCACGCGTCGCGGACGCGGAGTAGTGGTGCACTGTAAATATTCCCAACGGCGCATCGCCCATGTTGGGCAACTCATCGTCGGGCGTCAGATCCCCGGGGCCGATGAATTTGACGCCTGCCTTGTTCAGTCCCAGATCGTTGTAGGCCTTCATTATTTGAGTGGCCTGCGGTCCGGCCGGTACGAAAGCGAACACAACTTCGGGTTTGGCATCTTTGGCGCGTTGGATGAAGGGAACGAAATCCGGGTTTGCCAGGGCCATGCGGACTTTACCGACGATTTCACCGCCGCCATCGCGAAATCCTTTCTCGAAAGCTGCCTCGGCGTCGTGTCCAGGACCGAAATCGCTGACCGCGATATAGGCACGTTTGTATCGTTTTGCCGCCCACACACCGGTGGGAAAGGACGATTGCCATAGCGTGAAAGAAACCCGTGCGATATACGGAGACATGGTCGTAATCGACGAGGTGCCCGCGTTCATGATGACCACCGGCAGTTTGGCTTCCGTGGCCAAGGGCGCAATGGCAGCGGCATTCGGCGTCCAGATAAGGCCGGTGAGTATTTGGATGCGATCACGGACAATCAGTTCCTGGGCGAGTTGCTTGGCCTTGTCCGGATTGGCGCCACCGTCATCACGCGTTATCAGTTCTATTTTTACGCCGGGTGGCAGCCGTTTTTCGTTCAACTTCATGTAGAGCTTCATGCCCTTGTCCATGTTGTCTCCCAGACTGGCATTCGGTCCGGAATAGGTATTGATGACGCCTATTTTTATGGTTTGGGCCGACGTGCTCCCCGCAAATACGCAGATTACGCTGGCTGCCACCAGCGACAAGATTAATCGTATTGATTTCATGGTTACCTCCCTGAAAAATCGTTGGCAGGCATTCTAACCAGATTGGGCTAAAAAGACACAGGTGCAGCCATCATGTCGGCGAAGTTGGCCATCGGCAGCGCAAGTGGATCGTCGCAAGTGTGGATCGGCACGGTCGGTCAGGACGTGCTGGCGGCTAAGCTTCGGTGCTTCAAGGCCGCGTTCACCCGTGGCATGACCTCAGTGGCCATCAGTTCCATGGATCGCTTGCCCAGCACCGGATCGACCCAATCCATGCCGCCGTAGACCAATTCGCCGAAATCA
>CAMDFL010000025.1:0-37547 GCA_945897475.1 Bordetella parapertussis
TATCCAGCATTTCGCCCACCTTGGCATATTCAAGCGCCAGTTCTGGACGAAAAATCGTTGTTTTACCTTTTGCATAATTGGCCAGCAAAATCGTCTTGGTTTTAGCTATGGAATCAACAGCCCCCTTAAAACCTTCGTCATCTTTTCCATTGACTGCCAAAACCGCGCGATTGGCCAAACGCCCGATCAAGTTCACATCCCGATTCAGGGTCCTAATCGTTGAAATACCTACAAGATCCTTATCAAACATGGACTGAGTGCTATCGATCATTTTCCCCATGCCAGAAATGGTCATGTAGGTGATGATCAGCATAAAAATAATTGCAATCGAAAACCCCGTCAATAACTTTGTCAGAAGGTTCAGTTTTTCAAAAGTTTTGAATAGGTTCAAGGTTGATCTCCAAAAATGCCTAACAGGTTGAACGCGTTTAAGAAGATTATATCCTCCCCACAATCAGCCGAAGGCTTGGCGACTTGGTTTGGTAATCACCTTAAAAAAAGAGTACGCAAAATCTACGATCTTGGATTTATAACAACGACAGGCAGCAGAGCGCAGTGGTCAAATGCAGCGCAAGTGGGTGCTCAATGCTCGGATAGCATTGCATCGGTTGTATCGGTTAGCCCGATTGAGAAAACTTGCTGTTCCAAAATTGACAACACAGGCGAAATTTACATCCTTGAATCCGCCGCTGCCGGCAAATCATCGAACGAGGCCACATTCATGGCATGCAGGCGGTGATACAGGCCGCCCATGGCGAGTAAATCCTCATGCGTGCCCTGCTCTACGATGTGGCCTTCCTGCAGCACTATGATGCGATCAGCGCCGCGTATCGTGGCCAGGCGGTGCGCGATGATCAAACCGGTGCGACCAACCAGTGTTTTTTCCAACGCCGATTGAATCTCGCGCTCGGTGAAGCTATCCACGCTGGCGGTCGCCTCATCGAGAATCAGAATGCCGGCATCGGCGACGATGGCGCGGGCGAACGACAATAACTGGCGCTGGCCAATTGAAAGATTGACACCGCGTTGGCCGAGCACGGTGTCGTAGCCTTGCGGCAGACGCGCGATGAATTCATGCGCCCCCACCGCGCGCGCGGCGCCCTCAACCAGCTCGCGGCTGACATGCTGTTCGCGATAGCGGATGTTGTCGATGACGCTGCCGGTGAATAAAAACGGTTCCTGCAACACCATGGCGATATGGCGGCCGAGGGACTCCTGACGCAGATCGCGCACGTCCTTGCCGCCGATCAGCACCTGGCCTTCCCAGACGTCGTAGAAGCGGTGCAACAGCGCCATGGTGGAAGTCTTACCCGACCCGGTCGGGCCCACCAACGCCACGGTCTCGCCGGGGGCCACTTTGAAGCTGACGTTCTTCAATATCGGCAGGCCGGGGACGTAGCCAAAAGTGACATCGCGAAATTCCACCGCGCCGTCGGCATGGCTGCGCGCTTGCATGATGTCGATGGCACCGGGCTTATCCTGTACCTCGACCGGCACATCGAGCACCTCAAAGATACGTTGTCCGGAGGCCACCGCCTGCTGCATGGTGCTGTATTGCATGGTGAGCGAGCGGATCGGATCGAAGAAGCGCTGCACATAGAACAGGAACGCCACCACCACGCCAATCTCCAGGCTGCCTTCGAGAACGCGATTACCCCCAACCAGGATGACAATCGCCATGGCCGCGCCGGTGAGCGTGTCCACGGTAGGCACCATCACTTGCGCTAAGCGCGTGGCACGCAGGTGGGTGCGGTAGTTCTCGAGCGCTTTTTCACGGAAAGCATTGAAATTGAATCCCTCCCGGCTCATCTCCTGCACGGTGCGAACGCCATTGATGTTTTCGGCCAGGGCGCTGTTGACGATCGATGATGTTTCCCGCGCTCGAATGAAGGCGCGCTTGGCCGCGGGCAGCCAGATGGCGCGCACCAGCACCAGGATGGGAACCACCGACAGTGTCAAAAGCCCAAGCTCCAGGTCGAGTGCGAGCAGCACGAACACAATACCAACCAGCAAGGCCAGATCGCCAATCGCAAAAATTGAGGATTCGAGAAACTCCTGTAACGATCCCACATCGCCCTGCAGGCGCGACATCAACTGCCCTACTTGAGTTCGATCCATGAACGAAAGGGATACGCGCTGCAGATGCTCATACATCGCGCGGCGCAGGTCGATCAAGACCTTTTCCGCGGTCACCGCCACCCAGATCTGCTGCAAGTAATTGGACAGGTAATTCACCAGCACCACCGCGAAAAAACCCAGCACCGCAATGGCGAGCAGGTATTCCGCGTTGGCGCGTGCATCCGTCGCGAGGCCACCCGCCATGGCGGCCGGCAAGGCTTTGTCGATTACATAACGAATGACCAGGGGCACCGCGATCTGGGTCAGCGTGAATATCAACACCGCGATGATCGAAATCACGATGCTGAATCGATAAGGGCGCAAAAAGCCGAAGAAGCGCATCAGTACTCGCGGATCGACCGATTTTGCGAAGATTTCCTCGCCGCTTTTTGCAGAGAGTTTTCTGGGCGCGGGTTGTCCCGGGCCTTCTGCGGTACTGCTTGGCGACGACCCCGGCATGGCCTTATTCGGCATGCGCGTTATCCCTGGCGGCGCCCATTTGCAGATCAAACAGGCGGCGATAGCGGCCGTTTTGCGCGAGCATGACCTCATGCGAACCACGCTCAACGATACGACCGTCCTCCAAAAACAGAATCTCATCGGCATGCATGAGCGAGGACAGGCGGTGCGAAATAACAATGGTAGCCCGGGTTCGGTTGAGTTCTTTCAAGGAATCGCGAATGCGAAGCTCGGTGCCTGCATCGATGGCAGCGGTGGAATCGTCGAACACAATGACCCGCGGCGTGAGCAGCACGCTTCTGGCGATCGACAGGCGCTGGCGTTGGCCACCTGAGAGTGACAAGCCGCGCTCGCCAACCAGCGTGTCGTACCCAGCCGGCAGGCCCGCCACATAATCGTGCAATTGCGCGGTGTCCGCCGCCTCGACCACGCGGTCATCCTCGGCGCCGGGCTCGCCGTAGGATACATTCTCGCGAACTTCGGTTTTAAAGAGAAACGTGTCCTGCTGCACCACGCCAACCTGCTCGCGAAGCGAATCCAGCGTTACATCGCGTATGTCCTGGCCATCGACCGTGATACGCCCCGCGGTGACATCGTAGAAGCGCGGAATCAGATGCGCGATGGTGGATTTGCCGCTGCCCGGGGGGCCAACGATGCCCAGTGTCTGCCCGGCTTTGACCCGGAAAGAGATGCCCTCAACCGTGTGCTCGCTCTGGAAACCCTGATAGGAGAAAGACACGTTCTCAAAGGCCAAGACCGCCTCAGTGAGCTTCAATGCGGGTGCGCCTAGCTTGTCCCTTATAGCCGGCTCAAGATCAAGGATCTCAAACATGCGTGCACCAGAGACCGAGGCTCTCGCATAGCCATTGATCACCAGACCCACCTGCCGCACCGGCATCTGCAGCACCGTCATGAACACCAGGAACTGTGTGAGTTCACCAACCGTCATCTGGCCCTCGATCACGCGCAGGCCACCAAACCACAACACCAGACCCATGGCAACGAAGTAAGAGAAAGTCATCATCGACGTATTGAAATAACGCACATGCACCATCTTGATGGCGGGCTCCAAGGTGCGCTCCTGCCAATCATCGAACTTCTTCATCTCGTGCTGCTGTGCGGAGAATGCACGCACCACGCGGATGCCGGCCAGGTTCTCCTCCATGATGCGAGTGAGCACGCTCATCTTCTCCTGGAATTCGCGCCACAGCGCACGCACCTGCATGCGGAATACCACGCCGCGCCAGAACGCGAATGGCACGAAGCTGACGCACAAGAAGCCGAGAAGCAAATCCTGCCCCATATACAAATACGCGCCCAGTCCAATCAACACCGCCAACTGGAACAAACGCATGATGCCGGTCTCGATAAAGCGCCTCACCCCTTCGATGTCCAGCATGCCGCGGGTGATGAGATCGCCTGAATGAATGCGGTCGTGATAGCTGAAAGACAGGCGCTGCAATTTCTCGAAAAACGCCAGACGCAGCTCTAAGGCGAAGCTCTGGCCGATCGATTCCGCCAGATAATTGTGAGACAGCGTGAACAAACCGCGCATCACCGCCGTGCCCAATACCAGCAGAGCCGATCCGACCAAGGCCGACTTTGCCAATCCGATTGCGCCTGAGTCTCCACCTCCGGCCATCGCGAGCATGGATCCCGCTTGGTCAATCGCTTGCCCCAGAAACCGCGGAATCAGCAATTGAAATATCGCCCCGCCGATGACCGCGAGCACCGCGGCAGGGAAACGCACTTTGTACGATAAAGCCATGCGCAACACACGCCACAAGGCGTTCACGCCGCGGCGATAATCGCCATTGATGGAGGGAACCAGGGTATCGGCGCCGATCGCCTGGGCCGGTAGAGCTTCTGTGGGTGTACTCAAAATGGCTTTCGTTGCTTTCCTTGCTTACGTGACTTTCGTTACTTTCAATACTTTCATTGCTTTCATAACCTCAATGACCGGCGCTCAGACCTCACGCAGCACCAGCAATGGCGGATGGTTCAATGCAGCCCGCGCCCCTGCCCTGGCGTTCCAGGCCACGCAAGCCAAGCCTGCCAAGGGTCCGGCCAGCCAAACCCAGGCATTGATCTGATGCGGGAACTGGAACACAAAATGCGCCACACCCCAGCCAATAGCGCTTGCGCCGGCCGCCGCCAGCAGGCCAGAGAGCAAGCCCAGCACCAGAAATTCAGCACGTAGCGCGGCCAGAATTTGCCGCCTCGATGCCCCCAAGGCCCGCATCAATGCTGCTTCCTGGGAACGCTCGTCCTGTGTGGCTAAGAGCGCCGAATACAAAACCAGAACACCCGCGGCAAGCGCGAACAGGAACACAAAGCGCACCGCCTGTACCACCTGATCGATAATAAGTTGAGCTTGCCGGAGGATCGCGCTCATATCCACCAGGGTGAGGTTGGGAAAACCTTGTGAGATTGAGTTGGCGAAGCCGAGCTTGCCTTCGGGCAGGTGAAACGCCGAGATGTAGCTGGCAGGCGCCTGATCGAGCAGCGATGGCGTCGCGATAACGAAGAAATTGACACGCATCGAATCCCAGTCAAGGCTGCGTATGCTGGTGATTGGGGCGGTGATGTTTCGACCAGCCACTTGCCATGTCATGGTATCGCCCAGTTTCCAATCGCGTCGCTTGGCCATGCCTTGTTCGACTGAAAAGGCGCCGTTCTTCAAATCCTCGGGAGTGAACCACGCGCCCGCCACCACCGTGTTATACGGTTGCGGCGATTCCATGAACGACAAATTGAACTCGCGCTCCACCGCCCGCCGTTCGCGTTCCTCCATGGCCTCGATATTCAAGGGCTGGCCGTTATGCGCCACATAACGGCCGCGCACCATGGGATAGATGGCGGGAGCGGCAACGCCGGCATCGCGGAACAGTGAATCGATGGCTTCAATCTGCCCTGGCTGAATATTGACCACGAAGCGATTGGGCGCATCGGCGGGGAGCTTCTTCGCCCAGGTGGAAATCAAATCATCGAATGTGAAACTCAGCATCAGCACCGCGGTGAGGCCGAGGGCCAGAGCGAGAACCTGCACGGTATTGGCGTTCGCATGCCGTTTCAAATTCGCCATGCCATAGCGCCAGGTGATACCCGCGCCGGCACCGGCGCGTCCCGCCAGATTGAGACAGACATATGCAATCGCACCAAACAGCGCGAACGACAGCGCGAATCCAGCCAGCACCGTCAGCCCGAGTTTCACGCTGCCCGCCTGCCACACCAGAAGTGCGGCGATGACCACCAGGCCCAATCCCCAGGCGAGGCTGGCGGCTTGGTTGGGTGCGCCAAGATCACGGCGCAATACCCGCAGCGCGGGTACATTTTTTAATTGAAGAAGAGGCGGCAAGGCGAATCCAAGCAGCAAGGCCATACCCACCAACAATCCCTGCACCGCCGGCAGCGCCGATGGCGCGGGCAACACCGCGCCGGCCAGTTGTTGGATCAACGCGGCAATGATGTATTGCGCCGCGAATCCGAACAGGCATCCCGCGACGCTTGCGACCAGCCCCAAGCTCGCAAATTCGCAAGCGCTCAAGACGAAAAGGCGCGACTGGGTTGCGCCCAGGCAGCGCATCACCGCGAAACCATTAAGATGCCGCGCGGTATAGCGACGCGTCGACAGCGACACCGCCACTGCGGCGAGTATCACCGCCAGCAGCGCCGTTAATCCGACAAATTGTTCGCCGCGTTCGATGGACTGGCGCACTTGCGGGCTGGCATTCTCCAGGCTTTGAAGTGTTTCGCCGCGCGCGAGAAGCGGCTTGACCCAGGCTTCAAATTCGCTCACCGCGCCGCGATCACCGGCGGCAAGCAGGTTGTAGCGCACGCGGCTGCCGGTTTGCACCAGACCGGTCGCCGCAACGTCTTCGATACGCAGCATCAGACGCGGCGCGATATTGAAAAACGAGGCGTTGCGATCCGGCTCCAGGGTGAGAATCGCGCCGATGCGAAAGCTCTGTTCGCCCAGTTGCAGGTTCTCGCCTACGCGCCGCTCCAAGGCTAGCGCCAGGCGCTCGTCCACCCAGACGGTGCCGCGCTCGGGCACGCGCTCGGTGGCCTCATCCGGTGAATTCAATGCTGGGGAGATGCGCATCCTGCCGCGCAGCGGATAGCCCTCCGACACGGCTTTCACCCCGCTCAATTGCGTGGCGGTGTCTCCTCGCGCCATGCTGACAAAGCTCATTATTTCGGCGAATGCCATCCCGCGTCGCCGGATCTCATCGGGAATCTCGCGCGACCATGGATGATCCGCGTCGAGCAGCACGTCTGCCCCAAGCAACTGATGCGCATCGCGCAGCATGGCCTGACGAATGCGATCGGCGAAAAACCCGACACTGGTGACGCTCGCGACCGCGACCACCAGCGCCAGGGCGAGCACGCGCAACTCGCCAGCACGCCAGTCGCGCACGAGCATTCGCAGGGCCAGCTTCAAGAGTGAGTTATCGCGCATGCGCTATTCGAGGCAAGCCAATCAGGCTTTCTCCATGCGCTCCCAATAAATACGTTCCACCGTGCCCTCTTCATCCGGCTGCGTGGTCAATATGAGTAACTTTCCATCGAATTTGAAATTGCGCACATTTGCGCTGCCCACCCAATTGGGAAAGAACGACACATCGATATGGTGATACACCTTATCGCCTTTAACCTCGTAGTGGCCCGCATAGGCGACCACACCGCGCGCCGCATCCGTCAATTCCGCATCGCCCGCCGCATTGATGTGTTTGGCCGCCAGAGGCTTGCGATCGGGCGGCGTGGAGACCACGATCACCAGGCCCTCCTTGGTGTAGACGATACGCGCGGGCCGCTCGCTTTGCGGATCACGCAAATGCGTGACTCGGCCATCTTTATCGATCTGCTCATGGCCCTTGCCCTTGTAGGTTCCTACGAAATCACTGGCATCCATGAATCTATCCTTTTCGTTATTGATCATTCCCAAAAACATGACAGCTAGGTAAGAAGCATGTTTTTGTCATGAATTATGAACTTCTCAATAATCCGGCCAATTGCCAAAACCATCAGCTCACTACTTTGCCTGCGGCAAGACGAATAATCCGCCCGCAACGTCGCGCCAGGGCTTCATCGTGCGTCACCAATACCAAAGTGGTGCCGGCCTCGGCGTTCATTTCGAACAGCAGGTCGATAATCGCCCCGCCGGTAGTCGCATCCAGATTACCGGTGGGCTCATCCGCCAGAAGAAGTTTTGGCTTCACCACGAAAGCCCGCGCCAGCGCTACGCGCTGCTGTTCGCCACCTGATAGATATTTCGGATAATGCCGCAGGCGCTCCCCCAATCCCACGCGTTTCAACATGCTGATCGCGGCTTCTTCAACGCCGGTTTGGCCAGCCAACTCCAGCGGCAACATGACGTTTTCCTGCGCGCTCAATGCCGGCAACAACTGAAACGACTGGAACACAAAGCCCAGGAGCTTGGCGCGAAGCAACGCCCTGCCATCCTCATTAAGTGCAAAAAAATCCTTGCCGTCGATTTTCACGGTGCCCGAGGTCGGAACATCCAGCCCCGCCAACAGTCCAAGCAGGGTGGACTTCCCCGACCCGGACGCCCCGACGATGGCAATCGCCTCTCCGGACATGATTTCGAAATCAATATCCTGCAAAATCACCAATTTAGATGCCGATCCGTTAGGCGGCGCGGCCAATGGCACGACTTTGCACAAGCTTTCTGAACGTATGATTGGCGACATGAAACCCTTGGTGTTAAAACTTTGCCTCTGCCGAGGTCTGGCCGCCACCGGCCGCGCCGCGTTGAGTCTGGTATTTACCCTGGCACTTACCCTGACACCATGCTACGCCCTTGCCGCCGGCGTGGTCCTGGTGTTTGGTGACAGCCTGTCCTCCGCCTACGGATTCAACCAGAAGGAAGGCTGGGTGAGTTTGCTGCAGGAACGAATACGCAAAAACGCGCTGAATTATACCGTTGTCAATCAGAGCATCCCCGGAGAGACCAGTAGCGGCGGCGCGACCCGCATCATAGCCGCGGTAGCGCAGGCCAAACCCAA
This sequence comes from Bordetella parapertussis, assembly GCA_945897475.1. Classification (GTDB taxonomy): domain Bacteria; phylum Pseudomonadota; class Gammaproteobacteria; order Burkholderiales; family SG8-39; genus 2-02-FULL-62-17. The sequence continues at coordinate 8,607 of CAMDFL010000025.1, forward strand.
TATCACCATCATTGCGCTGGGCGGCAACGATGGACTGCGCGGGCTGCCGATCAAGCAAATGCGAGAGAACCTCGCGTTAATGATTCGCGCCGCGCAAAGTTCGGGTGGCAAAGTTTTATTGGTCGGCATGAAAATGCCGCCTAACTATGGCGCGGCCTATACCAAAGAGTTCGAGACAGCGTTCCTGGAGTTATCCAAACAGCACCGCACCGCACTGGTGCCATTTTTACTGGATGGTATGGACAAGCGCCGCGACCTGTTTCAACCCGACAACATCCACCCCACCGCCGAGGCACAGCCACTGATTGTCGAGACAGTGTGGAAGCGTTTGCGGCCGTTGTTGTAACAGGGGGTCCTCCAAAAACTCGCAATTGCGGTGGCCATTACGCGAAGTACACGTGCAATCTCATCCAGGGCATCCATACGATCGCGTTGCCGGTTTTCAGGCGTTAAGGGATACCACTGCATCCTCGTAGCGCCCCGCGCCCATATCCTTGCCCTCGAAAATGCCGCGCTCCTTGATCCACTGAAATGATTCCTCGAAAACTTCCTTGGTATAGGGCTCAAACACGATGCGCTCGCCTGGCCCCCAGCGACGCGTGTCCACCTCGTGCAGGAAGCGGGCGGGGAATTCCCTGCGGTAGTAGTGCGTGTAGAGTTCCGGGCGAAGATCAATATCGCGCTGCGCTTTGCGCAACGCGTTGAAAAACTTGCGCAGGTCGCTCAATTCGGGGTTGCCGGTGATGGCTGTGGCCATCATGAAGGAGGTATCCATCACCTTTCGAAAACCCATTTGTTCTAGAAAGTAGTAGGCGCCGCTGAACACCGACACCGCCGGCACCTGACGGTCATACATCTTCGCCATACGGCTGAATAACAGTCCGTCGGCGTATGAGAGTTTCATGTCGGAGATCGGCATGTACTGCTCCAGAGCCTGGATGGTCGAGTAGTGGCTGCCCGATTGAAAACCCACCGATATCTCCACACCCTTGAGCTGTTCGGGATGGCGAATCTCGGATTCTGGCGCAACGAAAATGCCGCAAGGTGCCACCGAATACGCGTCGGCATAAAGCTTGTTGTGTCCCTTGGACGCGCCCACATTGACGGTCCAGTGGCAGGCTCCGCTGACACTGCAGGCGCGGCCCTGCTCCAGCGATTGATAGGCGCCCACTTTGTTTGGCGTGGCATGTTTAACCGCGGCATCGCCAGGACCATAGTTGTCCTGAAAAATGTAGTCCAAGCCCTCTTCCTTGAAATAATTCTTCTCCTCGGCCACCCAGTCCTGCAGACGGAAATGCGGGGAAATGACGAACTTGTCCATGACAGTCTCCTTGGCTTGCTTATGCTGGGGTTTTCTTAGGCTGGGGTTTTCTTAGGCTCGGCTTGCTCTCGCGCCCAGTAATCAGTTGAGCCCTTTGTTTTCGCCAGCGCCTGGGCATCCTCGAAACCCGGCGCCATGGATCCAGAAGTGCCTGCCATGACTTGGTGGTGATCGATATTGAGGGTGCGAATCCAGCTTTGCTGGCCGTAGGTGAGCCCGATGGCGCAACCCAGTTCAACCAGTTCAGCTTCGGTGAAGTTCGCGTGCATGCGCTCCCAGTAGGCATCGTCAGTCCCGGTGCGCCAGACAATGGCCTCGGCGTAGGCGAGAGCGGCTTTCTGACGATCGTCGTATTTAACCGATTTCTCGAAATTCATAAGATCGTCGTAGTGCGACTCCTCCAGGCCTTGGCCCGCGCCTTTGACGGAACGCTGATTGCCGCAAAACTCGCACACTACCGAGCGCGACACATACACGCGGCAAAGCTCCTTGATGCGGTGATCAAGCACGCCGTTTCTGAACACCTTGTCCCAGGAATCGGCGAAAAACCAGAAGCAGTCCGGCACATGCGCGCGCACCGCGCTACTCTCCGGACGCGGCGTGCCATCGCGCGCGCAGCGATCCATCTCGAGGCGCATTTCTGGCGTCATTTTTTCCACAGGCACATAGCTAATTCGGGGTTTGGACATGAGGAGCGAACCTTTACGGATAAGAGTTTTCGTATTATCGGCATTGCAAATTTTTTGAGTATCCAGAAATAATCCAACTCGATACTGGTTTAGTGTCCCCTTGATACTTGTTTAGTGCCCCGGAGAGCACAGCGCGCAAGAAAGCTCCAGCGTGCGCTACGCTGCCTGCCTGGTCGCGAGGTGTGCTTCAGTGTTGGCGAGAAAAATTGCCGGCATATCCGGTCCCCAGAGATACAGGGAATCCTCCGGCGGCCAGTCGTTGGTGTCCCAGGTTTCGCCCTTGGGGATGTAATCGATATCCGCCGAATATTCCGAGAAAGAACCCCATGGGTCCTGTACGTAATGGAAATAGTTTGAACCCAACACGTGCCGGCCGGTTCCCCAACCCGCCTTAAATCCGGCTTTTTCCATTTGATCGGCGCCTCTGCCCACTTCATCGATGCCCGGGACATCCCAGGAGCAGTGGTGCCAGCCTTTCGCCTCGCTCTTGGCGAAAGCAACCATGTGGTGGTCGCTTCCATAACGGCCGTGTGTGAATGCGATCAGGTCCTGCGCCTTGTCTGAGAGCCGCAGTCCGAAAACGCTCTCGTAGAATTCGACCTGACGCGGTACATCGGGGGAAAACATCAGCACATGCGACAGACGCCTGGGAAAAATTTTGTCCTGAGAGCCTCGCCCTTCCACCGCCCGTTCGTTGGCCATGGCGCTCTTGAAGGTCGCTGGTCGCTTGCTGTCGGGCATCGTTTTCTCGCCGGAACGCACCTGGATGAGATTCTCATCCGCGTCTAGCAACCAGAATCCTTCATTGCTGCCGTGCTGATAGGGCTTTGCAAATTTTGCGCCTGCCGCCTTGGCCTGCTCGCGCAAGGGCTCGAGATCTTTTTCATAACAGCTCAGGGCGAGATAGGCCAATCGCTTATCTGGGCCTTTTATAAGTCGGCCCCAGCGATGCGGCGTGTCCGAGGCATACAACTCCAGACCTTCGGGCATGTCCTCGACACGAAGACCAAAGCAGCCGAAAAAATGCCTGCCCACCTCAAGATCGGGAATTTCCAAAGCGAAATGATCGATCGAATGCACACCGAAGCGGCCCTGCTTGGATTGATAATTTGACATGACAAGCTCCTTGGATACCTATGAAAACACTGAACAAGTATCAGTTTTGGGTGGCAGACGCAAAGTGTTTTCTCTGAGGTGACGGATCTACAAGGGGACATAGTCCCTTTGTTCAGTACTTGCCTATAATTTACCGCAACATCGACACATTGAGGGAATTACGGTGAACCGACGCAATTGGATTGCGGCCAGTCTGGCCCTGCTATCTGCCGCCTGCGCGGATCAAACCGTTGAGGTTTCAATCGAGGAGGACGAAGAAGCAGGAAAACCCAGGGGCGAGCGGTTTTCTGTTTTCGTTCCCACGCCGGAACGTGCGGTGCTGCGCATGCTGGAGCTGGCGCGGGTTGGGCCGAACGACCTGGTGCTCGACCTGGGTTCCGGTGATGGACGCATACCGCTTCTTGCGGCGCAGCGCTTCGGCGCGCGAGGCTGGGGAGTGGATATCAGTGCTGCGCGCGTGGATCAAAGCAATGCCGAGGCATTGCGGCGCGGATTGGCGGCGCGCGTGCGGTTTGAACACGGTGATGCGATGCAGATCAACCCGCGTGAGGCCAGCGTGGTCACCATGTATCTGTTTCCCGCGCTCATCAATCGTCTTGTGCCAATCTTGCTCAAACATCTGCGCCCAGACGCCCGCATCGTCACCTACGAATACACCTTGGCCGATTGGGCGCCCGAAGAAACACTGCAAACCTATGTGCCGGAGCGTTATGGTGGCTTCGGCGGCGACGCTCCCATCCGGCTGTGGATTGTGCCGGCGAATTTTTCTGGCACCTGGAACGGCGCCATCAACGCCGCGATTAATCTGCCGATAGAGATCACCTTAGTACAACGCTATCAACGAATTAAAGGTTTTGTCCGCGCAAACAGCAGGAACCACGAAATTACGACGACCCATGTACGTGGCGATAAAATCGAATTCGTATTCGATATCGATCGCAATCCGCACCGGCTTTCCGCGCGCCTCGTCGGCGGGCTGTTGATCGGCGAAGCGCTGGTGGAGCGGGGCGAGGAATCCACTCTGTGCTTGTGGCGAGCCATTCGCACCAGCGGGCCATATCGCATAGATATTTCAACCTAGCCCTGGTATGAGAAACATATCAGAGAATTCGACGAAACTCCGCCACCCTCCGCTATACTCCCGCAGCAGTCTTGGTACTGCCTATGCAATAGCGCAGGCGCGGAATCGCGCCATTTATAAGCTGCCGTGAGTACCCCTCGGTGGCGGTTGAAATTCATTGGGAGAAGTCCATGTTGTCCACCACACGTGCAATCGCACGGCGGGCCGCACTCGCCACTTTCTGTTTTTCCGCCTCACTGGCATTGACCAGTACCGCCGTATTCGCGCAAAGCAAGATCCTGCGCGTATCGGCCATTCCTGACGAAGCACCGACCGAGTTGCAGCGTAAATTCGCGCCTTTAGGCAGGTATCTCGAGCGCGAAGTCGACATGCAAGTCAGTTTCGTGCCGGTGTCCGATTACGCCGCGGTGGTGGAGTCTTTAAACACCAAGAAACTGGATCTGGCCTGGCTGGGAGGGTTCACTTATGTGCAGGCCAAGATCATGAGCAAGGGCGCGGTAGTACCCCTGGTGCAGCGCGCCGAGGATGCGGTTTTTCTCTCGCGTTTCATCACCGCTAATCCGGCGATCAAAACCCTGGCCGATCTCAAGGGCAAGACCTTCGCATTCGGTTCGCCCTCCTCTACCTCGGGCCATCTGATGCCGCGATTTTTCATGATGAAGGCCGGCGTCAACCCGGACAAGGATCTCAAGAACATCGCATTCTCGGGGGCCCATGATGCAACCGTTGCATTTGTCGCCTCGGGCAAATCGGACGCCGGTGTACTCAATGCCTCGGTCTGGGACAAGCTGGTTGAAGAGAAAAAGGTAGATACCGGCAAAGTGCGCGCTTTCGATACCACGCCGCCTTATTTCGATTACAACTGGACCGCGCGCGGCGATATGGATCCGGTCCTGCGCAAAAAGATCACCGACGCGTTCCTGAAACTCGATCCTGCCAACCCGCAGCATAAAGAAATCATGGCGCTGCAGCGCGCGAGCAAATTCATTCCCACGCAGGCATCCAATTACGACGGCATCGAGCAAGCCGGCATTTCGGCAGGCCTGTTGAAGTGAGTCTACGGCTGCTTGGCGCGGGCTATGCCCACGCCAACGGTCTAGTGGCATTGCGTGGTATCCAAATTGAGGCCGCCCAAGGCGAGCGCATTGCCGTAATCGGACCCTCAGGCGCTGGCAAGACCACTTTGCTTCGGGTCCTGGGCGCGTCGTTGCGGCCCACCTCGGGGAACATCGAGGCATTGGGAGTCGCACCTTGGGCTTTGTCGGCGAGTGCGCTTCGCGCGCTTCGTGCCCGGATCGGCCTGGTGCATCAGGCTCCACCATTACCGCCGCGCCAGCGGGTGATAACCGCGGTACTGGCGGGACGGCTCGGGCAATGGCCTTTGTGGAAATCCCTGGCCTCGCTCATCTATCCCCAGGATATCGGAGGTGCACATGCGGCTTTGCTGCCATTGGATCTTGCCGATCGACTGTTTGAGCGTTGCGACCGGCTCTCAGGCGGGCAACTGCAACGCGTAGGAATTGCCAGGGTACTCTACCAAAAACCAGATCTGGTACTGGCCGATGAACCGGTTTCCTCGTTGGACCCCGCATTGGCATTGCAGACCATCAAGCTGCTTTGCGCCGATGCCCAGGCGCGCAATGCGACGCTGGTGGCCAGCCTGCACGCGGTGGATCTGGCGCTGTCGTGTTTCCCTCGCATCGTGGGCCTGCGTGACGCTAATGTCGCCTTCGATCTTCCCACGCGCGAAGTCACAGACACGCTACTGCACGACTTGTACGCCATCGAAGGTGAGGTGCTGCCCACGCAGGGTAAAGACCTGCGTGTTCTGAGCGACATGACACCGCCTGGCGACATCGCTGCCGCGAAAGTGCGAATCGCCGGATGAACGCGTCGCCACGGCTGCGCGATCCTGCCGCCCCGGCGAGGTTGGGCGCGCTGCTCACTGCGGGCATCATTCTCTGGCCTCTGCTGGAACTGGTCCAATTCAACCCCATGGCGCTGGCAGATGGCCGCAATGTCATGGTCATCGGCAATTTTCTTGGCGCCTTCCTGCCGCCTGCAAGCGACAGGGAGTTCCTGTTTCTGCTCGGAAAAGCTGCGCTGGAGACCCTGGCGATCGCGACCTCGGGCATGTTATTCGCGTTAGTCATCGGCCTGCCGCTTGCCATGTTCGCAACACGAGCCCTGTCGATATCCTCGCTAGGCCCGAGCTCGCGCGAAGGGATCGGCCGAGCGACGCGTGTGCTGGTGCGCGCCGTACTGACGATTTTGCGTGGTATCCCGGAACTGGTATGGGCATTGATTTTCGTACGCATCTTCGGACTGGGGCCGACCGCCGGAGTGCTGGCACTAGGATTGACCTATGGCGGCATGCTGGCCAAGGTGTACGCCGAAACTCTCGAATCCGGCGACACGCGTCACAGCCGCGCCCTTCTGGAAGCCGGCGCCGGTCGTAGCGCGGCGCTTGTCTATGGCCTGGTGCCCGGCGCCGCGCAGGAATTGGTTTCCTATACAGTCTACCGCTGGGAATGCGCGATACGCGCCTCGGTGGTGATGGGTTTCGTCGGCGCAGGCGGCTTGGGCCAATTGATGGATCAGGCGATGAAAATGTTGAATGGCGGCGAGGCCGCCAGCATTCTTCTGGTGTTTCTTGCCCTGGTGATGACAGCCGATGCCTTGTCCAATTATTTGCGAACCAGAGTGGCCAACTCCGGAACGCGAGGTTCGCGGGCCGGCATCGGCTTGCCGGGCGCTCGCCTTGCTTGCGCCGTCGTTATTTGCGTGGCCACCAGTTTCATATACCTGCAATTGGGTTTGGCCGACCTCTTTACTCTTGAAGCTGTGCACCTGACCGGCGAATTCATCGCTCGCTTCATGTCTCCGGACTTGTCCATGGCCTGGCTAGCAAAGATCGGATGGGGTTCGTTGGAGACCCTGGCAATCTCCCTGTTCGGAACGATCCTGGCGGTAATGGCCGGATTGGTGTTGTCGCTGCCGGCCTCGGGCCGCTTCGGCGTCGCGGCGAGAAGCGCGACGCGTTTCGTTCTCAATGCCTTGCGATCGGTTCCGGAACTGGTCTGGGCGACCATTACCGTGCTGGCGGCTGGCCTGGGCCCGTTCGCCGGCGCATTGGCGCTTGCATTGCATACCTCAGGCGTGCTCGGGCGTCTGTTCGCGGAAGCCTTGGAGAACGCGCCGCCGGGACCCTACACGGCATTGCGCGAGGCGGGCTCGGGCCGACTCACCGCCTGGTATTACGGCACCCTGCCCGCGATTTCGCCGCAACTGGTGGCCTACAGCCTGTATCGCTGGGAAATGAATATTCGCATGGCCGCGGTGCTCGGCTTTGTCGGCGCGGGCGGCCTGGGCCAGTTGCTTTACGTCGAGTTGTCATTGTTTCATCACGCACAGGCAAGTTCCGTGATCGCGGCCATGCTGATTCTTTCCATCGCAGTGGACGCGGCCAGCGCTGCGATTCGCAAACAGATGAATTGAGGAAACATGCTCTGCTTAAAAGACGCGAGGATTGATTTTTTGCCGGCGACACAAGGCACCGGGCAGACCGGTTCGCCATGAAACGCGAAAATATTGTGACCATCGATAGCGTCGATGAGTACGACGAAATTATCGACGTACGCTCGCAATCGGAATTTGCCATCGACCGGATTCCAGGCGCGCTCAATCATCCGGTGCTCGACGACGAGGAGCGCGCCCGCGTCGGCACTCTTTACAAACAGGTTTCCCCCTTTGATGCGCGCAAGCTCGGCGGCGTATTGAGCGCACGCAATATCGCCAGCCATATTGAGAACAATTTCTCATCACGACCGCGAGAGTGGCGCCCACTGGTGTACTGCTGGCGAGGTGGTCAGCGTTCGGGCGCCATGGCGCATATTCTGGGCGAAATCGGCTGGCGCGTGGCACGGCTGCAGGGAGGTTATCAAAGCTATCGCCGCAACGTTCTCGCGCAATTGGATGCCCTCCCCGCCACCTTGACTTTCCACGTTTTGTGCGGCCCTACGGGCAGCGGCAAAAGCAGGCTCCTGCACGCGCTCGCCGCACAAGGCGCGCAGGTGCTTGACCTGGAGGGCATCGCGCAGCACAAGGGCTCGGTGTTGGGTTCCTTACCCGGCCAGCCTCAACCCAGCCAGAAGTGGTTCGAGAGCCAGTTGGTCGATATGCTTGGCCACATCGATCCCTCAGCTCCGATCTGGGTGGAGTCAGAGAGCCGCAAGATCGGCGCCATCCAGTTGCCCACTGCGTTGCTGATGCGAATTCGCGCCTCGCATTGCCTGCGTGTCGAACCGCCGCTCACTGAGCGTGTGCGTTTTTTGATTGAGGAATATCCGCATATGCTCTCGGACCCGGCCATGCTCAAGAGCCGCCTGTCGCAGCTGTCCGCGCTGCAAGCAAGCGATACGATCAATCGCTGGATGCGGCTGATTGATTCAGGCGCCTGGGAAAGCCTGGTGCGCGATCTCCTTGAGAATCATTACGATCCACTCTATCTTCGTTCCATAGGCAAGAGCTATCCCACACTTGATACGGCGCCAGTATTGCGTCCCCTGCACCTTGACGCCAGCGGCATGAACGAATGCGCACGCGAAATAATAGCCAATTACCCAACAATCAGATCGTTGGCGCAGGTCTGATTCCATCAGTTGGCTAGTTGAAGTAAATAGCGGAGGTAGATGGTGGAAGTAAAGAGTGAAGGTAAAGACGGTCGATATAAAGACCGGCAGATGTAGAATTAGAGCGACCCAATAATCGGAGTTCCCATGTCAAGGACAGCACGCGGCCGTCGAACCGCAATCGGCGCCGTTCTACTTTTGGGACTCACACTATCCTCTGTCGCGCGATCACAGGCCTATCCCAACAAACCGGTGCGTTTGATTACCCAGTTCGGCCCGGGTTCGAGTGGAGACACCCTGATGCGCACCTTCGCGCAACCGTTTTCCGATTTGCTCGGCCAGGCGGTGGTAGTTGAAAACCAGGCCGGCGCGGGGGGCCTCGTCGCCGCACAGCAAGTGGCGCGCGCAGCACCCGATGGCTACAACTTGTTGGGCGGCACTTCCTCCACACAGGTGATCCGCCGCTTCATGTCCAAAACCATGCCCTTCGACCCGGTGAAGGATTTCACTCCTATTTCGCAACTGATTCAATCGGTGACCGCCATCGTCGTGTCGCCATCCTTGCCGGTGAATAATCTTCGTGAATTAATCGATTACGCCAAGGGCAATCCCGGAAAAATTGCCTACGGCACCTCTGGGGTCGGCAGCGAGCATCACCTCTCCGGCGAACAAATCATGCAAATCACTGGTGCGCAGATGGTGCATGTCCCCTATAAGGCGAGCCTCCAGGCGCTGTTGGACACCTCCGCCGGCCGTTTGCCGATGTCGTTTGCCATATTGTCGGTCGCGCTGCCCCAGGTTAAAGCGGGCAAGGTGAAGTTCATCGCCGTGGTGCGCGAGAAACGCTCCGAGCGCGTTCCCGATGTGCCGGCGCTGCCAGAAGTGGTACTCGGATTCGAGCCGCCGCCGAGCTGGGCCGGGCTGCTTGGCCCAGCCAACCTGCCTGCTGCAATACTTGCTCGAATCAGCGCGGACACCATCAGGGCGATGAATCTTCCCGACACCCGCCAGAAACTGGAGGCGCAAAGCCTCGATGTTGTTGCCAGCACGCCCGATGAATTCGCGGCCCAGATTCGCCGTCAGACCGAGCTGGTAGCGAGAATCGTCAAGGGGGCTGGTATTCAAGCAATCGAGTAGACTCCATCGTTACACCCATGACGACAACCTGAATGCCCCCATGAGCAACGCTGCGACCCGTGCCTTACACGGCCTGTTCAAATGGGCGTTTGCCATCGGCATTGTGGCGGTGGGACTACTTGCTTTACTGGTGGCATGGTGGATCGCGGCACTCGTCGTCGTGTCGTGGCTGGTTTATGCCGGTGCACGCAGGCTGCTGAGCGGCAAGCGAACTGGCGTTGCGACGCCGGGAGTTGCAGCCACAATCGATGGTGAATTCCAGGTGGAACATGATTCGGATAGCACTCGCAGTGTCGCCACCCTATTGCCGGATCACGATCAGCCGCACAAATAGGCAGTACCGTCAATTCCGGCGTCATTACGATGTCATTACGGGTGCATACCCCCGGCCGGCGCGATATCATTCGCCCCTCGGTCACGCGTTACCCCATGGTGCGCGATCAAAATGACCTTCCCTGCCGGATACGTCGGCGCCCACCATCGGAGCAAGCACTATGAACGGCAAAATCGCGTTTGAAGAACATTGGAGTCTTCTGGAAACTATTGAGGACTCACGAGGATTCGTTGGCGGGTCTGCGCAATGGGATACCTTCCAGCGCCGAATTCTCGACCTGGGCGACGAACGCCTGTCCGAGATGGACAAAAACGGCATTGAGTTCACCATCGTGTCCTTGAACGCACCCGCGGTTCAGGCCGTAGTCAACACCAAGGAAGCGATTGCGCTGGCAAAGCGTGCCAACGACAAACTGGCCGAACTGGTGGCCAAGCGGCCCGATCGATTCGCGGGATTCGCGGCATTGCCGATGCAGGACCCTGACGCTGCTGCCGCGGAATTGACCCGTTGTGTCAAGGATTTTGGTTTCAAAGGGGCGCTTGTGAATGGATTCACGCAAAAAGACGTGCCCGATTCCGGCGTCTACTACGACGTGCCCGAGTACCGCGATTTCTGGGGCCAGGTTTCCAAGCTCGATGTCCCCTTCTATCTGCATCCGCGTTCGCAGATCAAAAGCCGCGCGGTGGAGTACGACGGACATCCGTGGCTGCTGTCCTCGCCATGGGGCTTCGCCGCGGATACATCGCTGCATGCCTTGCGCCTGTGCGGCTCCGGCCTGTTCGACCAGTATCCCAACCTGAAAATCATTATCGGCCACATGGGCGAGGGAATACCGTTCGGCTTGTGGCGCATCGATGCCCGCATGCGCTTCTCGCCGCGCGGCTATACCGGTAAGCGCCTGTTAGGTGAGTATTTTCTGGAAAATTTTTATATCACCACCAGCGGCAATTTCTGCACGCCCTCGTTCCAGTGCGCCTTGAGCATGGTTGGCATAGACCGGCTGCTGTTCTCGGTGGATTACCCGTTCGAGGTGACCAGCGATGCCACCACCTGGTTCGACAGCATCGAGATGGCAGCCTCGGATAAGCTCAAAATTGGCCGAACCAATGCCATCAAACTCTTCAATTTGAACTTGAAATAGACCTGGCGTATAGTTTCGGAATCGCGCTGTAGGAAAGGTTCGCGGTGCAAAAGGCAGCAATCTTCGGTGGTTTGTGCCTGTCGATATTCGCGCTCAATGCGGGCGGCGAAGAAGCCGTGACCTTGGCCGAATTTTCACGCACAGGTGACCTGATCTGCGACATGCGCATCAGCGGTTCGCCGTTGACCAATGGCCGCCCTCGTTCCGACTTGATGCTGATTGTCGACGAGGTCGGCGCCAAAGCTGGCGCAGCGCGCGTTATTTCCAGCCGCACCATTGGCGGTCGCAGCGTTCGCATTTATTCAGGCGAGACCGGCGTACACCTGGTGGAAGACGTCAGCGACAGCGTGAAAGTCACCACGCTGCTGGGTTGTGAATTGAGAGCACGCGGCGGGCGATGCCTGCGCTATTCCGCAGTCATGGCCTGGCACTTTGATCGTGGTGTCCATATCAATCCGGATACCGCTTTCCGGCGCCTGCCTGGAACGTCTTACGCCGGTACCTGCGAAGCCTGGAAGATGGAAAACACGCGCAGTGCCGGCACTGATCGTTGATCAGAAACTGCCCAAGGCCTTAAGGTGGGCCACCACGCTGCGTCCCAATGCCGACAACGCATACCCCCCCTCCAACACGGAAACTATGCGGCCCTTACAGTGCCGCGCGGCAACATCCATCATTTGCCGCGTAACCCAGGCATAGTCCGATTCGACGAATTTCAGTCCGCCCATGTCGTCCTCCGCGTGCGCATCAAATCCTGCTGAAATAAAAATCATCTCGGGCTTGAAAGCCTCCAGCGCAGGCAGCCATTGCTCTACAACTGCCTTCTTCAACGCGTCGCCACCCGATCCCGCGTGCAGCGGCACATTGGTCATGTTGGAGGCCGACTCATCGGCGCCGCTGTAAGGGTAATAAGGATGCTGAAATATGCTCACCATGACCGCACGCGGGTCGCCGCCGAAAATATCCTCGGTGCCATTGCCATGGTGCACATCAAAATCAACCAGAGCGACTCGCGCGAGGCGGTGATGCGCGAGGGCATGCATCGCCGCAATCGCTAAATTGTTAAAAATGCAGAAGCCCATGGATCGATCGCGAGTCGCATGATGGCCCGGTGGTCGAACGCCGCAAAATGCCGCCTGCACCCGGCCTTCGATGACCAGATCCGTGGCCAGCACTGCAGCCCCAGCGGCGCGCATCGCGGCACTGAAGGTATCAGGACACATCGCCGTATCGGGATCGAGCTGCGCGAGGCCCTCCTCGGGCGATGCCTCGCGGATCGCATCAAAATAGGCATGCGGATGCACCCTCGTGATCTGGGCCACGCTTGCCAGAGGCGCTTCATGGCGTTGTAACAGACCGGAAACCCCCGAAGACAGCAACTGATCCTCAATGGCGCCAAGGCGCTGCGCACATTCAGGGTGATGCCTGCCCATATCGTGCTTGAAACAATCAGAATGCGAGATGTATGCGATCGTCATCGCCACTAAAGACCATTTAGTCGTTAATAAACCAGTATAAACTGGCACGTCCACAAAGGGTTAGGCGGGAACAAACAGACATGGCGCCATCTTCGCTGGACCGAGTCATACAACAGGCAGGCAAAGTCATACTGGGCAAAGACGGGCAGATTCGCTTGGCCCTTGCCTGTATCCTCGCCCGAGGTCATCTGCTGATCGAGGATCAGCCCGGCGTGGGAAAGACAACCCTCGCCCATGTGCTGGCAAAGCTCCTCGGCCTCCAATTTAACCGGGTGCAGTTCACCAGCGACATGCTGCCCGCCGACATCATCGGCGTCTCGGTGTATGACCGCGAAACGGCAAGCTTTAAATTCCACCCGGGGCCCATATTTGCCCAACTGATACTCGCCGATGAAGTCAATCGCGCCACGCCGAAAACGCAATCGGCTTTGCTCGAAGCGATGGAGGAGCATCAGGTCACCACGGAGGGCGAGACGCGAGCGCTACCCACGCCCTTCTTTGTGATTGCGACCCAGAATCCCTCCACTCAAGTGGGCACCTTTGCTCTGCCCGAATCGCAACTTGATCGCTTCCTGATGCGCATCGAACTGGGTTACCCAGATCGCGATGCCGAGCGTGCCCTGCTTCAGGGCAGCGACCGGCGCGACATGATAGTTGCGCTTGACCCGTGCCTTGCGCCCGGCGAGCTGATGGAACTCCAGAGCATGGTTCGAAACGTCCATGCGGCGCCCGCCCTGCTCGATTACGTGCAGGCCCTGGTTGAGTATTCGCGGCGCTCGCCTGATTACGTGAGCGGCCTGTCGCCACGCGCTGCCCTCTCCTTGTTGCACGCGTCCCGGGCTTGGGCGCTGCTGGAGGGGCGCGACAAGGTGGTACCCGAGGACATCCAGGCGGTGCTACCCGGGGTCACCGGTCATCGCCTGCGCCCCGTACGTGAGGGCGTGCGCCACACCAGCCTGGACACCGCCACGAGTCTGATTAACGCGGTGGCGATTCCATGACGCTTAAATCGACCCTCAGTCAACGCCCAGTCAGCGCTCGCATTGCCGCGAACGCGCCGCAATGCATCTGGCTTCCTCATTGAGGCGCATGAATCGATGAACCTGGATGCCGCGTTCAAATCCTCCCAAGTCACCCCATTCTGGAAGTGGGTGTCGCGGCGCCACCAGCCAGAGCCGGGCCGAATCGTTCTAGGACAACGCCGGGTCTATGTTTTGCCTACGCGCCACGGGCTGTCATTCGGCTTGGCGCTCGCGTTGATGCTGATCGGATCGATCAATTACAACCTGTCGCTGGGATACATTCTTACTTTCCTCCTGGCCGGTATGGCGATCGTTTCCATACTTCATAGCTTTCGCAACATTGCGTATATTGCGATTTCCGCTGGACGGACCGAGCCGGCATTCGCGGGCGATCTGGCGCTATTCGATTTGCACGTCGAAAACGAACGTGAAGATGCGCGGCACGCCATCTCGTTTCTTTGCGACGAAAGCAATCTCACCTCCGACCTGCCTGGGTGCCGTGTAAGCACTATTCAAATTCCGGTTCGTGCGACGCGTCGCGGCTGGCTGCAATTGCCCCGCGTTACGTTGGAGACCTTCTATCCGCTGGGCATGTTTCGCGCATGGAGCTATGTGCAACCACAGATGCGCAGCTTGATTTATCCGAAGCCGGATACCTCTGACCTTCCCCAGTTAAGGCCGCGTGCTGATAGCGGCGACGCGGTGAGCGTGGGCACTGGAAGCGATGATTTCTCCGGATTGCGCGGCTATAAAGCCAGCGATTCGCCGCGCCACATCGCCTGGAAGGCGGTCGCGCGCTCGGAGACAATGCTGACAAAATCGTTCACCGGCCGCGCCAGCCAGGAGTTGATCCTCGATTGGCGAGATCTGCCGAACACGCTGGACCTTGAAGCGCGACTCTCGCGCCTTACCCGTTGGGTAATGCTTGCAAGGCAAGCCGGGTTGAATTACGCGCTAGACCTTCCCGGGGTGCATATTGCCCTCAATGGCGGAGACGCCCATTTCACTCGCTGCCTGGAAGCACTGGCCTTATATGAGTCCGCTCAGCACTAAAGCATCAGAGCGGTCTCATCTAGTATCAGAGCGGTCCCATCAAGTATCAGATCGGTCCCATCAAGTATCAGAGCGGTCCCATCAAGTATCAGAGCGGTCTAATAATCTTAGCTTCGCCAGGTTGATGGTCTTGTTCGCGGGCCTTGCATTCGCCGCAGCCCCTCATATGCAACGGCTTCCCTGGTGGGTCAACGGATGGTTGGTGTTGTTTTTCCTGTTGCGGATATGGATTGCTCAAGGGTCTCGAAGGCTACCGCATCGGGCCTGGCTGATTGTTCTTACAATCGGTGGCGCGGTCGGTGTGTTTCTGAGTTTTCGAACCATCTTCGGTCGTGACGCCGGGGTCACGCTGCTGGTGTTACTCATGGCTCTTAAGCTTTTCGAGATCAAAGTCATGCGCGATATTTTCGTGGCGGTTTATCTGGCGTATTTTCTCGCGCTCACCAATTTTTTCTACTCGCAAACCATGCCTACCGCGGCCTTGATGCTGGTCACCGTGTTTGTGATCAGCGCCAGTCTGGTGAGCTTTAACAATGGCGGCCAGCGCCTCTCCGACAGCGGGCGCACCGCCGCCTCATTGCTGCTGCAAGCCAGCCCGGTCATGTTGCTGCTTTTCTTTTTGTTTCCACGTGTACCGGGTCCGCTGTGGGGCCTGCCGCAGGACGCGTTTGCCGGGGTCACCGGTTTATCGGACTCAATGTCCCCGGGTAATCTCTCCAGTTTGTCCCAGTCCGATGCCATCGCGTTTCGCGCGAAATTCCAGGGTAACCCGCCATCGAGACGAAATCTGTATTGGCGCGGGCCGGTGTTCTGGGATTTCGACGGCAAGACCTGGCGCGCCGGAAATACGCGACTAAACAATGACTATCAGATCGAGGTTCGCGGCCAAGCGTTCGATTACGAGATTACGCTGGAGCCGCACAACCGCAATTGGCTTTTCGCCCTGGATATTCCATCAGTTTTACCCCCGCAATCGCGAATAACTCATGATTACCAACTGTTATCCCTGCCGCCGGTGCGTACCCGCATGCGCTACCAGTTGCGCTCGTATCCCGAATACAGCGCGCTTGCCGGCGCCGATGCGCGCGACCTGGCAGTGGCATTGCGCTTGCCTCGCTTGGGCAATCCCAGGGCGCGCGAACTTGCCCGGCGTTGGCGCGCCCAGGCGGGTAACGGCCCCGACAGCAATGCCGTTGTGATGCGCCAGGCGATAGCTTATTTTCGAGACAGCCGCCTCGAATACACATTGACCCCGCCATTGCTCGGTGAAAACACAGTCGATGAATTTGTATTCGACACCAAGCGCGGTTTCTGCGAACATTTTTCCTCGGCGTTCGCGTTCATGATGCGCGCCGCCAATGTGCCGGCGCGTATCGTCACCGGCTATCAAGGAGGGGAAATCAATCCGGTCGACAGATATATGGAAGTCAGACAGGCAGAGGCCCACGCCTGGACCGAAGTCTGGTCGGGTGCCGAGGGCTGGACGCGAATCGATCCGACCGCGCTGGCAATTCCGATTCGCGTCGACTCCGGTTTGGCGGCTGCCGTACCTCAGATCTCCGTGTTTCCAGCCTTGATGGGCGTCGATGCCCAGTGGCTGCGAGCCATTCGTTTTAACTGGAATGCGCTGACCAATAAGTGGAATCAATGGATTCTGGGTTATAACTTTGAGCGACAAAGAGAATTGCTTACCTTGTTTGGGGTGCAATCACCCGACTGGCGAAGCTTGGCGATGATGTTGTTCTGGAGCACCGCGGCGGTCATCGGCCTCACTGCCATATGGCTGATCGGACGTTGGAGGCGCGACGACCCGGTAGTCCGTGCATGGTCTAGGTTCTGCGCCAAACTGGCTCGCGTGGGCCTGCCAAGGGGCGCAAGCGAAGGTCCGCTCGACTATGGGAGGCGCATGCGCGCAGGCCTGCCAAGATGCGCCGACTCTATTGACCGAATCGTCGCTCTTTATGTCGAGTTGCGCTACGGACGCGAAACCCTAAGCATGAAAACGCGCTCAATTTGGAAAACTCAGCCTCTTGGCCAAGCCCGCACAATCCAGCAAACCCACCAGCTTCTCAAGTTGGTCCGTCTACTCAAAATTTAATAAGTTCATAAGCAACCTAACGGCTCAAAACCTGATGAATCAAAACCAAATGACTCAAAACCTGATGCGGATGGCATCATTACTCCTACTATGGATAGTCGCTATTCCCTGCGCATTGGCGCAGAACTATGCCGATCGCGTGGACGTGCGCCACTTTATCGCCGAAATGGTTGAACGCCATGGGTTCGTACGCGCTGAATTGACCTCCCTATTTTCAAAAGTAAAGCCCCAGGCGGGCGTGTTGCGGGCCATGGTAGCGCCTGCAGAGTCGGCGCAGCGCTCGTGGCAGGCCTACCGCTCCCGATTCGTCAATCCCGCACGTATCGAAGCGGGCGTGCAATTTCATCAGCGGCACCAGCAGGCCCTGGAGCGCGCCTCCAAAATTTACGGCGTCCCGGAAGAGATAATCGTGGCCATAATCGGTGTCGAAACCGTCTACGGACGCAACATAGGGACATATCGCGTCATCGAAGCGCTCTCGACTCTCGCTTTCGATTACCCGCCGCGCGCCGTTTATTTTCGCGCTGAACTGGAACAATACCTCCTGCATACCAGGCAGGAATCCATCAATGTCCTTGGATTGAAAGGGTCCTATTCCGGCGCCATAGGCATTCCTCAGTTCATGCCCGGCAGCTATCGGCGCTATGCCGTGGACTTCGATGGGGATGGCAAACGCGACTTGTCGGCGAGCGCGGTCGACGCCGTGGGCAGTGTCGCCAATTTCCTTCGTGAGCATGGTTGGCAACGAAGCCAGCCAATCGCTTTTTCGGCGCAGGTCACGGGGGAACGCTTTCGCACTCTGATCGCGAGCGGCATCAAGCCCAATTACAGCGGCGCCGATCTGGCCAGTTTCGAGGTCCACGTAGAGGCGCCTTTCGATCGCGATCTAGGCGTGGTGCTCATCGAACTTGAATCGCCAGGGCAAACATTCGAATATCGGGTGGGCTTCGAGAATTTTTACGTTCTGACGCGCTACAACCGCTCATCTTTCTACGCGCTCGCGGTTTTCGATCTTGCAAACGAGATAGGCGCTGCCCTCGCCGGTCGGCGCGCTACGGCAATCGGCGTCCGCTGAGACCGGCTCGATAGCCCGAATCCTGCTATCTGGTGAATTCGCCACGATGCTGATTTGGCCTGAATAGCAATTAATAATAAACCACCGATTTTAGCCAACGGAATACGTATAATCCTAAAATTCGCAGTAGATCACGTAACAAAGACGAAAATTGTTCTGCTATCCAGTACTGACGGCGCTTTGTTTGTTCACCCAAAAAGTACTGCTCCGTATTTGCCTAAATTGCCTGAAAAGGCTTGCTAGATAAGGCTTTTGGCGTGCCATAGCATCAGCCAAATGCGGTATTTAGGATAATTGCCTTGCAGGTGCGTAATTATCGGGACACTGGGAAATCGAAATATTGGGGATCCAGGCTATGTTTCGAAATGATTTTGACATTAGCGACCGGGTAAAAACAACCGATCCGATTGACGTCAACCGGGAAATCAATCAGATTTTCCTGGAACTCTATTCCGACGCTAGCACCACGGCGCTGGACCGCGCGTTTGGCGACGCCGACCTGATCTATCGTGGCGAAATGCCCGGATTCCACGCCTGTGATACCGCCTACCACGACATCCAGCACGTGCTCGACGTGACCCTTGCCATGGCTCGCCTGATTGATGGATATGAGCGCAGCCGTGTAGGCACGGATTCGATCGGCCGGGATTTATTTGAATTGGGCGTTATTACTGCGCTGTTTCACGACGTTGGTTACATACGCCGTGAAAGCGAAACGCAAACACAAAACGGCGCCGAGTTCACCATGATTCATGTGTCACGTGGCGCTCAATTTTTAAAGGAATATATGCCCAGGGTCGGCATGCCGCTAATGGCGGATATTGCCGCCGATCTGGTGCATTTCACCGGTTATGAGCGTCCTGTAAAAACCATTCAAATGCCCAGCCTGACCTATCGGCTACTCGGTAATTTGCTCGGATCGGCGGACATCATTGCGCAAATGGCTGACCGTTGCTACCTGGAAAAATGCCGTGACCGCCTGTATCCCGAATTTGTGACGGGCGGAATTGCCACCAGAAAAACTGCGGACGGCAAGATCGCTGTCATCTTTGCCTCGGCCGAGGATCTCCTAATGAAAACACCGGGCTTTTATGCCGGCTCGCAACGACGCCTCAAGGAAGATCTGGGCAATGGAATGATTTACGCAGAGAAACATTTTGGCGGCCAGAATCTCTATACAGAAGGCACCGAGAAAAACATGCGTTTTGCGGCGCATGTCCGCGATGAACAGGATATAAACCTGCTCAAGCGTACTCCCCCAGATACGCTGCCTGAGGCTTCGTTGCAAGCGTCCGCATCAAGGCAAGAGTCCTCCCCGTCAAGCAACGTGAAGTAGCCCTGCGCCCCTAGGGCCTGGGCGGCAGAAACTTCATCGGATCAACCGGCTTACCTGAGCGGCGTATTTCGAAATGCAATTTGGTCGAATCGGCCCCACTACTGCCAATCTCCGCGATCTTCTGCCCCTTGACCACCGCTTGCTGCTCACGCACCGCGATGGTGTCGTTATGCGCATAGGCGGAGAGGTAGGTGTTGTTATGTTTGACGATCACCAGTTTCCCATAGCCGCGCAGCCCTTCACCGATATATACAACCTTGCCGCCTGCGGAGGCGAATACGGGGTCACCTTTCTTACCGGCGATATCGACACCCTTATTGGATGGATCTGAAAATCCGGCGGTGACACGCCCGCCCGCCGGCCATCCCCATTCAACTTTCTCGTCGTCGGCATCAAAGCTGGCGGGGGACTCGACTTTCGCTGGCGGCGTAGCCGCAACGACTCCTGGCTTGACAGGCGCGGGTTTCAGCAACGCCGCGGCCGGCTTGGCGGTTTGCCCGGGTTTGGTGATCAAAGCGAGGTTTTCTTCTGAATACGGCAGGCGCAACGCCCGCGGTTCGGTTTTAATCAGATCGTTCGCCGCAGCGAGCGGCGCAGCGCTAGGCGCCGCGACACCTGTCACTGGCCGTGCTCGCACGCCCGTGGGCTGCCTGAGAGTCAGCACCTGGCCCTCACGAATCATATTGGGATCCGACAGCGAATTCCACTCAGCCAATTCGCGGTAGTCCTGACCGTAATCCAAGGCGATTCCGTAAAGCGTATCGCCACGCCGTACGGTATGGCTCTGCGCCCCAGCGTCAACCGCTGCTGCGAGCGGCTTCACCACAGGTTTTATCTCGGAAGCTTGCCCCGACTGTGGCACGGTCCCCAATGTGCCCAGGGTCCGGTCGACGACTGGTGCGCGCGGCGTGGCGCCGCAGCCAGCCAGAAGCACGCCGAGCAACATCGACACAAGCAGCCTTCTCACTGTTTGCCCCCTCTTAATGGTACGAATCGCACTGCGTCAAGACGCGTCTGAACAAACCCCTCGCGCCTGTTTTCCACCAACACCAGTTCCTGCTCATCACTACCCACGGGGGCAACCAGGCGCCCGCCTGGCGCCAATTGATCGAGCAGGGCTCGGGGAATATCCGGTGTCGCGGCGGCAAGGATGATCGCATCAAATGGCGCGGCTTCGGGCAAGCCTTTAGCGCCATCGCCATAAGTGAGGCGAAGATTCGCGAGCCGCAGGGGACGAAGATTGACCCTTGCCTTCTCCAGGAGCGCTGCGATGCGCTCCATCGAATACACCTCGCGCGCAATCGCCGCCAATACGGCCGCCTGATAACCGCAACCGGTGCCTACCTCAAGCACTCGGCCCAGCTTGTCGCCCACGCGCAAAGCAGCAATCATGCGCGCCACCACATAGGGTTGCGAAATAGTCTGCTCGAAACCGATCGGCAATGCGGTGTCCTCGTAGGCGCGGCTGGCGATCGCTTCCTCGACAAATAAATGTCGTGGCACTTCGCGCATCGCGGCGAGCACCGTTTCGTCGACGATACCTTTCTCGCGCAAGCGCGCAATCATGCGATCGCGGGTACGCTGCGAGGTCATGCCTATGCCTCGCGTCGATGTCAATTGGCCAGCCATGAACCGATCTTTGCAATTTGATTGTTATGGGTCAGGTCGATCTGCAGGGGAGTAACTGACACGCAATTTCCCGCAATGGCGTGAAAATCCGTTCCCGGCCCAGCGTCAGCGGCGGCCCCCGCCGCACCAATCCAATACACCGTCTCGCCTCTGGGCGTCGTGCTCTTGATCACAGCCTCCGCCTTATGACGCTTGCCAAGACGCGTTACTTGCGTGCCCAGCAGTTGATCAAACGCTATGTTGGGCACATTGACATTGAGCAGCACTGGTTTGTCCGGCAGTGAGCGGCGGCAGCGCTCGACAAGATCGCCCGCCACCCGCGCGGCACTGGCGAAATGTGTGCCGTCCTTGCCCGCTAAAGAAATCGCAATCGAAGGAATGCCCAACAAAAACCCTTCGGTGGCCGCGGCGACCGTGCCGGAATAAATGGTGTCATCGCCCATGTTCGCGCCCAGATTGACTCCCGAGACAACGAGATCGGGCACATGATCCAAGAAGCCGGTCACCGCAATGTGCACGCAATCGGTGGGCGTCCCATTGACATAGAGGAAACCATTCGCGGCTCGACGCACCGACAGCGGTCGATCCAGAGTCAGCGAGTTGGAGGCGCCACTGCGGTCGCGTTCCGGAGCAACCACGGTAACAGTGCCAAATTCTGACAGAGTCTGCGCGAGTATCGCTATACCGGGGGAGAGATATCCGTCGTCGTTGCTGAGCAAAATTCGCATGGGTGTCCAATTATAGCCTGTGCCATTGCGCCGGCGTTGCAAGTAGCAATGGGACGCGAATCGCTCGAGAGGTAGTCAAGTTGCTGCAATTTTCGGCACACGGTTCGCTCGGCCACAGCGTCCAAGGCGGTCTTCATTATGCGCGGCCTCTAAGCGGTGCTTTCCGCCTCTTTGTCGCAGCTCAGTTCGAGTTTCCTTGTTTGGTGTAAATTTCGCCATGATAGTTTTCCTACTGATTGTTCACGGCCTGCTCGCAGTCGCTCTGCTGGGGGCGATCACGCATCAGGCGATCGGCGCCTGGATTCCCATCAGCCAACCCACGGATTCTTTTGTCGCGCGCGCGCGCAGCGTATCCGCGCCCGCCTACACCAACGCCATTGTTGTTCTATACCTTGTCACAGCGATTCTGGGGGGGGTCATCTACGCCGAGTACCGCATCAGCGTGAGAATCGTGCTCGAACAACTGGAGGTCTGGGCGGTCAACGGCACATTCGAGTTGAAAGAACATTTTGTCGCCATCGGATCGGGCATGCTGCCCGCATATTGGTTTTATTGGCGCCGGCCGCTTGATCCGCGCCATGCCCGCCCCCGCGCCATATTGACCCTGCTGCTCGCATTCATCGTCTGGTGGGGCTTTCTGGTGGGACAC
Organism: Bordetella parapertussis; assembly: GCA_945897475.1. Classification (GTDB taxonomy): domain Bacteria; phylum Pseudomonadota; class Gammaproteobacteria; order Burkholderiales; family SG8-39; genus 2-02-FULL-62-17. Next base: position 31,125 of record CAMDFL010000025.1, read on the forward strand.
GTGGTCAATAACATACGCGGTTTCGAGTGGTGAACTGATATGGCCGGCACATCGCGTTTTAGCGCCTTCCCCGTCGCATTTACGATTATCTTCGCGATCGCCTATGTCATCGCGGTGGAAAAGAACCTTGCCCTTTTCACCTATCATCCTGCATTGGGTGAATGGGGGCCTCTTGTTCAGGCCCCAAAGGACGGGCCTGCGATGTACTGGTACGGGTGGCTCGCCACGGCTGGCCTCACCGCGTTGATCGCGGGCTTTGTCACATGCCTGTTGCCACGCCCCGCGACGCTGTTCTGGACTGGATGGACCTGGGCTATTCCGCTCGGGGTAATGCTGATTTTTGTGTGGATATTACGAGGATTCTTTTTGCGCTAGGAGCGTCGTGATGCGTGTGCTCTCAAATGTAATCTTGTCGGCAATCACCCTGTTTCTGCTCGCCTCGCCGCCGGCGTCCGCGGGCGATGATGCCGATGCCCACGAAGAAATCGGCCCGCGCCTGTTTGGATTCATTCGGGACAGCGACGGAAAAGCGGTGTCGGGCGCGAAGGTCACCGCGAATATCAAAGGTTTTGGCGCCCTGGTCACGCGCAGCAATGCAACCGGCGCCTATCGTGTTCCTGTGCCTGGACTTGGCCAAAAGGTGTCTGCCACGGGCGTCAGTGTCTCCTGTGAAAAGGATGGCTACAAACAATCGCGCGTGCTCACGCGAACGCCACCCAACAAGAAACCCCTGGTCGCGCTGGAAGTCGATTGCCGGCTGCAGGCGATAAAAGGCAAATGAATCGGCTCCTTGCCCGCTCCATCGCGCTGGGCTTGTGCATGCCCCTCGCCGGCCATTGCGCCGCCGAGGTACCGGAAATTAGATCTGAGGTTCGAACTGAAATTAGATCTGAAATTCGTCCAAAAAATCAAATCGTACTGCGATACGGACAGACGCTCTCCGCAGTACGCAGCATTTTCTCCCTTCCTATCGTGGTCGCGCAACGCGAGGGGCTGTTTCGCCGCGAGGGCCTGGATTTCCGCCTGGTCGTCCCGATTCCAGGCGGTGCCGACAAAATGATCGATGCCCTGCACGATGACACTGTCGACATCACCCACGTTGCCACGCCGTTTCTTATCCGCGCTGCGCTGGCCGGCTCGGACGCGGTGGCCATTGCCGCCGAATTCAACAATCCCATTTACAGCCTGGTTGCCCAAGCTGAGATAAAAACCTACTCCGACCTCAAAGGCAGGCTGCTCGGGCTTGCCGATGAAGCGGGATCGATTACGATTTCGACGCGCAAGCTCCTTGCTCGACATGGCATTGGTGCGAACGACTTCAAATTCAAAACCATCGATGGGACCGCTTCGCGCTTTACCTGCCTCTCCAAAGGCGAATGCGCGGCAGTGCCGCTGGGCCAGCCTCAGGACCTACTGGCATTCGCTCAGGGCTATCGCTTGCTTGGCAGTTCGGTAGAGGTGGTCCCCGAATTTGTCTACACAGTCACCGCAGTGCGCCGCTCATGGGCGGCCACGAACCGGGATGCCCTGCTGCGCTACGTGCGCGCGCTCTCGGCTTCGTTCGCCTTCATCCGCGATCCCTCCCGGCGCAAGCCGGTGATCGAGGCCATCGTTCAGAGTAACGGCGTCAGCAGTGAAATAGCGGCACGGATTCTCAGCCTTTATTTCGAACCTGAACGACGCGTACTGCCGCACCGCGGTGAGATCGACATGAAAGGGTTCGCCGAAGTCATCGTTTTCATGGGCGAAGCCGGATTGCTCAAAGCGCCTCTGCCGAAAGCCGAACGATTCGTTGACCTGCAATATCTGCGCGAAGTCGAGCGTCGCTAGCGCGCGCAGCGAAAGCCGATGTTGTGGTGCCCGGCTCGGGGCGCCCGGGAAAGATTCTGCCCTCGATGTGTTGCAGTTATCCCTTCGGCCGGCCAGTCGTGGCCACCGCCGCGGGTTGCTCGCGGCTCGGTGCTATCCAGACTTTCGCGGCCGTCATCGCTGCGATAAGGATAGTCGCGATAGACACTGGATACCCATTGCCAGACATTGCCCGCCATGTCGAGCACGCCATAGGGACTGGCGCCCTTTGGGTAGGCGCCGACCGGCACCGTTGCGTTGTAGCCAACCCCGAAGCGCGCCCGCGAGTTATCCGGCGACGCAACGCCCCAGGGATATTTGCGGGCATCGACGCCGCGCGCGGCCTTCTCCCATTCGGCTTCGGTGGGTAATCTCTTACCCAACCACGAGCAATATTCACGCGCCCCGCGCCAAGTCACCTCCACAGCCGGGTGTTGCTCGTAGCCTGGATCGGGCTGCCAGGGCCCATCGTGGCGAAGAGCTGCACGATGAATACGTGCGTCGCGATCGGCTACGTCGAAATAACCAACCACACTGGGACCGCGCGGTCCGCGTGGTCCGCGTGAATTGAGAAACTCGGAGAATTGGGCGTTGGTTACCGGGGTACGGTCAATGAAAAAAGTCGGCAAGTTGACTTCATGAATCGGGCGTTCATCGGCATGGCCGTTGTCGCTGCCCATGCGAAACAACCCGCTGGGAATCTCGATCATCGGGGTGGACTCGGCCGCGAGCGAAGATCCAGCCAGCGCAAGCGAGCCAATCATCCCGATGACCCGAGTCATGCGGCAAATGCGATTCGCCTCATTCATTAGCACGCGAAGCCTGCGTTTTCTTCAATATTCGCTACTGCCTCAAGTGACACTTGCTACACCCTGGATGCAATTGCGCCAATTAAATGAGTAATGCGATTCTGTGTCAATCACAGCACCCCGATAACGCCATACGCAAACCTAGGAGCAAGGCAATTGTCAGGTTTGCCAAGGCAATTCCCCATCCCTTATGCCACGAACGCCGGCATGACCTCGCTGGCGAACAGTTCCACGGATCGCCGCATCTGCTCATAAGGCAGATCGCCAAAGGTGAACACGCCCACAAAATGATTGGCACCCGTCAGTTCGAGCACCCGTCCCAGATTTTTGCGCACGCTGTCGGGCGAACCGCAAAGAAACCGCCCCTGCTCGACATATTGCTCGAAGCTTGGCCGCCCCGCGACGTGGCTCGCCTGCCCGATCTCGATATAGCGGCGGGTATAGTTTTCGTTGAACTGCATGTAGGCCGCGCGCGCTTGATCCATGGCCTTGGAATCAGTTTGCGCCACATGCACATGGGTGGAAAAGGCAATGGCAGCTTCAGCCACATGCGCATTGAGCCGGCCGGCATCGTTGCGGTGCGCCTCATATTCACGACGATATAACTTCAACATTTCGGCGGCGCGATCAAGCGTGGGTGCATTCAACAGACTCACCACAAAATTGAAGCCCTGTGCGGCCACCCGCGGAATCGACTCGAGGTTCGAGGTCGGATACCAGATCGGTGGATAGGGTTTTTGATACGGTTTGAAGCGGGTAACGAGATTGTCGTAGGGGTAGAACGGCCCCGATCCGTTGAACTTTCCCTCGCGAAACGCACCCAGCAACAGATTGAAAATTTCGTCATAGCGCGCACGCGACTCCTCCCGCGCCACGCCATGACGCATGCTCTCGTGATTTGATGAGCCACGCGACAAACCCATCTCCATGCGCCCCTTGGAGATGTGATCGAGCATGCAAAATTCCTCAAAGAGACGCAACGGGTCGTAAATTGGCAGCACCCATGAAAGCGCGCCCAGGCGGATCTTTTCGGTACGCTGCGCGGCCGCTGACAAGAACACCGTGGGCGAGGGCGCGGTGGACAGCGAGGTGCCATGATGTTCGGCAAGCAAATAGGCGTAGAAACCTAGATCGTCTGCGAATTCGAGCAGCCTCAGGCGATCATCATAGGATTCGGCGTAACCACGACCGGACTCGTCCAGCCAATCGAACATCGAGAATCGGATTGCCTGCTGCGTCATTACATTGCCTCTCACTGTTAATATTCTTAAACTTATTTATCGCCATATGTCCAACTGACGGACATAAAAAGAATTTATATATCCATAATATGGATTATGTATGGAATTACTTATGAAATTACCTCGGAGCCATGAATTATCTTTGCGGGATAAGCCAAAGATACAAATTGCGCTCGTAATTATTTGATCTTACGCGGACCACCTCATGCGGGGTCCAGTCCTGCATGTCGTGAAAGTGCGAAACCACCCGGGTGCCAGGCGCCAGCTCACGCAATAAACGGGGGCGCAGCTTCATGTTCACCTGCGGCCACAGAAACAGCATCACCACGTTTGCCCCCACGATCTCGGTCTCGAACAGATCTTCGTTGCGAACCTCGACACGATCGCCCACCCCTGCCTTGAATGCGTTGGCGACCGCAGTGACGGTGCGTTTGGGATCGATGTCGACGCATACACTGCGCGCGCCGAACTCGCGAGCGGCGGCAATCGCAATGCGTCCATCGCCGCACCCCAGGTCGTACACCACGTCGTTTTTGTCCACCCTGGCCAGGCGCAGCATCGCACGCACCACGTGCATTTCCGAGGGTTCGAAAATCACGTCCGGCGAGCGAAGAGGCTTACTCGCGGCCGCGGGCGCCGCTGGCTGCTCCGCGGCCAGGCTTGAAAGTGCCATCGTCAGTCCAAAACCTGACGCCAATAACAGCCGCTTCAATTGAGTTAATTGCAACAAAACAGCTCCCCTATTTCCTATTTCCCACTCGCCATTCCCTACTTCCTTCCTATTTCCTTCCTATTTCCTATTCCATACACCATTGGGTGCAACGCGAGAAAAAAATAATTCGATTCATGCAGATCTCCTCCTTGTAACCCATAAGCTTAGCGCTTCTCTCCCAGCTTTTTCGCCATCCAGTCGCCGGTAAGTGGCCTGAATTTGTAGCTGATGTTAAAGCACACATGATTGCCGTCTTCATAGACCACGAACTCAGTGGGTCCGCCTGCGGCCCGGGCCAGGCGTTCGCCCTCGCTGGGTGGCACCAGCCGATCGTGTCCGCCAAAGACTATCAGCAGCGGGCAGAGGATGTTTTGCGCCCTGCCCTCCAGCGTTAAGGTCTTCGCCACTGCGTCGGCCTCGGCCTGCGTTCTGGCATGGGCACGCGCGCGAAACACCTGTTGCGATACTTCCGGCATCTGCGCGATCACCGGGGCGAAGTCGAACGGGCCACAATTGGCGATGCACGCCTTCAAGCGTGGCTCACCCGCAGCAGCCAGCGGCGCATAAAACGCGCCCAGGCTCTGACCGACGATGCCCACAGCGCCGGCATCCACATCATTGCGTTTTTCAAGCACATCGATCACCGCGCCTATGGCCTTGCCCCAGTCGGTGCTGATCGGCATGGCAAAGGAGGTTTCGCCCTGGCCGGGGCCATCCAGAGTCAGCGTCGCAACGCCCCGTTTTAAAAAAGCATCGGTCCAGGCGTGCAATTCCTCCTTGCAGGCGTCCAATCCCGGCAGGACTATCGCCACCGGCGGGCGGATCACGCCCCGTCGTGCCGCCTCACCGGGGACGCGTAACCAGCCGAACATCTGTGCGCCGTTAAATGGAAAAAACAGGCGCTGCATCGGCGGATCGCAATCGGGAGCGGCAGCTGAGTAGCAACGCAGCATATTGTCGTGGGCGACACGAAACTCCTCGGGCGGGTTTGCGAACAAGTGCTTGCCATAGTGGTAGTAAATGGCTGCGCGCAGATAGCTTTCGGCAGCGGTAACGCGATTGCCCCTGGAAGCGGCCTCTGCGGCATGGTCCTCGTGACGCTTTGCCTCCTCCGACCAGATACGGCACCAATCGGCCCATTGGTCGATGGTTTTCATCATGCGCTGCAAATCGTTGTGATCGACGCCGGTAGCGACATAGCGTGGAATGAAATGCGAAAAAATCAGGTCCACCATAGGGTCTCGCGCCATTCTGCTCTCCGGTTATTGGGTCGCACGCCTATGAAGCGACAAACTCGATTCACGCACGGCGGCGCGCTATTCCTCTATGATTGTTATCCGCTCAATCCGAATTTTTCAACACCAACAAGCGGAATCAATAGAGGAAAACGCGATGCAAGCATACTGGAAAACAATCCGTCGCAATGCGTCCTCCTGCTTGGCACTGGCACTGACCGCGACACTGGCACACGCGGCGGAACCCGCTACCGCTTTTCCCACCCGAACGGTTCAACTGGTCGTCGGATTTTCTCCTGGCGGTCTTCCGGATATCGCCGCCCGCCTGCTTGCGCCGGCTTTAACAGATGTCTGGCGACAACAAGTCATTGTCGAGAACCGGCCGGGCGCAGGCAGCGCTGTGGCGGCACGTATGGTCGCGGGCGCCAATCCGGACGGCCATATGATCCTCTCCACCACAGCCGCGCATTCCGCCGCACCCGCTCTTTACGCCAAACTCGGCTATGACCCCGCGGCGGATTTCTCCGGCGTCGCGCTGGTGGGAACGACGCCTCTTCTGTTGGTGGTCGGGCCTACCT
>CAMDFL010000026.1 GCA_945897475.1 Bordetella parapertussis
TACGGCGCAACCAGCCACTGACCGTTTCAGACCTGACCGAGTTGGAGCGGATGCTGGTCGAGGCCGGTGGCTCACCAGAGGTCATCAAACTGGCTACCGAGCAGAACCACGGGCTGGGAATCTTTATCCGGTTTTGGTGGGACTCGACAGGGAAACGGCCAAGCAGGCGTTCAGTCAGTTTGTGGTGGGCACCACGGCGACTGCCAGTCAATTGGAGTTCATTGACCTGATCGTGCAGTACCTGACCGAGAACGGCACCATGGATGCAGCGCGGCTGTATGAGTCACCGTTTACGGACATCAGTCAGCAGGGACCGGAAGCGGTGTTTCCCGTGGCGAAGGTCACGGAGTTGGTGCGGGTGCTGGATGACATTCGGGAACGGGCAAGGGCTTGACAGTCTCGTGCCGATGCGTATCAAGCTAAATGCTTAAAGCAAACTTTCTGCGATGGTTCAACCGAAGTTTTTGGAAGGCTTTCAGTTCTGGCACTTTGCCAATTTGGATTCCAAAATCAGAGGCTGAAAAAAAGGGTCTGTTAGAGGAAGTCTATGGAAACATAGTGTCTGCACGCTATGCACCCGGCATTCCTGAAATTGAATTGGTAATGAACAAAGGGCAGCACCGTGTTGTTACTGTGGTATCAGCGCCGCGTTGTAATTGCGGCGCCTGGTTGCGGCCTCAATGCTCAAGCCGCTTTGGCCAATTGCAGGACATCAATGTCGAAAAGCTTTGCGACGTTGGTTGAGAGAAGCTTGGTTTTGATATCGGCAGGCAGGTGTCCCAGATTTTTTTCGATAAAGCGTTTGGAATTAGGCCAGGTCGAGTTTTGATGCGGGTAGTCGTTGGACCACATGCAGTTGTCCTGGCCCCACCAGCTGAATTCCTGCCCCGCCACCGCATCCCTGAAGAACGTGCCGAAGATCTGATCCTTGTAATATTCGCTGGGATCTTTGCTGATGGGCGGAGGGTTGACTGCGCGGAATCTGCGGTAGTAGTAATCCCATTGCTGCAGCATGAAGGGCAGCCAGCCGATTTCATTTTCCACGCTGACGATTTTCAAGCCCGGGTGACGCTCCAGTACGCCATAGAAAATAATTTCGAACAAGGCGCTGGTGATTTCGGCAATCTTCAGGTTCACACTCGACCGGTAATGTTCCACTCCCCGGGTGTTGAAATAGCTTTTATCCTTGTGATAGCCGTGGCCGGTGAGAATATGCAGAGTCACCGGCATGTTTAGCGATGCGGAGGCAGCCCAGAATTTATCGTAATGTGCCGAATGAAATGGCAGGTCCGCATGCGGCGCCTGCCAGATGATTGATCCTTTCATGCCGGCTTTGGCGCAACGTTCCAATTCGCGAACCGCGACATCTACGTCGTAAATGGAGATTGCCGCGATACCGACCAGACGCTCTGGCGCCACGCGGATGTAGTCAATCAGCCAGTCGTTGTAGGCGCGAAAGCAGGCTTCCTGCAGCTTTGCATCATCCATGCCGAACACCGGTAACAGATGCGTGGGGTACAGCACCTCGGCGCTGACACCGTCGGTGCCCATTTCGCTCAGGCGCGCATGGGGGTCGCTGCCGCCCGGGTGCGTCTGAAATCCCTCGCCAACCTTGAGCTCGGGAAATTGCGGGGCGGCGTCGCGCATCGATGCGGGCACGCGCTCCTTCAATATCATCGCAGGCTCAATCACGTGCGAGTCAGCGGAAATTAGAATTTCGTGTTTCGAAAGTATTTCATCCTTCGTGGTATCTGCTATCGTTGACATTCAAAGTCTCCCGCGTGATTTTGAAAAAAAACTTGGCCCGGTAGATTCTAATATGGGAGGGGTTTATGCGTTGGTCTTGGATGTATTGTCATTGCTGCGTGTTACTGGTGACGCTCGCATTGCCGCTAGGGACCGGCGCCGCACTTGCCCAATCCGGTGCCTGGCCGACCAAGCCGGTGCGCTTCATCGTGCCCTTCACACCAGGTGGCGCCAACGATTTGTTGCCGCGTATTTTCGCCGAGCGCTTGCAGGGCCTGGGCCAACCGGTGGTGGTGGAAAACCGGCCCGGCGCCGGCAACAACGTTGGCACCTCGTATGTTGCCAGTCAGCCGGCGGATGGTCACACCCTGCTGCTTGCGTCAGTGGCTCACGTCGTCAATGTGAATTTCTTCGCCAAACTTTCCTACGATCCTATCAAGGACTTCGCACCGATTACTCTGGTGGCGACCATTCCGTTCGTGATGACGGTCAATTCGGCATTAGGTGTGCATTCGCTCAAGGAGCTGATAGCGGTGTTGCGCTCGAAACCTGGTTCGCCGTATGCCACCGCTGGTATCGGCACCTCGCATCACCTGGGCGCGGAGATGCTGAAAACCCAGACTGGATTAGACCTCACCCATATTCCCTACAAAGGGGCGGCCGGCATCGTACCCGCGCTACTGGCGAACGAAGTTACCTTCTCGATCGCCTCCATCAGTACGCTGGTGCCACATTTCAAGTCGGGAAAACTGCGCGCGCTGGCCGTGACCAACAGCGAGCGCACGCAGCTACTGCCCGATGTGCCGACCATGGCCGATGCCGGCGGATTGCCGGGTTATGCGCTGGATGTCTGGTTCGGCGTGATGGCCCCCGCCGGAACGCCCCGCCCCATCATCGATCGCTTGAATAGCGAGATCAACGCCATCGTGCGTGATCAGAATGTGGTGCGCGAGAAACTAGCACCGGTCGGCCTGTCGCCAGTCGGCACCACGCCCGAGCGCTATATGGAAGTGTTGAAAGGTGACCTGGCGAAATACATCCGAATTGCCAAGGAAGCGAATATAAAACCTGAGTAGCGACTGCTGCCCCGCGTGCAGATCGAGAATTGCGTCTCAAGCGCTTGGGTGGCCCCTGTCAGGAAGTTGCTTCTACTCCGGCTGAATACCGGTGCGCTTGAACATCACTGCGGCCAGTTCATTGGCTTTGATGAACTGGGCTGCAAATTCCTCCGGCGACGATGGCGATAGTATCTGGCCGCGTGATTCCAGCTTGGCGCGCGTGGCGGGATCGAGTACTGTTTTGTGAATTGCCGCATTGATCCGCTGCACCGCAGGACGCGGCATGCCCGCCGGCCCAAGCACCCAGATGCCCCCCTCGAGGTGCTCGTATTGCGGCACCGCTTCGTTGACCGTCGGCACGTCTGGTAGTTCCGCGAATCGCTTTGCGCCGAACACCGCGAGCACTTTTATTTTTCCGGCCTTCACCTGGCTCATGATCGGCGCCAGCGGCAATGCGGCCAGCGGGATCTGATTGCCTACCAGATTCACGGTAATCGGTCCGCCGCCCTTGAACGGGACATGCACCCAGCTGGCGCCAACCAAGCGCGCGATCTCTTCCATGGCGAGGTGAGTGGAACCTGCGACCGCGGTGGTGCCGTAGGAAAGTTTGCCTGGATTGGCACGGGCGTAGTCGATCAAATCACGCAGCGAATTGGGCGCAAATGCCGCGCTCGCCGCGATGGACAGCAATGTTTCGGCCGGAGCAATGATAGGCGTGAAGTCTTTCACGGGGTCGTAGGGTAAGTTTCTGGTGGAAAATTTTGACAGGGCGTGTGTGGTGCCGACGGTGAACATGAAGGTGTATCCATCTGGCGCCGCGCGCGCCACTTGCAGCGCGCCGATCTGTCCTCCGGCGCCGCCGCGATTTTCGATCACGAATGGCTGACCGAGCTCTTCGCTCGCTTTTGGTGCGATGTCGCGTGTGGCCAGATCTATCGCGCCGCCCGGCTCGTAGGGAACGACTACCCTGAGTGGTTTAACGGGATAGGTCTGGGAAATAGCCACGTTCGACGCGACGACGCCTAGCATCAGCGCCGCGTAGAGTGTATTGACGGAACCGGTGCTCATGATCGCCTCCATTTTTGACTCGTCGAAATTTATTCACCGTATTATTCCACTCATGAATTATTCCCCACGCTGATTATTCCCGACACTTTTTATTCCCCCCATTTCCCTTTCGCGGGGAATCCAGCGCAATAGCTGCGTCTCGGGAGAAAATTATGAACTTGTGACTTCGATGGCGGGCGATGTGCGTAATTCGTGGATTATTCCAGCTTGAGAGGTCTGACTGTACAAGTTACAGCTCTGGCCTGGGTGAGCAAGGCATAGTCCGCATTGCTCGAAGCGTATTCTTATTCCAACTTCACTCCGGTCTCGCTTAAAATTTTCGCCCAATAAGGCGGGGCCAGACGAATGTGATCCGCTGCCTCCTGCGGCGTGCTGGGGGTCATGTCGATGCCAAACGCCGCATATTTGTCGCGCACGCCAGGTGATTTCAGCATGGCGGTGGTCTCAGTGTTCAGCCGCTCGACGATAGGCCGTGGCAGGCCTGCGGGACCTACCAGACTGAACCACGAAATAATGTCGAATCCTGGCACGCCCTGTTCGGCTACGGTTGGCAAATCGGGAAACGATGAGCTGCGCTTGATTCCCGAGACAGCGATCGCCCGTAACTTCCCCGATTTGAAATTCGGAATCGAGGTTTGTCCGCCGGAGAACATCACCTGTACCTGGCCGGCCAGAAGATCGGTCATTGCCTGTGCCGTACCCTTGTAGGGCACGTGCACCATGTCGATTCCAAAGTGCTTGTTCAGTACTTCGCCGGCAATGTGGTTGCCCGTTCCCTGGCCAAACGAGGCATAGCTCAATTTGCCCCGGTTCGACTTGGCGTAGGCGATCAATTCCTGCAAGGAAGTCGCGGGGAGCGAAGGGTGCAACACCAAGTAGTAAGGGACAACGAAAATCATGGTGATAGGCGAAAAATCTTTCACCGGATCGTAAGGCAGTTGCTTTTGCGCGAGTGTTGCCAACACCAGTCCTGCTTCGGTGGCGAGCATCAGGGTGTAGCCATCGGACGCTGAACGTGCCACCGCCTCGCCGGCGATGACCTGGCTGCCGCCGGGACGATTCTCAACCACCACCGTTTGACCCATACGATCGCTGAGGTGCTGGCTTAACAGCCGCGCGAATCCATCGGCGAGGCCGCCAGGCTGCAGGGGTACGATGAGACGAATGGGCTTGGCGGGGTAGGGTTGTGCATGCGCGGCACCGATGCCAATCATCATTGCGACAATCAAAATAACCGACGGCATTAGTTTGCTCATGCTCAGGCGCTCCCGTGAATGTTGGCGCCAGTGTAGCTGTCTCGGGAAAAAATCGCCGATTGCCCTCATAATACGAGACGCAGTTTCTCGGGCAGCGGTGTGTGCGGAAATTTGCCATAACGATGAATCGGATAAGGAGGCGCGTGATGAAGCGATGCAATTGGTGTCTATTGGCCATGCTGATATTTTCGACTGCCGCGATGGCGCAGTCCTGGCCGACACCGGGCCGAGAACTTAAAATAGTCGTTGGCTATCCCCCTGGAAGCGGCGCCGATACCGGCGTACGATTTTTGTCGGCGAAGCTCGCTGAGCTGACTGGTCATCCGGTGATTGTCGAGAATCGCGCAGGCATGATCAGCTCGCTGGGGGCCGACGCCGTGGCCAAGGCAAAACCGGATGGTCATACGATCCTGCTCGCATCCGCGAGCTCTTCGCATGCGGCGAATTTGGTTTTGTTCAAGAAATTGCCCTACGATCCGGTGAAAGATTTCACCCCGGTAACCACGCTTTACCGCACGACATTCTTTTTGATGGTCAACGCCAAGTCGCCGCACCGCAACGTTGCCGAGCTCACCGCGGCGATGCGTGCCGCAGGCAACAAGGCGAGTTACGGTTATGGCAGCCCGCCTGCGCTTGCGTCGGCCGAGTTATATAAGCATCGCTTGGGCCTCCAAGCGGTCGGCATTTCCTACAAGACCTCGGCTGCGACCCTGCCTGAGATGTACAGCGGCGCGCTTGATTTTCAGTTCATCGACGCCAATTTCGGGACCTCGCAACTTCGCGCCGGGAAATTACGCGCGCTTGCCATCACCTCCGGTCAGCGCTCCAGTATTCTGGATCTGCCAACCATGGCCGAGTCCGCCAATATTCCTGGATTCGACATTGCGCCTTGGTGGGGGGTGTTCCTGCCTGCAGGGGCTGCGCAGCCGGTGGTCGCCCGACTGGAGGCTTGGTTCAATCAGATCGTGCAGATGGAAGACACACGCAAGTATTGGGCAGGTAACGGATCGGAACCGCTGCCGGGTAATCAAAAATTTCTGGCCGAACTTCTGAGTCAGGAAATTCGTAAATGGGCTGAGCTGGCAAAGATCGCGAATATTCAGCCTGAGTAGCGCAGTTTGAAATGCTTGGAAGTTAAAAAAATAACGTACAAGATGTAATAAGAATGGGTGTTACAACGATAAACTAATCCTGAAATGTAATAAGAATGAGTGTTACGACGATAAACCAATCCTGAAATGTAATAAGAACGATTATTACAAAGGTAAGCTAATCCTGTTGTGGAATACGCGCATCACGAACTATCTGTTGAAACGTAGCGATATCGCGAAGATATCGGGCGGAAAACTGGTCCGGTGTGGTGCTAGGCGGCTCGAACCCGCCGGCGGCGAGGCGCTCCTGCAAATCGGGCATGGCAAGAACGCGGCTTGTGTCGCGCTGAATCTGGGCAAGGATCTCGCGGGGCATTCCCGCCGGTGCGTACAAGCCGATGTAGCCTGAGTATTCGAAGCCGGGCAGGCTTTCCGCGATGGTCGGTACGCCGGGAAAAATTGCGGCGCGGGTAAGTTTGGTCACCCCCAGTGCGCGCAACTTGCCGGACTTGACGTGCGCCACCACCGCCGAGGGCGGCATGATGGCCGCCTGCACCTCATTGGCAAGGAGCGCTGGTATGGCCTGCGCGTCGCCCTTGTAGGGCACGTGCAGCATATCGATGCCGGCTCGACCTTTTAGCTGTTCGGTGACCAGATGCGGCGCCACGCCGATCCCGGTGGAGCCATAGGCGATGACGCCCGGCTTCGACTTCGCATACTCAATCAGCGCATTGACGCTGCCTGCCGGTAGTTTCGCATTCACGGCGAGTACCAAATACGAAGAGGTGAGCTGAGCGACCGGAACGAAGTCCTTGACCGCATCGTAGGGCAGGGTGCGATACAGTGCGGGGCTCAATGCCAGCGCGTTGGAAGTGCCAAGCATCGAGTAACCATCTGGGGCCGACTTGGCGATGGCATCGGCGCCAATGTTGCCGCCGGCTCCCGCGCGATTGTCGATCACCACGGAATGCCGCCAAAGCTCGGAGAGCTTCTGCGCGATCGAGCGGACGCCCGTGTCCACAGCGCCACCCGCAGGGAAGGGCACCACAATGCGCACCGGTTTTTGTGGGTAGCCTTGAGCGATCGCGAGTGAACTCATCAAGGACAGTAGCGGCGCGCTGACCCACAACATCGACCCTGCAAGTCTTTTCATTTCCAATTCTCCATCCGTTCCACTGCCACCAAAGCCATCCCACCACCAGGATTCAAAGAGCTATTGCGGCTGAATGCCAGCTGCTTTGAGAATACGGTCCCACTGCGCGGCTTCCTCCTCTACGATTCGGGTGAGATCGCGCGAGCCGAGGTTGCTGATTTTCAAGCCGGCTTTCTGGATGGCGGCGGTGGTTTCGGGCAGCGCGATGATCCTGCGTCATTCGCGCTCGAACTCAGGCGCGCACTTCCTGTCTCTGAAACGACATATAAGACGCCGAAAACACGATGATCATGGCGGCGACAAGACCGGTCACCTGGGGCCAGATTAGCAGAAGACTCTGTACGAAGGACAGCGGCGCGCCGGCCACCGCGCCGCGCACCTGGCTTGCGAACACCACGCCGAAGGTGCGGGTCGCCGGTTGCAGGATGCCTACCACCGCTTCGCCGAACAAAGTGGCGGGCGACAGGCGTGCGAGTGTTTGCTGCAAGCCTATTTGTTGCGGATTGGGGATTCCCAGGAGCAGGGCTACTTCGTTGGCGGGATAGACTATCTCGGCGATGAAGCGACCCATCAGCGGCCATAGCAGGCTTAGCAACAGCCACGCGCCAATCGCTGTCATCGCCGAGGTGGCTGGGGAGCGGCAGGCCACCGAGCACAGCATGGCCAACGACAGCCATACCCCGCCATAGGCCAGGGCGATTATGAGAAACACTACGCCGCGTGCAACCTCTTCGCCGCTAGGCGGCACACCCAGTCGATACAGGCCACGGCCGATGATCAAGAGCCACAAGCTCACCAGGGCAATGGCGAGTGTGGCCAGGCCGCCGGCGAACTTGCCCAGCAGCAGCGCATCCCGGTAGATCGGTTGCGCCAGCACTCGGCTCATGGTGCGGCGGTTGAATTCGCCGTTGATGCTGTCGAACCCCAGGCCAATGGCCATCAAGGGTATGAGAAATGCGAGCACTGAGAGAAACGAGGGCATCGATTCGCGCGCATCGGTAAATAAGCGCAAAAACAAAAAAGGGTCCGATGCGGTGGTGGTTCGCAGCCCCTGTATCGACATGAACACCGCGCCTATACCGGTGAGAAGTATCAGCCACTGCAGCACCAGCATGCGCGGGCTGCGAAGGTGGTCGGAGAACTCCTTCGCGAATACGATGCCGCAACCCTTCCAGGGGGAACCGCTACGCCGAGCCATGCGCTGTGCCCTTTATATTTTCGAAATAACGCCGGTAAATTTCGTCAAGACTGGGCTCAATACTCGCGAGGCGAAGTATTGGCGCGCCTGCATTGACCATCGCGCGCGCCACCGCGTCGCGCACATCTTGCATGGCAAGTACCTTGCAGCGTCCAGGTTCTTCGGTAATAACGCTGCTGACACCCGCAACTGAGCCCAGCAATGTGGCTAGCGCTTTGTTGTCGAGCGTGGAGTCCACCTGCAATGCGTAACCTCCGCCCAGCACCTGGGCGGCCAGTTCTCGCACGCTGCCTTCGATGGCGATGCGGCCTTTGCTGAACAAGGCAACGCGATCGCAGATTGCCTGCACCCGATCCAGAATATGCGAGGACAGCATGATCGCCATGCCATCATCGCGAAGCGTTCGGATCATGTCGAGTAGTTCGAAGGTCGATTGCGGGTCGAGCCCATTGGTTGGTTCATCGAGAATCGCCGCCTGAGCGCCCTTCATCAAGATCTCCGCCAGCCCTAGGCGTTGGCGCATACCCCGCGAATAGGTCCCCACCTTATGGTCAGCAACATCATCCAAGCGCACCCGCGCGAGTGATTTGCTTATGCGGTCATCAAGTTCACCTGCAGCAATGCCCGCTAAGCGACCGGTGTAGCGAAGATTGGCGCGCGCGGAGAGGTTGTCATAGAAGCCGACCATGTCGGGGAGGTAAGCCACCCGCTCCTTAACCGTGATGGGATCGCGCATCGGATCGGCGCCGCACACTGAAATGCTGCCTTCGTTGGCCTCGGTGAGCCCGAGCAGCATCAAAATGGTGGTGGTCTTGCCGGCGCCGTTAGGCCCGAGCAATCCAAAGATTTCGCCACGATGCACGGTCAAATCAATGCCATCGACAGCGATGGCATTGCCATAGCGCTTTTTCAGCCCGCGCGCCTCGATGAGGACTTCGCTCACAGCGTTTTACCGGCGACCAAAGCGCGCTACCGCGCCCACCGACAGGAGCAGCGCAATGATGATCACCAGAATGCCCGTCATGCCCCATAGCGTTGAAGTGGTGACGCTCAAGCGAAACTCCGCCGATGCCGATTCGCTGCCGCTATTGGCGCGCAGTGTCGCCATATAGTCACCCGCGATCGCCTTGGCGGAGGGCGTGACCAGGGCCTGGATGGACAGTTTCTGGCCGGGTGCGAGCACCGGGATCTGGTTGGGTGTGATCTCGATTTTCCAGTCGCCGGGTGGGCTGCTGGAGAGTGTCACAGCGGTGGCAGGAGCGGCGCCGGTGTTCTCGATGATGATATTGAGCGGTGTGGCTTTGCCGGCCTCGGCTTCGCCGGAGAGCCGGCCGTCTTCGGTGGTGATACGTAGCTTGGGTGCTCCAGTGATTTGAATCGCCATCTGCGTCACCGATTGAGCACCTTCAGCCGAGGCGCTCACCATCAATGGGTAATCACCGGCCGGGGTGGCGCTGGCCGCCTGGACCTTGACCTTGAGTTCCTTGCTCTGTCCTGCCTCGATGGGGATGGAGCTGATCTCCTGCGAACCAAAGCCTTCGGTGAAGCTTGCCGAGAAGCCTTGTGGCGCCTGTGCTGCCAATTTCACCAGGGTGTCCTTGTCGGCTTCATTCACCACAGTGATGGGATATTCGAAACTTGTGCTGGCCGAACCGCGTTGTGAGGGCAGCTTCGATTTGATCGACAGCCTCGCAGGTAAGGACTGGCCAATGATGATGTCCAGCGGCAACTCGGCGGCGGTATCGCCGCCTTTGGCAGACAGCGTCACGCGCTGGCTGCCTTTTTGCGCTCCGGCGGGCACCTCGATTCGCAATTGCAGCGCGACCGATTCATTGGTTGCGGGCATCGCTGCCGCGACCGGCACCCCGCCACCCAACACAGTGGCCTTCCAGCCTTGTGGAACGCCGCTGACCGTCAACATGACGCTTTGCGGTGTCAGGTTGGAGTTCTGCAACTTGATTTTTATGGATGTGGTTTCACCTGCGCGTACCGCCATGGCGGGAAAGTCAGTGGTGAGCCACAGGCCGGAGGTGGACTTGGGTTCGGCTGCCTGCGCTGTCAATGTCACCGCGGCAAGTGCCGCAACCATTACGAATCTTGAAGCGGCGAATTTTGAAGCGGCGAATTTTGACGCGGCAAATTTTGCCGCGCTCAATGCCCGCGCGGAGAACCAGCCAATATTGTCAAAGCATTTATATTTAGTCACTGCTCGAATTCCTCCAGAGGACTGTCACGCCAAAAAAGCGTATTTTTCAACGCCTTGGTAAAAATATCAGGATATTGCCCGGACCGCTTAGCCTGGCAGGACCGGTTCGAATCGATCCGTGCCGGAGGCCTATTTGTCAGCCGACCGCGAAGCAGGTGCACCAAAGCTCTCGCTGCGCGGTGGCGCGGTGGCGCATACTATCCGATTGGCGCGGCGGGCGGGTAAGCGAATCCCGTGCGCCAATCTGACATTTTAAAAACAGTGCGAAGGAATATTTTTTGAAGAAAATCATGTGCGCGGCGCGGATCATGTTGGCGGCGCTGATTGGAGCTCTCGCTGGAACGGTCACTGCGCCCCTTTATGCCCAGGACGAAGCCCCGAAGATCACTGAAGAAACGCCTTACGTACCTTCCCCCGGTATCGTTGTCGACACCATGCTGCGCATGGCCGATGTGCGCAGCGGCGACTTTCTGATCGATCTGGGTTCGGGCGACGGACGAATCATCATCACCGCGGCCGAGTCGTTCAATGCGCGTGGCTTTGGCGTTGACTACGATGCGCGACTGGTCAGGCTTGCCAACGAAAATGCCATCAAAGCGGGTGTCGCCGACCGGGCGCGTTTCGTCGAGCAAAACGTGTTTACGACCGATCTTGCCCAGGCATCGGTGGTGACCATCTATCTGCTGCCGGAGTACAACGCGGTACTCAAGCCCACCTTGCTTGCGTTGAAACCCGGCACGCGTATCGTCTCGCATGACTATGGCATCGGCGATTGGGAGCCTGACGCGCAGTCAAAAGTCGTGGTTCCGGAAAAGCCGGTCGGCGTCGACAAGGCGAGTTGGATTTATTACTGGATGGTGCCAGCGAAGGTCGATGGACGTTGGCGCTCGCGTGTGCCCGCTGGTAATGGTAATGGCAGAGGCAATGGCGCTGTCGCTCTGGAGCTCAATTTGACGCAGCACTATCAGAAAGTACGAGGGACGGCAAAGATCGGTGCTCGCACCGTTACGCTCGAGCGGCCCTCGCTGAAGGGAGAGGTGCTGTCGTTTGAACTGACCGATGGCAAGCAGCATCTGCTCTTTGAGGGCCGAATTTCCTCTGGAAAAATCAGCGGCCACTTGCTCTCAGGCAATAAGAGGCATTCGTGGAGCGCGTTGCGGATTGATGCACCCAAGGTTTGATCCGTAGCAATCAACGCGGGGTAATCAACGCGGCGGCAATCGCCGCATTGCCGGTGATTCACCGATTGAAGCGTTCGCGCAATCGTTTCACCGTCTCCGCTTCGCCACGAATGCGCAGGATTGCGCCTTCGTCATCGGCTTGCTCATTGAGCACCGTGCAGCTTGAGAAGATCTCCCCCCGCAGCTTTTGCTCCGACCAAGGCAGGAAGATGTCGTCCTCGATGAGGCTTGCCTGGAAGAACGCGATGATGGCTTCGCGCATTTTTTGAATGTCGGCCGCGCGCCGCGCGCTGATCACGATACTCCCCGGATGGCGCGACTGCAGTTCTGCTTCGTAATCTGCCTGATTTTTCGCCTCGCCGATCTTCGCGTCCTCGATTTTCGCCTCTCCGATCTGGTCTATCTTGTTGAACACCAGCAAGCGCGGCACCGCTCGTGCGCCGATCTCATCGAGAACTTTTTCGGTTACAGCGAGCTGTCGCTCGAAACCCGGATCGCTTGCATCGACGACATGCAGGAGCAGCGAGGCTTCGAGTGCTTCGTCCAGCGTCGATTTGAATGAAGCGACCAGGCCGTGCGGCAGGTTTTTGATGAATCCGACGGTGTCGCTGAGCAGCACGCGAGGGACGCTCTCGGGATGGAGTGCACGCACGGTGGTGTCGAGCGTCGCAAAAAGCTTATCAGCGACCAGCACTTCGCTTGCCGTTAGCGCGCGCATCAAGGTGGATTTGCCCGCATTGGTGTAGCCCACAAGCGCCACTCGCGCCAGCCCCTGGCGCTCCTGGCGCCGCGCACGTTGCGTCCTGCGCTCGATGTCCATCGCATCGAGTTCCTTCTGCAACTCGGCGATACGGTCTCGGACCTTGCGCCGGTCGGTTTCGCCCAGCGATTCGCCGCCGCCACGACCGCCGACGCCGCTCCTTTGCCGGCCCTGTGGCCCTGCGGCTTTAGCTGCCTCGCGCAGGCGAGGCGCCATGTAGGACAGGCGCACGATCTCTACCTGCGCAATGGCGGCGCGCGAGCGTGCATGTCGGTGGAAGATTTCAAGAATGACCATGGTGCGGTCCATCACATCGCAACCGATTTCTTTCTCAAGATTGCGCGCCTGCATCGGGGAGATCTCGTGGTCGACCAGAATGATGTCAGCTCTGAGCGTTGCCGCCTCTGCTTGTGATTGCAGCGTTTCTTCGGCTGCGCCATCGCTTGCAGGGTCATAGTCCTGCCCGTGCTCGGGATCGCCGTGCTCAGGATCAAATTCGTTGCGAACGAAACGGCGCATCTCCTGTCTCTTGCCGACGCCGAAGTACGCCGCTGTGTCGAACCTGGCGCGCTTCTGCGTAAACCTTCCAACCACCTCGTAGCCCAGCGTTTTCGCAAGTTGGCGCAACTCGCTCAATGAGGCATCGAGCTCGATATCGCTGACGTTTGGCAGTTGCACTGCCGCCACAATGGCGCGCTTGGGTTTCTCTATGTTTTCATGCATCATGGGTTGCGGTGTCTTTCATTCCGTTGATCAGGCGAGGCGATTCAATAACGCTTCTCCGGCGTTCAGCATCATAGGGCACGGTGTCTTTCATACATTGGATCAGGCGAGGCGATTCAATAGCGCTTCTCCCGCGTTCAGGCGGCGCACATTTTCCAGCGCCGCGGCGATGCTTCGCTCCAAGGTCTCCCCGGTCAGCCAGGCTATGTGCGGCGCACATACCACGTTTGGAAGGAGCAGCAAGGGATGATTGGCGGCCAGTGGTTCACACGAAAAAACATCCAGTCCCGCCGCCGCAATATGTCCGCTTGCTAGCGCTTCAATAAGCGCCCTGTCATCAATCAACCCGCCACGCGCGGTATTCACCAGTATCGACCCAGGCTTCATTCTCATCGGATCGAGAAAATTCGCGGTTGCTGGCGTGAGCGGCAAGTGCAGCGATACGATCTGCGAGCGAGCGATTAAATCGTCAAAGGATACATTTTTGGCGGAGCGCGACCAGTAGAGCACCTTCGCGCCCATGGCATCGAGTACGCCGTGCAAAATTTTTGGCACGGTGCCGTAGCCGATCAATCCGACGGTGCGGCCACAGATCTCGCCCAGTTGGTCCTGCATTCGCAAGGCCTCATACCAGCCATCGCTTCTCACCAGGGAATCCAGCACTGGAAGTCGTCGCAGGCAGGCGAGCATCAGCAACAGTGTCATTTCAGCCACCGCGCGGCTATTGCTTCCTGGCAGATTGCACACCGCGATATCACGCCGTTTTGCCGCTTCCATATCGATGGTGTTCACGCCAACGCCAATTTTCTGGATCAGTCGCAACCTGGGTGCTCGCGCGATGACCTCCGCGGTCACTGGCTTCAACACATGCCAGAGGACTTCCATTCCGGGGGCTAGGGCGTCGAACGCCTCCGGGTCGTTTTCCGGGCAAAGCGTCACACCTTGTTCGCGGACTCGATTGGCAAGGGATTCGGTCCCATCAAAATGAAAAACGATGCTCATTGTGGAAACAATTTTCTCGCTGGATAGGGCATCGCCTTGGCCCCCAGGAACTCCTCTATACGAATCGCTTCATTCCACTTGGCCATTCGCTCGGAGCGCGAAAAACTGCCGACCTTCAACTGCTGCACTCCCCAACCGATGGCGAGGTGAACAATGGATACGTCTTCGGTTTCCCCTGAGCGGGCCGAGACAATGCCGCGATAGCCGCCTTCGCGTGCCGCGTCCCAGCAGGCAAGGGTCTCGGTAAGAGTGCCGACTTGATTGGGCTTGAGCAGTACCGTGTTGCAGATTTTCTTCGCCACAGCATCCTTGACGCGTGAGGCCTGCGTGCAGAAGAAATCGTCGCCTACAATTTGTATGCGCGCGCCTGCTGCGCGGGTAAAGGCCTCCATGGCGGCGGCATCGTTCTCGGCGAACGGGTCTTCGATCGACACGATGGGGTAGCGCTCAACCCAGCGCAGCAACATGGCTTGCATCTGTTCTGCGGTGAGGAACCGATTTTCCAATGCCAGGTGATAACGCCCACCTTGATAGAGCTGCGTTGCCGCGATATCCAGGGCGATGCCCACATCGGTGCCGGGCGTGTAGCCCGCATCGGTAATCGCTGCGACCAGTTCAAGCAATGCTTCTTCGTTTGACTTGAAGGCGGGCCAATAACCGCCTTCGTCGGCTACACCATGGCGCATGCCGCGCTTGGCCAGACGCGCCCCGGCCGCGGCGTAGATGTCTGCGGTCCATTGCATGGCCTCATCGAAGCTTCCGGCTCCGCTGCAGATAATCATGTAGTCCTGAATATCGACGCTGCCTTTAGCATGTGCCCCCCCGCCGAAGATCTGCACCTGTGGAACGGGCAGGGCAACGTGGCGCTCGCCCGCCAGATACTTCCATAAGCTCAGGTTCGCGGCGGCTGCGGCGGCTTGCGCGCAGGCAATGGACACCGCGACTATGGCATTGCCGCCCAAACGACCTCGATCTGGCGTGCCATCGAGTTCGATCATGCATCGATCAATCTGCTCCTGATCCGATGAGTCCATGCCTCTCAACGCCGCGCAAATTTCGGTGTTGACATTTTTCACCGCGAGTTTTGTATCTATGCACCTGGCTTCTCCAGCCCCGGTCGATGCGCCTGCGGGTGCGATGGCGCGACCGGTTGCGCGCGTGGCGCCAGCGTCTACCACCGTGACCTCGGCTTCAACGGTTGCCCGACCGCGTGAGTCCCAGACCCGGCGCGCTATTACATTAAGGATTTCTGCCATGTCTTTCGAATTTCTATTAGTGATGTTGGTGGATGGACGATAAGCGGTTTGGCGGTGCGCCTGACATGTTCCTGGCCCGAGGCATCCAGATATTCGACCGGTGATTTCCCATCAACTCGCGCAAGCAGCAACGCGGGCAACAAGGAGGCTGTTCGGCGCTCGACATCCTCGGCCGGATCATATCCCTGCACCATCGCATCAAAACATTGCAGGAACGAAGCCCTCGCCATTGGCGCCCACAAGCATTTCAGCAACAAATGATTGAGGCAGAAAGCCAGATCGAAGGCGGGATCGCCGTACCACGCACACTCCGCGTCGAGAAACACCGGGCCGTCTGGGCTAATCAGGATGTTCTTTGGGCTGACATCGCCATGCACAAGGCAGACTTTGGTGACGGCAGTACGCTCGGCCAGTGCCCGCAAAATGCTCGCGAGCTCCGGATGCCGAATGGCCGTCGCAAGCAAATAGGGCTCAATGCGAATGGCATGAAAAATCGCGTCGGTGGGAAATTGATCAGCGATCTCCTGGCGACCGGCGGTGGCATCGTGAATCGCTCGAAGCGAGCGCCCCACCTCAATGGCGAAGCAGGGGTCGGCGACCCCTTCGCGCAGCACCGCCTTCCACACAGGGTGGCGCAGAAACGCCATCGCGAACCATCCCTCGCCCAAGGCCAGCAGGCGCGGCACACGCGCCGGGTTCACCTTTGCTGCGATGCGCAGCCACTCATACTCGTAGCGGTTGCGCAGGATGGGTGCTTCCCAGACGGCGCTCACCTTCAAGCGCGGCAATGCCCGCTTCACGCATATCGGCCCGGCTGCCAGGTCGACGCGCCAGATGTCGGAGGACACGCCTCCCGGCAATGGCGCCATGCTGATGTTTTCGTCTGCGCGAGCCAGACCGAGGCCAATCAGTGCATCAATAATCAGTGCATCACCGATTTGCGTTTTCGACATTCAGTCTGCCTTGATGCAGGCGGATTTCAACACGCCTGTTTTCAGTACGCCGGTGTCGCGCGCCGGATCTTCGCGGCTTAGAAGGTAGCTTGCCATGGGAGCTTGTTATTTTTATCCGACCAGCGTTTATCCAACCAGCGGGCGCATGAATTGCGTGAACGTCTGAACAATCTCGTCTTCATGCTGTGCCCAGTCACCAAGAGCTACCAAAGGCACATCCTGATCGGTTATCGGCAACTGGTGCAGTTTGCAGCCCGGTATGGCCGCATGCGCGGCGAGCGCGCTGGTCGAGGAATGGGTCTTGTCGTTGCCGGGAATGACGATGGCCGGCACTTTGATGGAATTGAGTTGCTCATTAGTGACGCCCATTACCGGCAGGTGGACCCCGGCATTGAATTTTGCGAGCCATCGTGTCATCACTTCGATGTATTTCTTCGGGTCCATTTTCATCAGGCGGTCTTTATTCGAGGGATTGCCGGCGATGCGCTCCTGGTATTGCTCGGTCGCGCATACCGCCGCCATGCCGCCTTGTTCGGCAGCCTTGATGAATTGTCCGTAATAGTTGTCGGGCAGCCGAGCTGCCGCGAAGGCGCCGCCGGTGACGCGCATCAGCAACAGGCCGCGCACCGCTTCGGGGTGACGCAGGTAAAACAGCATCGAGGTTCGCGCGCCTGATGAGGTGCCGCCAACGAAGGCGGGCAGGGCGCCTTGTTGTTTCAGCAACTCATGCAGGTCGTCTGTCCAGATCTCCTCTTCGCCATCAACGCCGTCGATCAGAACATCGGAGGCGCCGGTATTGCGGCGGTCGTGCAGCAGCACGCGATAGTTATGCGCGGCAAGCTTGTTGGCAATCGGCAGCAACTCCTGATGGCCGCGTCGCCCACCGGTGATGAGCGCAACCCAAGGGCCGGCCGAACCGATGATCTGATAGTGAATATTGATTCCGCGGATGCTTGCATTTGGCATGACTTCTCCTTTTTCAAAAAACCCCCCAATGCCTATGGCACGGGCGTGCCTGTTCTTGGTGCTAAATGGATATTTCTCGCACCAAAACGGTGTTTGCTATTTTTGGTGGAGCATCTTATGAATGGGTTTTGTTCTAAAAATAATATTTGGAACAACAAGTTAAATGATTTTCTTGAGAGTGGCGCGGTCATTGCTTTGGTTGGTGCTGGTCTCGGAAGTTTGCCTAGCAAGTCGGGCGGCCGGACCCAAAAAAAATTCAACTTTGAGGAGCATCGCATGAACAGACGCAATTTTGTTAGGGCAATAGGCTTGTCGGCGGCGATCACTGCCTGCTTTGCTTCGCCTTTTGCCTATTCACAGGCGAAGACAGTCAAGGTCGGCATTCTGCATTCATTGTCCGGCACCATGGCAATCAGCGAGACGGTGTTAAAGGACGTGGCCTTGATGGCCATCGAAGAGATTAATGCCAAAGGCGGTGTGATGGGCGCGAAGATCGAGCCGGTGGTGGTCGATCCTGCCTCTAATTGGCCCTTGTTCGCCGAGAAGGCGCGTCAGATGCTCTCCCAGGACAAGGTTGCCGTAACCTTCGGTTGCTGGACTTCGGTATCGCGCAAATCGGTGTTGCCGGTATTTGAAGAATTAAACGGCTTGCTGTTCTACCCGGTTCAG
The DNA here is from genome assembly GCA_945897475.1 of Bordetella parapertussis. Lineage (GTDB taxonomy): Bacteria > Pseudomonadota > Gammaproteobacteria > Burkholderiales > SG8-39 > 2-02-FULL-62-17. The sequence goes on from CAMDFL010000026.1 coordinate 18,287, forward strand.
TACGAAGGAGAGGAACTCTCCAAAAATGTGTTCTACACCGGCGCTGCGCCCAATCAGCAGGCGATCCCGGCGGTCGAGTATTTGATGAGCAAGGATGGTGGCTCAGCCAAGCGCTTTGTGCTCCTCGGTACCGACTACGTGTATCCGCGCACCACCAACAAGATTCTGCGCGCCTTCCTCAAATCCAAGGGCGTTGCTGACAAGGACATCGAGGAGAAGTACACCCCCTTCGGCCATGCTGATTATCAAACCATTGTTGCCGATATCAAAAAGTTCTCGGCCGGTGCCAAGACCGCGGTTATCTCCACCATCAACGGCGACTCCAACGTCCCCTTCTACAAGGAACTGGGTAACCAGGGTCTGAAGGCGACCAATGTGCCGGTGGTGGCGTTCTCGGTGGGTGAAGAGGAACTGCGCGGTGTGGATACCAAGCCGCTGGTGGGCCATCTGGCCGCCTGGAACTACTTCATGTCGGTGAAGAACCCGGCCAACGACTCCTTCAAGGCGAAGTGGGCGGCTTACGCCAAGGCGAAGAAATTGCCAGGCGCGGACAAACCGCTGACCAACGATCCGATGGAGGCCACCTATATCGGCATCTATATGTGGAAGCAAGCGGTCGAGAAAGCCAAGTCCTTCGATGTGGATAAGGTCATCCCGGCGGTCGGCGGACAAAGCTTCACCTCACCCTCGGGCTTTACCGTGAAGATGGACGAGAAAAACCACCACCTGCACAAGCCGGTATTGATCGGTGAAATCAAGGCCGACGGCCAGTTCAACGTGGTATGGAAGACCAAGGGCCCGATCAAAGCACAACCCTGGAGCCCCTTCATTGCCGGCAACGACAAGAAGAAGGACGAACCTGAGGGCAAGACCAAGATCTGAGCGGTAGGATTGAATGGGCGGCGTGTAGCCGCCCCCGAGGAAGTAAAAGTAAGCAAACAAAGGGTCGTCGCGGCCCTTTGTACGAACACACACAGAAAAAAAATAATGCGATTTCTGTTTGCCTTGATTTGCAGTTTGCTCGCCGGCCCTGCGTTGGCTTTCAATACCGACGCAGTGCGCGCCCTGGCGTTCGGCGATGGCGAAGAACAGGTCGCGGCAATTGCGGCTCTGGTGGCCGATGGCGATGCGCGTGGCGCGAAGATTCTCGAAGCTCTGGCCGAGGGAGACCTTAAAACCTCGGGCAAACGCATCCTTATCGTGCAAGGCGACAAGGCAATCGATGCGATCAGCGGCGGGGCCATGGCCTCTGTGCCCGCCGATGCCGAGGACATTGTCGCCAACAATCGTTTGCGTCGTGAACTGGCCGGCGCGATTGCGGCGCTCAAGCTGGCATCGATGGATCGTGCTACGCGGCTTGCGGCGGCCAAGGAACTCTCAGATGGCGCCGACGAGGCCATGCTGCCGTTGATCAAGAAGGCCTTCGACCGGGAAGATGATGCCGCCATCAAGGCCATGCTTGGCATGATCGCCGCGGCCATGGAAATCAAATCCCCGGAGCGTGAGTTTCGTCTCGCCGCGATTCGCCGTCTGGCGACTTCCAGCAACCCTGATACCAAAACCCTGCTGCTGGGCGTGCTGGAGAAAAAGGACGGTGAATGGGTGGAAGCCGACGCGGAGTTGCGCGCCGAAGCCGAAAAAAGCCTGCGAGCTGTCGATGGCCAGTTGGCCTGGGGAGAGCGCGCAGGGCTTACTTTCGCGGGAATCAGCCTGGGATCCATACTGCTGTTGGCCGCGTTGGGCCTTGCCATTACCTATGGCTTGATGGGCGTCATCAACATGGCGCATGGCGAGATGATCATGATTGGCGCCTACACCACCTATATGGTGCAGAACTTTTTCAAATCGAATGCGCCTGGTGCATTTGATTGGTATCTGCTGTGCGCCGTGCCGACCTCATTTTTTGTCGCGGCGGCGGTCGGCATGATTCTGGAGCGCGGAGTCATCCGATTTCTTTATGGCCGGCCGCTTGAGACCCTGCTTGCAACCTGGGGCATCAGTCTGGTGCTGATCCAGGGGGTGCGTACCGTGTTTGGCGCGCAAAACGTACAAGTGGAAAACCCGGTCTGGATGTCAGGCGGGGTGAACATATTGACCAACGTGGTGTTGCCCTACAGCCGCATCGTCATCATCGCTTTTGTTGCCCTGGTACTAATTGGCATGTGGCTTTTGTTGACACGCACGCGGCTGGGATTGTTCGTTCGGGGCGTCACTCAGAATCGTGAAATGGCATCGTGCGTCGGGGTTCCCACAGGGTACGTGGATACCATGGCGTTTGGATTGGGCTGCGGAATTGCAGGGCTTGCAGGCTGCGCCTTATCTCAAATTGGCAATGTTGGCCCAGACCTGGGGCAGTCCTATGTTGTCGATTCGTTCATGGTGGTGGTGCTCGGTGGCGTAGGTCAATTGGCCGGGACGGTGTATGCGGCGCTTGGATTGGGGTTCGCGAACAAGCTGCTTGAGTCGTGGTCAGGGGCCGTGTTGGCAAAAATTGCGGTTCTTGTTTTCATTATCATCTTTATTCAAAAACGTCCGCAAGGCTTGTTTGCCTTGAAGGGCCGCTCGGTAGAGAACTGACATGGGTCCTATTTCATCGACCCTTTCCAGGTTATACGGGCCGCGCGGCTGGGTAACGCTGGGTATCTGCGCGTTCTTGATTTTTGTATTGGTACCGCTGGGAAATCTTGCTCTACCCGAGGACAGCCCGTTTCATATTTCCATCTACTGGGTGACCCTCACTGGCAAGATCATGTGCTATGCGATCGTTGCCCTCGCCATGGATTTGATCTGGGGTTATTGCGGCATTTTGTCCCTGGGGCACGGACTTTTCTTCGCTCTGGGTGGATACGGCATGGGCATGTATCTCATGCGCCAGATCGGTCGCGAGGGACAATACAAAATGGATATGCCCGATTTCATGGTGTTTCTCGATTGGAAGGAATTTCCCTGGCAGTGGTGGAATACCGACCAGTTCTGGTGGGCGATGCTGTTGGTGATTGCGGTGCCAGGCTTGCTGGCCTACGTGTTTGGTTATTTTGCGTTTCGTTCGCGTATCAAAGGCGTGTATTTCTCCATCATCACTCAAGCGCTCACCTATGCCGCGATGCTGCTTTTCTTTCGCAATGAAACCGGCTTCGGTGGAAACAACGGTTTCACCGATTTCAAACGCATTCTGGGTTTTGCGATCACCACTCCCGAGACGCGGGTGGCCTTGTTCGCCATAACCGGCGCGACGCTGATAGGCACCTTGTTAGTGGCTCGCTTCATTGTGACCTCGAAACTCGGTCGGATACTTGCAGCCATTCGCGATGCCGAGTCGCGCGTGATGTTCTGTGGCTACAACACCGTTAATTACAAGCTTTTTGTCTGGACGCTGTCGGCGGTGATCTGCGGTATTGCAGGTGCTTTATATGTACCGCAAGTGGGCATCATCAATCCCGGTGAAATGTCGCCGGCGAATTCGATTGAAATTGCCATCTGGGTGGCTGTGGGCGGTCGCGGCAGTTTGGTGGGGGCCATCGTCGGCGCCGGCGCGGTGAATGGCGCTAAGAGCTTTTTCACCCAGGCGGCACCTGAATACTGGCTATTTGTATTGGGCTTCGTTTTCATCATCGTCACGCTTTTCATGCCCAAGGGGATCGTAGGTCTGTATGCACAAGTTTGTAGTCGATTACGCGATAAGTCTGTGAAGGCAGTTGCACAATGAATGCCGCTTTGAATACCGCTCACAAGGAATTCTCAGGTAGTACACCCGGGGATTTCGCGCCTGCGCGCCGAGTTGGCGAGGGCCTGGACGCCAGCCACGGAGTGGTGCTTTATCTGGATGACATAACGGTGAGCTTCGATGGCTTTCGCGCCTTGAATAAGCTTTGCCTTGCCATCGATGTGGGTGAGTTGCGCTGCGTCATCGGACCTAATGGTGCCGGTAAAACCACCATGATGGATGTGATAACCGGCAAGACTCGGGCGGACACGGGGACCGTTTTTTTCGGGCAAACCATCGATCTCAAAGAACACACTGAAGCCGAGATTGCCCATCTTGGCATTGGCCGCAAGTTCCAGAAACCCACTATCTTCGAGCATCACAGCGTGTTTGAAAATCTGGAATTGGCGATGAAGGCCGATAAGCGGGTAGGACGCTCGCTGTTTGCCCGACTTGATAGCGGACAGCAGGACCGAATCGCCGAAATGATGACGCTGATTCGACTGGCGGATTCGGCAGCAAGACAGGCGGGATTGCTTTCTCACGGTCAGAAGCAGTGGTTGGAGATCGGCATGCTGCTCATGCAGGAGCCGCGGCTGTTGCTCCTAGATGAGCCGGTCGCCGGCATGAGCGACGAAGAAACCGAGCGTACTGCAGAACTTTTTCTCACTCTCGCCGGCAAACATTCTTTGGTGGTGGTGGAGCATGACATGGCCTTTATCGCTCGTATCGCCAGTAAAGTATCAGTGCTGCACGAAGGCAGCATCCTGGCCGAGGGCTCACTCGATCAAGTCAAGTCCGATCCGCGTGTTGTCGAAGTTTATCTGGGGCGATGAGCGTGACCGCGGCCACAGTAAGCGCAACCACAGTGAGCGCAGCCACGCTTCGTGTTTCCGGACTCAATCAATACTATGGCGGCAGCCATATTCTGCGCGGTCTCGATTTCGAGATTCCAGCCGGCAAGGTGACGACATTGCTCGGTCGCAATGGCGTGGGAAAAAGTACCCTGCTGCGCACCCTGATGGGTCTGGTCGCGCCACGTACCGGCGTGATCAAGTTTGGCGATCAGGATCTCACGCGCGCAGCGCCGTATCAGCGGGTGCGCGCCGGCGTGGGCTATGTGCCGCAGGGCAGGGAGATTTTCGCGCGTCTTACCGTCGAGGAGAATCTGCGTATCGGTCTTGCAACGCAACCCAGCGGCACACAGATACCCGAGCGGATTTTCGACATGTTTCCAGTATTGCGGCAGATGATGCAGCGCCGTGGTGGTGATCTATCCGGCGGCCAGCAGCAGCAACTGGCGATTGGACGCGCCCTGGCCATGGGGCCCAGGCTGCTGATTCTCGATGAACCCACCGAAGGGATACAACCCTCGATCATCCGTGATATTGAACGCGCGATTCGCAGCCTCTCGTCAACCGGTGAAATGGCCATCTTGCTGGTCGAGCAGTATTACGATTTCGCGCGTTCCCTGGCAGACCATTATCTGGTCATGGAGCGCGGCGAAATTATCGCGCGAGGCGCGGGCGTCGATATGGAAAAGGACGGCGTGCTCGAACTGCTCGCAGTATGATTCTGTTATGGACATGGCCGAAAAAATTTCGCAATCGGGATGGCGTGCCCAACTTGATCTCGAGTTCGAGCGGCGCGAAACACGCAGCGTATTAGCATCAAAGCGTCACGATGGACCGCTGGTGGTGCAGAAAAGTCTTTATCCCGAAGGCGAGGGCATCTGTCATGCCATTGTGGTTCATCCGCCCGCGGGGATCGCAGGTGGCGATTACCTCGGTCTTTCGGTAGGCGCAGGTGCTGAATCGCACGCGGTGCTCGCCACGCCTGGCGCAGGCAAGTGGTATCGGTCCTCGGGGGATTGGGCACGCCAGATAATCCGCTTTGAGCTTGGCGCCAATGCTCGTCTTGAGTGGTTGCCGCAGGAGAGTATTTTTTTTGACGGCGCGCTGGCCGAGTTGCGAACAGATATCCACCTTCGGCCGGGCGCGCGCTATATTGGCTGGGACATCCTGTGCTTTGGTCGCGGCGGCGCAGCGCAGCGCATGAGGCATGGTCATTGCAAAATGCTGACTCGCGTGACCAGCGACGGAAAGCCTGTGTTCATCGAACGCGGCGATATTGAAGGCGGCTCGGCGCAATTTGACTCGCCCGTGGCGCTGGGCGGGCACTCGGTATGCGGGACGATGCTGGCGATTGCATCGCGCTGCGACAAAGAAATGCTCGCCGCTTGCCGAAAGTATCTACCGGAGCGAGGCGAAGGGGCGGTAAGCTTATTGCCGGGGGTGCTGGTGGCTCGCTACCTTGGAGATTCCAGCGAATCGGCAAAGCACTATTTCATGCAACTGCGGCGCGTATTGCGTCCGGCGATAATGGACTGCGAATCCACCGACTTACGTATCTGGAGCACCTGACGAAGGCTAGGAAACTCCCCACGAAGGCTAGGACAAAACAATGGAATTGACACCTAGAGAAAAAGACAAACTTCTGATTTTCACCGCTGCGTTGCTCGCGGAACGGCGCAAGGCGCGCGGTGTGAAGCTTAACTATCCGGAAGCGGTGGCGTTTATTTCCGCGGCCATCATGGAAGGCGCACGCGATGGCCGCGGTGTCTCGGATTTGATGGGCTGGGGAGCGACGCTGTTGACGCGCGCGGACGTGATGGAAGGTATTGCGGAGATGATCCCTGATATTCAGGTCGAGGCGACGTTTCCTGATGGGACGAAGCTGGTGACCGTACATCAGCCGATAGTCTAAAAAGCATGCTTTTTTTACCGCTTATGGAGGGCTTCAGAACAGGCAGAAAGGGGGTCCCTCTCTCCTCGTTCTCCTTAATTCTATGCGTTAGGGCAGGCTGATTAAATTCGGAGGAAGGCCATGATTCCAGGCGAGATGAGAGTTGCACCAGGCGATATTGAACTCAATGCAGGCCGCGTTAGCGGGAAAATAGAAGTTACCAATACCGGTGACCGGCCGATACAAGTCGGCTCGCATTATCATTTTTTTGAAACCAATGAGGCCCTGAAATTCAATCGCGACGCAGCCTACGGATCACGTCTCAATATTGCCGCAGGAACCGCAGTTCGCTTTGAGCCCGGGCAAACACGTAGCGTAGAGTTGGTTTCGCTGTCGGGAAATCGGATGGTGTACGGGTTCGCAGGACGGGTCATGGGAGCTTTGGAATGAAAATCTCCAGGCAGGCCTATGCCGAAATGTTCGGTCCCACCACCGGAGATTGCGTTCGTCTTGCTGATACCGATCTCTGGATAAAAGTGGAGAAGGATTACACCGTCTACGGCGAGGAGGTGAAGTTTGGAGGCGGCAAGGTGATACGCGACGGTATGGGGCAAAGCCAGCGTGTTTCGGCGGAGGTGGCCGACACCGTCATCACCAACGCACTCATCATCGATCACTGGGGCATCGTCAAAGCCGATATCGGCCTGAAAGGGGGGCGCATCTGGCAGATCGGCAAGGCCGGCAATCCCGACATACAGCCTGGTGTCACCATTCCAATCGGCGCAGGCACGGAAATCATCGCAGGCGAAGGCATGATCGTGACCGCAGGCGGTATCGACACGCATATCCACTTCATTTGTCCGCAACAGATCGAGGATGCGCTGATGTCAGGCGTTACCACCATGCTGGGCGGCGGAACCGGGCCCGCCACCGGAACCTTTGCGACAACCTGCACGCCGGGTCCCTGGCATATTCGTTCCATGCTGATGGCGGCCGAGGCCTTTCCCATGAATCTGGGGTTTTTCGGCAAAGGCAATGTGAGTTTGCCCGAACCCCTGCGCGAACAGGTTCGCGCGGGCGCCATTGGACTCAAGCTTCACGAAGACTGGGGCACCACGCCCGCAGCCATCGACAATTGCCTTAATGTTGCTGACGAAATGGATGTGCAGGTCGCGATTCACACCGATACCTTGAACGAATCCGGATTTGTTGAAACCACGGTGGCGGCGTTCAAGGGCCGCACTATTCATACGTTTCACACCGAAGGGGCGGGCGGTGGACACGCACCCGACATCATTAAGGTGGCGGGCGAACCCAATGTGTTGCCATCCTCGACCAATCCCACCCGGCCCTACACGGTGAATACCGTGGCCGAACATCTGGACATGCTGATGGTCTGCCATCACCTTGACCCTGCCATCGCTGAGGATGTGGCCTTCGCCGAATCGCGCATCCGCCGCGAGACCATAGGCGCGGAGGACATTCTGCACGACCTGGGCGCGTTCTCCATGATGTCCTCGGACTCCCAAGCAATGGGACGGGTTGGCGAGGTCATCATCCGCACCTGGCAGACGGCGCACAAGATGAAGCAGCAGCGCGGATCGGCTGCGGGTGACCCAGCCGATAACGACAACGCCCGAGTGAAGCGTTATATCGCCAAATACACGATAAATCCGGCCATAGCGCACGGCATTTCACACGAGGTGGGATCCATCGAACCGGGAAAATTCGCCGATCTGGTGTTATGGCGGCCGGGATTTTTCGGTGTCAAACCCTCGTTGATATTGAAAGGGGGCATGATCGCGGCCGCTGCTATGGGCGACCCTAATGCCTCGATTCCCACGCCACAGCCGGTGCATTACCGCATGATGTTTGGCGCTTTTGGCAAGGCATTGCAAAATTCTCTGACCTTTGTATCGCAAGCGGCCTTAGAGAGCGAAGCTATCGCCACGCTTGGTCTTGCCCGGCCATTGATGGCCGTTCGCAATACCCGGCGTATCGGCAAGAAGGACATGGTGCACAATGACTGGTTGCCGCGTCTGGAAGTGGACGCCCAGACCTACCAGGTGCGCGCCGATGGCGAGTTGCTCGTCTGCGAACCGGCGAAAATTCTACCCATGGCGCAACGTTATTTTCTTTTTTGAGGTTGGGAAATGATAGAAATTCGAAAAAAACTGAAAGTGAAACCGGGCGTGTATCAGATCCAGGCCAAGGGCCGGCTCGAGCTGCCCTTCGAGGCCCGCGTCAAATCGCGTTCCAAAGTCACGCTGGTTGGCGGAGAAGAAGTCGCTCTGCATCTGCCGCGCGGTGAAGTGCTACGAGGGGGCGATATGTTGGTCGCCTCCGACGGCCGTGTTATCGAGGTGCATGCCACTGCGGAAAAAGTTCTCGACATCACCTGCGATTCCGCCATCGCCTTGGCCAAGGCTGCCTATCACCTTGGCAATCGCCATGTGGCGGTACAGGTTGGCGAAGGCTGGTTACGTATCGCGGCGGACCACGTTTTGGAGAATATGCTGATTGGGCTGGGGGCAAAAGTCATAGGCTTACAGGCGGCCTTCGAGCCGGAACCGGGCGCCTATTCTGGCGATGGCCATGCGCACGATGCTCAGGGCGGAACCATCCATGAATATGGCGAGGCTGCCGATGAAGATGGCCACGTGCATGGACCGGATTGCGGCCACGATCATGGTCATGCACAGAATGACAAGCATGAACACGATCACGGCCATGAGCACCAGCACGACCATGGACACGATCACAAGAAGGTGATTGCCGTCGTAAAGAAGCATGCGCAGAACCACGACCACAATCATGGGCATGACCATAAGCCCGAACACGACCATAAGCATGAGCACGGGCATGACGATGAGCCCGAATTGGACCATAAGCAAGAGCACGGTCATGACCATGAAAAAGAGCATGCTCACGACGAGCCGCACTCGCACGGAAAAAAACACAAGCATCACTGATATGCCTGCGAGCTCAGATCTTCGTCTGGTCCGGCTGCTGCAACTGGCTAGTCCAACGCTTCCCGTCGGAGCGTTCAGTTACTCGCAGGGGCTTGAGGACGCGGTGGAGTCGGGCCTTGTCCATGATGCCGTGAGCGCGAAAGCTTGGATTGCCGACGTGCTTTCATTGTCCGTGGCGCGTGCGGAAGCACCTTGCTTCTTGCGCCTCGCCTCGGCATGGCAGACATTGGATTGGAATGGGGTACGCAATTGGAACGATGCATTCCTTGCCACCCGCGAAGCGGCCGAATTTCGGGCGGAAACCGTGCAGATGGGATATTCACTGCGTCGCTTGGTAGCCTCCCTGCCGGGAATTGATGCCGGCCAATTGACGCAACTCGAAGCGCTGGATGAACCCTCGTTTCCCTGCGCCTATTCCTTCGCGGCGGTGCAGTGGCAAATCGCGCCTCACGATGCGCTGCTCGCTTATCTCTGGTCGTGGCTTGAAAACCAGGTGATGGCGGCGCTCAAGACTGTACCGCTGGGTCAAACCGATGGTCAGAGAATATTGCTTGCCTTGAGTGCTTCCCTGTCTGATTTTGTGGATGCCGCCATGGCCATGGCCAACGAGGACATCGGCAGCTTCGCGCCCGGATTGGCGCTTGCCTCATGCCGGCACGAGTCGCAGTATTCCCGGCTATTCCGTTCGTGAAGGTGGCAGCATGAGCGAACCCCAGGCCCTGCGCCTTGGCATCGGCGGTCCGGTCGGGTCCGGAAAGACCGCCCTTACCCTGCTGCTATGCCGTGCCCTGCGCGACAAATACAACATCGCCGTCGTGACCAACGATATTTACACCGAGGAAGACGCACAGTTCCTGGTGAGAAATGAAGCCTTGGCGCCAGAGCGCATCATCGGGGTGGAAACCGGCGGTTGTCCGCATACCGCGATCCGCGAAGACGCTTCGATCAATCTCGAAGCGGTGGCGCGGCTCAATCGGCGCTTTGCGGGCCTTGATCTCATCATCATTGAATCCGGTGGCGACAATCTGGCCGCCACCTTCAGCCCGGAGCTCTCGGATTTGACGCTTTATGTGATCGATGTGGCCGCCGGGGATAAAATTCCCCGCAAAGGCGGGCCGGGCATCATCAAGTCCGATCTGTTAATCATTAATAAGATTGACCTGGCCCCCATGGTCGGCGCATCGCTGGAGGTCATGGACCGCGATGCGAGGGCGATGCGCGGCGAGCGGCCCTTCGTGTTCTCCAATCTCAAGACGGGGCAGGGCCTGGACACTATTATCGGATTCATTGAATCGGCCGGCATGCTGGCGGCCGGCGTGTCTATTCAATCTTGACCTGTTCCGATCTCGACCCATTGGATTAAGGTCCATTCGATTAAGACCCAGTCGATCTTGCCCTAGTCGATCTTGATTCCGGCCTCTTTGCCAAGTCGGCGATGCCCAAATCGGCGATACTAAAGCCTTCGGACACCTGTCAGTGTTTTGGCCCCAGGCCACACGCCGCGCGGGTCAGAGCGACATTATTAACCAAGGAGTACGTCATGGGTCAGTTGGAAGGAAAAGTTGCGATCATCACAGGATCGAACACCGGTATCGGCAAAGGCATCGCCGAGGTATTCGCCAAGGAAGGCGCCACGGTCGTGATCAATGGCCGCCGCAAGGAGATGATCGATGCGGTGGTAGAGTCGATCAAGGCCGACGGCGGCAAGGCGATCGCGGTGCAGGCCGATGTCACGAAGGAGCCTGAGGTGATCGCGCTGTTCGAAAAAACCATATCCAGCTTGGGCAAGGTGGATATTCTGGTCAACAACGCCGGCGTGGCGACCAATACACCGACTTATAAAATGTCCTTGGCGCAATGGCAGTCGGTGGTGGATGTCAACCTTACCGCCGCCTTTCTATGCAGTCGCGAGGCCTTTAAGTTCATGATGGATCATGGTGGCGGACGCATCATCAACATCGGCAGTATCTCCGCGCAAACGCCTCGCACCAACTCCGCGCCCTACGCTGCGACCAAGATGGCCATTGAAGGCCTGACGCGTTCCTTGACTCTGGATGGACGGCCTTTCAACATTGTTTCATCCATCATTCATACTGGCCCGACGGCTTCCAACTTCAACGCGGCGCGTGGCGGCCCCGGCCCTGGCAAGACGCCGGCAGACTTCATCATGTACCCGCACGATCTGGGGCGTCTCGCGACCTTGATGTGCAGCCTGCCCCCGGAGGTGAACCTGTTCTCTTCCATCATCCTGCCCAATCACATGCCCTCCTTCATAGGGCGTGGATAAAGCGTAAATCCGACGACGATCGCGCGCCCTGTCGCCGTATTTGCCGTGTTCTTCAAGGGCGACTGCGGGGCGACCACGAATCGCTCGCGCGCTTCGATAAAAGCCGTCGGCATTGAACCGGAGTAGCGTCTATCATCGCGTCTGCGCGGGGGATTTGCTGACCAGGTGCGAGAAAATTCACGAGGAAATTCACGTAAATATTGGCGAAAAAATTCGTGAGAAAACGCACAAACAATTTTGACCGCTAAAAGGAGGAATTCATGTCCGCTCAATTGAAACCAGAAAGCCCCGCCATAGGAACCGTGAAGCCGCAGCTATTCAGCTTGAAAACGCCTATGGTGTCCTCGGGAATGATCGATAATTTCGTCTCTGTAACCGATCTCATGAAGGTCTCGATCAAGATTTATGCCGAGGGTGGCGAGAATTTTCTGCACACGCATATGACCGAGGATCATTTCTTTGTCATCATCGAGGGCGAGGCGACCTTTCGCGATCCGGAGGATCATGCCGTTACCTTGACCAAGCAACAAGGCATCATGCTGCCGCGAGGCTGCTACTACATGTTCACCAATACCGGGTCGATACCGCTGGTGATGTTGCGTTGCGCTGCGACCGCGGTGCAGCCCTGGGTCAAGGACAGCCGCGAATGGTGGCAGGGCGTGAAGGATACGCGCGTACCTAGTCGGGATGGATCTAACATCATCCCCGGAAAATTCTTTGCCGAGGGCAGCGATTTGCCCGCCACCAAGTAAGCCAAGAGGAGCTAAGCCATGTCAGGACCCAAGGTCGATGTCGCCGCGCCGGTGGATGAGTCGGGCGCCAGCTACGAGCGCATGAAGCGCGCGGGTATCAATATGAAAATACCCCCTCAGGCGTGGATGGATATGGCCAATATCCGGCGGCGCTACGACGTCGTGTTCGATGCCGATAGCGATGCCGCGGCGTGCGCCGCCAACAAATCCATGACGGTGACGCGCAAATCCCTGGCAGACGCGCCGAATCTGCGCCTGGTGGCGTTTTATACCGTGGGCTACGACAACATCGATCTGGATGCCGCGACCGAGCAAGGCGTGCTGGTGGTACACAGTCCCACCGAATCCAATTGGGGGGGCGTTGCCGAGGGCACCGTGGCCAATATCCTGACTGTGTTGAAAAAGGCGCGTGAGAAGGATAGCTTCATCAAGGCGGGTGGTTGGCGTGATCGTTCGCTGCAGGGGCAGTATGTCGGCCCACGTCAGATCGACAATTACCCCGGCCTGACCTTTGGCATTATCGGCCTGGGCCGCATTGGCGGAAGGGTGGCGGATCTGCTCGCGCCCTGGCGGATGCGCCTGATCGGCTACGATCCCTACGCGGATGACTCGCTGTTTGTTCATCACAACGTGCATCGCGTTGATCTGGATACGCTGTTAAAACAGTCGGACGTGGTGACCATCCACTGTAATCTCACCAAAGAAACGCATAAGCTGATTGGTGCCAGCCAGCTTGCCTTGATGAAGAAAACCGCCTTGCTCGCGAACCACGCGCGCGGCAACATCGTCGACATCGACGCGTTGGCAGACGCACTGGACGCGGATCGCATCGCCGCTGCCATACTCGACGTGCTACCCGAGGAGCCGCCCCCTGCGGATCTGCGTTTCCTGAAAATGGGCGACAAGGTGCTGCTCTCGCCGCACATGGTTTCCAACAACGTGGGGAGCGGCCTCGCCATCGCCGCGCCGTGGGTGGAACAGGCGATCTACGACGCGCTCTCAGGGAAAATCCCCAAACACGTGGTCAACCCGGAGATCATTCCCCGCTGGCTCGAGCGCTTTGGCGGGAAGGATCTGCTGACGGCGGCCGCGGCGTAGTTCCGGCGAATCTCTGGCGTTGCGGTAGGACATAGCCAGACCGTCACTGCGGACACCGCAGCTCGACTGGCAAAGTACGTTGGGGGCAACGCTGCATCGTGGTTTGTGCTGCAAGCGAACTACGACTTGAAGACGCTGCCCGCTCTACAGAGCATCGAGCGCGTGGTGCCGGTACGTGAGCTCAGTGAAGCCTAAAAGTCAGCGATGATTGCGCCCAATTTTCCAGCTTGATCTTCGAAATTTGCTCAAATTCCCTGAGTACTACGCCCACGTCCAGGCCGGACTCTTACTGGGGCGGCGACACAAAGGGATGCTGCAAGGCGTGCAAGCATCACGCCGATTTGAGTTTGAAACTTCAAATTGAACCTTGCATCTTTTTAACTGACTTTGATCACAATTTTGCCGACCTGTGAATTCGATTCCATGAATTCGCGTGCGCGCGGCAGTTCATCCAATGAAAACACTTTGTCGACCAGAGGTTTGATTCGGCCATCGGCCAGGAAGGGCAGCATTTCGCGTCGATAAGTCGGCAGCATCGCCGCGCGCTCGTGTATCGGGCGATGTTTCGCTGAGACGCCAAATAGGTGTAATCGTTTCGAATGCAGGCTCCCCAAGTCAATTTCCGCGCTAAAGGTCTTGTCGAGATAACCGACCGTGGCAAGGCGACCCTGAAAGGCCATGCATTTGATGCACTCGGCGAATACCGAACCGCCGACATTGTTGACCACCAGATCCGCGCCTTTGCCGCCGGTGGCGTCGAGGACGGCCGCAGCGAAATCGGGATTGCGCGTCTCGATGCCGATATCCAAGCCTAAGGCTTTCAAGCGATCAAGTTTTGCGCGCGAGCCGGAGGTGCCGATCACCTTCGCGCCCAAGGCTTTGGCGGTTTGCAGGCAGGCCACGCCAACACCTGCCGAGACGCCTGTAACCAGCAGCCATTCGCCTGCCTTGAGGTGGCCTTGCGCCATCAGCATGTCGTGTGTGGTCATGAAGGCGATGGGGGCGGCGGCGGCTTCCTCCCAGCTGAGCCGATCGGGGGCCTGATTGGCCAGACGCGCGTCGAATACTGCGTATTCGGAGTAGGCGCCGCGCGCTGTACCCATGACGCGATCGCCGATTTTCCATCCGCTGACATCCGCGCCTATTGCGTCTACTTCGCCGGCGCAGTCCGAACCCGCCGGCGCGGCGACAGGTCCGCCGTGCGCCAGCGATGGCGAACTCAAAAACTCTCCACGATTCAGCGACGCTGCCCGTACCTTGATGCGAATTTCACCGGCTTTGGGTTCGGGAATGGGAATTTCGTGCAGCTGGAGGGTGCTGGGCTGGGTATCGGTTTTCAGAAACCATGACTTCAATTTAATTCTCCTGTTTCAAGATGTGAATCAAGCGGCGTGTATTCTAGTCACTAACGAGGTAAGTGTTGACAGTTCTGGCATAGAACTGTCTGGCATAGAACCAGGGTTCGGATACGGCCGGCTAAATTGTAGGTTTGCGCTTTTGCAAACCTGCAGTTTGGCGGGAAAGGTGGCCTCAGTGACAGCCTGTTTGGTTCCGGTTCTGCCGGCTTAGGGTTAGGACAATCGCGGGCAAGCGAAGACATGCGCGAACAAGCGCGAAGACAAGCGCGAACAAGCGCGAACAAGCGAGAACAATCGCGAACAATCGTTGATTCGCTTGCGGGGAAAGCGCCGCGCGGCTACATTGTCGCCTCTTTGACGGAATTCCATTTAAGTAGGAGAGCAAAGTGAAATTGGTGTTGTTCCAAAACGACGGCAAGGGCGAGATAAATCCAGGCATCCTTACAGATAGAGGCGTGGTCAGTATCGCAAGCGCGGTAAAGCGCGACTACACTCCTCAATTGACCATGCAGGGAATCATCGACGATTTTGACAAGCTGCGTCCCAGTTTGGAGAAGTTGGCTAAAGATTCAGCCGCGATACCTCTGGATAAGGTACGTCTGCGTGCGCCGCTGCCGCGCCCGGGGAAATTTCTTTGCTGCATCGGCAATTACTGGGAACACGCGCAGCGCGAGACCAAGGGTTTGTCGATGTTCCTGAAAAATCCGGATGCGGTGGTCGGACCTGGCGATACCATTGAATTGCCTGAATTTACCGAGCCATGGGCCTTCATGCATGAGGCGGAGCTGGCCATCGTGATCAAGGGTCCGGTCAAGCGTGTCAAGCGCGAGAACTGGCGCGATGCGGTGTTCGGCTATACCGCGATGATCGATGTCACCGCGCGCGGCGAAGGCCGGCGTACCTGGCCGGCGATGACTCCGGCGAGCTGGATGGGAAAGTCCTTTGATACCTTCGGGCCGGTTGGCCCTTGCATTACGACTGCCGATGAAATTCCAGAGCCCAACGATGTCATCGTGCGATTCTGGAACGATGGTCAGTTGCGCCATAATTACAACACCGACGACATGGAGCACCGTGTGCCCGAAATCATTGAGTGGGCGAGCACCATCATGACGCTCAACTCGGGCGACCTGATTGCTTGCGGCACCAATCACGAAGGCCTGGGCATGGTGCAGGATGGCGAAACCGTTGAAATCGAGATTCAGGGAATCGGCAAGATGGCGCTGAAAGTGAACGATCCGCTCAAGCGCAAGTGGGATCGTGGCGTCTACATGGGCGTGGATTCCACCAACCCGGAAGCGGTCAAACGCCATCGGCCGAAAACAGCGGCTTGAATTTATCGCGTAATCCATTCCAATTTGAGTATTAAAATTGAGCAATTTGGCATGTCAGTAATTGGCATTGACCAATTAAAGTTTGACTTATATATAAAGGATTTGTTATGAAAGGTGCCGCAGTTGTCGCGGAAATTCTCAAGCGCGAGGGGGTCACGGACCTGCCTTGCTATCCCCGAAATGCAATTATCGAACCCGCAGCCGAACTGGGTATCAGGCCTTACATCGTGCGCCAGGAGCGCACCGGAATGCACATGGCCGATGCCATCAGCCGCGTCACCAGTCGGCAGAAAATCGGCGTGTTTGCCATGCAGCAGGGCCCGGGGACTGAGAATGCCTATGGCGCCGTCGCCCAGGCCTATGCGGAGTCGGTTCCCTTGCTGGTTCTGCCGATGGGCCACGCGCGCCGCGCCGCGCAGATCGCGCCCAATTTCAGCGCCATGCTGCAAATGCGCGGAATATCCAAGACGGTTGAGCAGGTGACTTTTGCGGATGACATTCCTAACGCCATGCGGCGCGCTTTCACGCAACTCCGCAATGGCCGGCCGCGTCCTTGCATCGTGGAGTTGCCGATGGATGTATTGGCTGAGGAATTCACCGGCAACATAGACTATCAACCGGTGCTGACCTCGCGTAGCGCGCCCGACCCCGCAGTGGTGCCCAAGGCTGCTGCCGCCATGATCGATGCCAAGCGCCTGGTGATCTACGCAGGCCAGGGCATTCACTATGGAAGAGCCTGGAAGCAACTGAAGGAACTGGCCGAGTTGCTGGCCGCGCCGGTGGTCACAACCTATGCGGGTAAGAGCAGCTTCCCCGAGAATCATCCTCTGTCATTGGGTTCGGGCGGCGCTTCATTCTCCAAGCAAGCCTATGATTTCGTCGAGAACGCCGATTTGATCTTTGGCGCCGGCTGCTCGTTTACGCAAACACCGTTTGCAATCAACATGCCACGCGGCAAGCGCTACATCCACGCCACCTGGGATATGGCCGAGGTCAACAAAAACCTGCCCACGGAAATGGCCCTGGTTGGTGATCTGGATTTGACGCTCGATGCCTTGGTGGCCGAAGTCAAAGACCGTCTGAAAGGCAAGGCGCGCGATGCCGGGCCTGTCGCAAAAGAAATCAAAACTATCCGCGATGCTTGGCTCGCCGAGTGGATGCCCGAACTCACTTCGAACGATGTGCCGATTTCACCCTACCGCGTGATTTGGGATCTGCTGCATACCTTGGATGTACCCAACACCATCGTCACCCACGACTCGGGCTCGCCACGCAACCAGATCGTGCCGTTCTGGCAGTCGACCGAGCCGATGAGCTACATCGGCTGGGGCAAGTCCACGCAACTCGGGTATGGCCTTGGCCTCGCCATGGGCGCCAAAATCGCGAAGCCTGAGAAAACCTGCGTGAACTTCTGGGGCGATGCGGCATTTGGCCACACCGGCATGGATTTCGAGACCTGCGTTCGCGACAACATTCCGATTCTGTCTATCTTGGTCAACAACAATTGCATGG
Source organism: Bordetella parapertussis (assembly GCA_945897475.1). Classification (GTDB taxonomy): domain Bacteria; phylum Pseudomonadota; class Gammaproteobacteria; order Burkholderiales; family SG8-39; genus 2-02-FULL-62-17. Next base: position 36,048 of record CAMDFL010000026.1, read on the forward strand.
CGGCGGAACTGAACGTCATGACGAGTTCGACCGAGAAATACCGCTCGACCGATATCTCTGGCAACTACTCGGACCTGGCAAAGGCCTTAGGCGGCTACAGCGAGCGAATCACCAACCCGGCCGAAATCGTCGCGGCGATCAAGCGCGGCGTGGCGAAAACCAAGGAAGGCAAGGCGGTGCTGCTGGAATTCATGACCAAGAAGGAGACGCGCTCGAGTATCTATGGACGCAGTGGCGGCTAGGGCTTCTCCTTGCCATTAGACCGCTCTGATACTCTGCTAGACCGCGCTGATACTCTATTAGACCGCTCTGATACTACATTAGAGCGCTCTGATACTACATTAGAGCGCTCTGATACTCTGCTAGACCGCTCTGACACTCCACTATGCGCTAAGTCATTGTAGCCAGCACCATGTAAGCCGAGGAGACCAATCATGCCCAGAGAACTAATCGATATGGAGGGTCTTGCGAGCCCAGCCGTGCAGGCCTTGAAGGATTTGCAAACGCCAGCGGGATTGCCGTTTTCGATCAACAAAATGGAGGTGGTCTTCGAAGGCCGCCGACGCGCAGGTTCGCAGGTCTCCGTCGAGTTTCTCGATCCGGATGGCCACACGCTGGAACTGTTCTGGGCGATGGATCAGGTGGGTAGCGACGCTCGAATTCGTCCACCGGAGGAATGGCGGCAGCAAAGCTCATTTCAGGGCGCGATCGCTAATGCACCGCCTGGACAGGACACCACATTG